>JAYQQG010000155.1:0-6937 GCA_038145765.1 Verrucomicrobiales bacterium
GCTTTACGATATCCTCGGTTTGGTCGGCCTTGCCGTCGTTGTCGGTATCGCGGACTCTAAGAATGCGGCTGCGTTCGGCGATATAAACCCATCCGTCCTTGCTCACCAATAGATCCATGCCAATCCGGAAATCTTCGAAGAAGACTGAACGCTGATGGTTGCCATCTGCCGTGCGGGTAAACATCAGGACCCGGTCATGCTTGAGGCCGGTGTAGTCTTTCAGCGGGAAGTGCGTGTGGTTTTCGATAACAAACACATGCCCTTTGGCGTCAATACTGATGCCTGTCGGTGTCACAATATCGGGTGTGGCCGCCACCAGTTCGATCGTGATTCGCGGGTCAGGCGATTTCGGTGGAGTGGGGGCGGCGATGAGAACGGGGATCCACGCAGCGGCGATCAGGGGGATGAACGCTTTCATAAGATGAATGGAGCCAGTGACCGGACTTGAACCGGTGACCTATTGTTTACGAAACAATTGCTCTACCAACTGAGCTACACTGGCACGGGCGCGAACTTACCTTTGCGGTGCGAGGCGGGCAAGGTATTTGGTGGCCACACTGAAGCGGTTTGTGTGCGGTTGGATGAACGCCCAGCCTTGGCGAGTTACTGAGTGATATTGGGAACGGTGTTGGGGCCCACAGTAATGTTGGGGGTGACTACGTTGATAAAGAGGTAATCGGGGCCAAGATGGGGCAGGCGGTTGAGAATCCTAAGTTTGCGTGTTAGATCACCCATCTGCATGATGGCGTTGATGCTGCGCGTGCTGGAAAGGGTGGTGATGGGGTCGTTGGGCCCGAACGTTCCGGAGTTGCCCGTGTTGGATTGGTTATTGGCAACGACTCCGGGAGTGATGAAAAAATTCCCGAAAAAGCGGGTGGTGGAATACATGTTTTGCCGTTGATAACGAGGCAGACTGGAGGTGTTGTCACCCACAATGGCCAGACGCGTGGCGGTGGGAATGAGCGGGTTCACCACCCAGTTCGGGTCTGAACCGCTCACTGCTCGGGTAAACCGGAACATTTCACCAACCGTGATATCAGCCGGATCAATACAAAGATTGGCCATGGTGTTGTAAGATGCCCCGCCAAAAAATCCGGCAAAACTACTTGAAAGAGGCGGTTCGAGTTCAACGGTGTTTCCCAGTAGGCGTTGTTCGTTGACAAATGCTGCAGTGGGGACTCCCGCCACGGTGAAGGTTTTGGTGCCTTCCAATCCGACGCGGCCATCTGAGGTCATGGTGAATTCGTACCAGTAGTCGCGCTGGGTCCAGTTGCCGCTTTGGGCGTGGGTGGTCACGTTGCGAGGCCCAACTAGGTTTGCCGCTGTGATGGTGTACCCCTTGTAGCTGCTGCGGACCGTTGGGCTCACGAGCGGGTTGGAGCTGTAAATCAGGTAACTTTCTGAGGAGTTGCGGTCATCAATCATACGCCGTTGAGGCGCGGAAAAATACTGGATCTTGAGTGCGGTGTTATTGGTGTCGGTGGGGGTGATCAACCGGAGGTTTGGGTTGGTGGAATTTTGGGTGGAATTACTGTTCCATCGCGTCACCCGCTTATTGGCTTCGCTGCCAATGGTGACGGTTTGCGTGGAGTTAAATTCGATTAGCGAGGTCAGCGAATTCCATTTGACCGTTGAATCCTGATCCAGATTCGTTCCATTTGCGCCGGTGGTATCGGTGGAACCGTTCTTGTCGGGATTAAAGGCGTTATTCCCGTAAGCCGGCCGCCAGTCAAAGGGGCGCACCACTGGGGTCCAAAGAAAGCGAGGAATCCCCTGACTGATTGCCGAATAGGCAAACAAGAGTGTACATAAAATGATGGCGCGGAGATTCATGCTCGCTTGGGGTTAACGTCCGTTTTCTGCCGAATTATCCTTAATTCTGTGTCTCCAGTCAAACCAGCTTCTTGGCAAATTCTAAGCAAATCCAGTGCCAAAATGTTGGCCTGTCGTATTGATAGACGGTAAACGGCGGAAAGGGTTACCCAAAAAATTGGCTAATTTCCGGCCAGTTTTTTGTTTAAAATGACGTAATCGCTCAGAATATGCAGGGTTTCGCGTAATTCGGGGTCCAAACTGAAGGTGTTGAGCTCTTCGGGAGGCGTGGGATTCTCTTCGGTGGATTCTTGTTTCGGTTTGGGCGGATCGAGTTTTTTGAGGGGTTGATTGGCCTGGGCGGCTTTGACGTCGATCTCGAAATAGGTTTCCTCGGGAAGCGGACGCTCGATGCGTTCCTGATTGCGGGCCTCAATCCGGGCTTTGTTATCGGCGCGTTCCTTGCGGCGGGCGGTTTCGTTGAGGGATATGCTGGGATTCTCCTTTCGATCTTTGGCCCGGGCAATGTCTTCCAAAATGTATCGGTAATCCTGATCGCTTTTGATCCGCTTGGTGGAGGCGCGTCGCAGCGAGGTAAAGAAGGCGCTGACTTGATCAAGGGAATCATATTCGGCCTCCGCGATGCGGTCGGCTTCCAAGGCTCGGGGAAGCTCGCCTTCGCTGGTGCCGAGGTAATCCATGATGGAAGGCAAGACGATATCTGGCACGACCCCGTCGCGCTGGGTGGTGGCGCCGTTGATTCGGTAAAATTTCGAAATGGTAAATTTCAATTGGCCGGAATCCTCGGCAAGATTGGCGATGAAGGAACGATTGAGGGGCAGGAGTTGCTGAACGGTTCCTTTGCCGTGGGTGGATTTGCCGCCGACCACAACAGCGCGGCCGTGATCCTGCAATGCGGCTGCGACAATTTCAGAGGCGGAGGCGCTCAGGTGGCTGACGGCGACCACGAGCGGGCCGTCATAGGTGACCTTAACGTTGACATCGCTCATCACCCGTTGGCGGCCTCGATAATCTTTAATTTGCACCACCGGCCCGCGGGTAATAAACAATCCGGCTAAATTGACGGCTTCCTGCAAAATGCCGCCGCCATTATGGCGAAGATCCAGCACCACGCCGTCCACTTTTTCCTTGGCGAACCGTTCCAGTAAAACGCGGCAATGGTCGGAGCATTTGTCGTAGAAACCGGGCAGCTTGATCACGCCGAGTTTCTCGCGTTTGCCGTCCCGTTGGCGTTCGATGATATGGCCTTTGGCGAGCTGATCTTCGAGCTTCACGACATCGCGCGTGATGCTGATGACTTTGCGTTCGTCCGTGCCCGCCGGGATGATGGTAAGCTTGACGACCGACCCTTTCTTGCCGCGAATGAGGGAAACGACCTTGTCGAGTTTCATGTCCAGAATATCGGTGGCCTCCTTGTCCCCAGGGTTTTGCACGGCGATAATGCGGTCGTTGGCGTGGATCAGCTTGCTGCGATTGGCCGGGCCGCCGGGCATAATGCGGACGATCTTCGTGTAGCCGTCATCGGCCTGGAGCACGGCACCGATGCCGGTGAGCTGCATGTCGATGCTGTTGATTTTGAAATTCTCCGTTTCATGCGGGCTCATGTAATCTGAGTGGGGATCATAGGCACGGGTGAGCGAGCTGAGATAGAGTTCCAGAATTTCAGCCTCTTCATAGGCTTTCATGGTTTTTAAAAGGCGCTCGTAGCGGCGTTGAATTTTGCCGATGGAGTCCTGGATCTTTTTGGGGTCCGGTTTCTCGCCGTCCTTGACCATGGTGAGACGGTCGGCAAGGAGCTCAAACTTGATGCGCTTGCGCCATAGTTCATTGGCTTCGGCGGCAGTTTTAGGCCAAGGTTTTTTATCTCGGACGGGGTTGAAGGATTCTTCCTTGGAAAAATCCATCGGCTCTTGCAATAGGGCCGTGACATTCTTTTGGCGTTCAGCGAGGCGCTCGAGATAACGTTGGAAAATCTGGTGGGCCGGTCGCAGACTGCCGAAGCGCACCTGATCATCCAGGCGTGTGCCGTACAGTTTCTCAAATTGATCCACATCGTTTTGCAGGAATATCATGTGGCCGAAATCGAGGGCGTTCAGGTAATTCTTCAGATGATGCTGCGAGATTTCATCATTCAGTTGCGTTTGCCGGTAATGGATTTGCCCAATGATCTGGCCGACCGTCTTCGTGATGCGGCCGCATTGCTCCTTGGTGAGTTCGGCATGGAGCGGCACGAGCCCGAGGGCTAGAAATATTGTGAACGCAAAGCGAAGTTTCATTGGCGGTATGTTGACGTTTTTGAGACAATAGGCAACCTTTAACCCTGCAAGTTGTTCCGTGTGAGGTGTGAAATTTTGGGGTAATTCGGCTTTGACGCCTGCGGTGAGGGCGTTACAAACGAAGCATGCCACCGACGCAGTCCGTTGTTCTTGCTCAAAGGGTTCTAAAGTCAATCTACCTCGTTTTGACCATCTGTCTACTGGCAGTTACCGGATGCCAAACCGCGCCACCCGATGAAACCGGCTTTCGCGAGCTGTTTGACGGCCAATCTTTAAAGGGCTGGACAGTGGTCAATCCGAAGGGCGGTGGCTTTGCCGTAACCAATCTGGTGGAAGGAGCTGTTGCCGCCCCGGCCATCTATTGCCCAAAAGGGGCGGGCGGTTTTCTGCTTTCTGAGGAGGAATACGATGATTTCATTCTGCGGTTTCAATTCAAGCTGACCTATGGCGCAAATAACGGATTGGGGATCCGCCTTCCCATGCAAGGCAAGGGATTGGCATACGAAGGAATCGAGTTGCAGATTCTGGATAATGCCAATGCCGAGGAACGCTATCAAAAACAATTGCGCCCGGAACAATTTCACGGCGCGGTGTACAACGTGGCCGCGCCCCGCGTCTTGAATGCGCAACGGCCGGTCGGCGAATGGAACGAGCAGGAGGTGCAGGTGATTGGCCGAAGGATCGTGGTGCGCCTCAATGGCCGGGTCATTCAAGATGTAAACCTGAACGAGATCAAGGACGCCGCCATTCTGTTGAAGCACCCCGGTTTACTGCGTGAACGCGGTCACATTGGGTTTCTTGGGCACAATGATGAGGTATACTTTCGAAACATCCGGATCAAGCCCTTGGCCAAGGTGCAGCTCAACAACAAGCATCCGCACGGATTTGAACCCTTGTTTGACGGGAAATCGCTGGCCAATTGGCAGGGCGTATTGGCTAAGCCGAATAATGATCCGGCCAAACGCGCTGCGTTGGATGATGCAGAACGCGTGCTGCAACAGGCGAAGGCCAATGAACTAATGCTTGGCCATTGGCGGGTGGATGAGGGCGAATTGCGGTTTGACGGGCAGGGGGGCAGCCTCAGTACGGTGCGTGAGGATTACGGGAACTACGAACTGTGGTTGGATTGGAAGATTGGGCCGAAGGGAGACAGCGGCGTGTACTTGCGCGGTAATCCTCAGGTGCAGATTTGGGATCCGCGCGGGGATGATAATCCATTGGCGGCATCCGGCAGTGGGGCATTGTTCAACAACAAGAACGCGCTCAACGAACCCCTTGTGAAGGCCGACCGGATTGTGGGCGATTGGAACCGGTTTCGAATATTGATGATTGAGGACCGGGTGCACGTCTATTTAAATGGGCAACTCGTTGTGAAAAACACGCCGTTGGAAAATTATTGGAAACAGGGTGATCCCTTGCCGGCAACCGGGCCAATCGAATTGCAGGCACATGGCAGCCCCTTGTTTTTCCGCAACATTTACATACGCGAAATCAAATGAACTCCACCACACGCCGATCCTTTTTGAAGACGGCCACCGCCGCGGTGGCGTTTCCCTATGTGGGCAATGTCCTTGGGGCCAATGCAAAACTCAATGTCGGCGTGGTGGGGGTGGCTGGCCGCGGCGGGAGCAACCTGCGCGGGGTGGCGGCCGAGAAGCGCGCGCATATCGCCGCATTGTGTGATGTGGATTTGAAAAACCTAGCCACGGCAGCCAAACAATATCCTGACGCCCGGCGTTACCGGGATTTTCGCGGGATGTTGGAACGGAAAGATTTGGACGCCGTGGTGTGCAGCACGCCGGATCACACGCATGCGGTTGTGGGGGTGAGTGCCCTGATTAGTGGGCGGCATCTTTATTGCGAAAAACCATTGGCGCATACGGTGACCGAAGTACGGGCGCTCAGCGACGCAGCGGCCAAGCACCAGCGGGTCACGCAAATGGGAAATCAGATTCATTCCGGCACCAATTATCGGCGCGTGGTGGAGCTGGTACAAAGCGGGGCCATCGGCGGAGTGCGTGAAGTTCATGTTTGGGCTGGAGCACAGTATGGCAACATTGGCTTATCGCCCGAGGATGCCCCGATTCCCAAGGATCTGGATTACGACCTTTGGTTGGGGCCATTGGCTTACCGGCGGTTCCGTAAGGAGTATGCCCCGTTTCATTGGCGGCATTTTTGGGAGTTTGGCGGCGGAACATTGTCGGATTTTTGGTGCCATTATGCCGATTTGGCCCATTGGGCGCTGGATCTCAAGCACCCGCTCACGGTTCATTCCCAAGTGGGCCAGGCGCGAAAGGAGCGCGTCACCGAAACCATGCGGGTGGAGTACACCTACCCGGATCGCGGCAAACTGCCCCCGGTCAAGTTGGTCTGGTACCAAGGCCGTGAACGGCCGCCATTGCTCACCGAAGCCCAACGCAAACAGTGGAAGAGCGGCGTTTTATTTATAGGAGAAAAGGGGAATCTGTTTTCCAATTACGGGTCTCATCGTTTGATGCCGGAAGAACGGTTTAAGGAATTCAAGCCGCCGGCCAAAAGCATTCCGGATTCGATTGGGCATCATGCCGAATGGGTGAAAGCCTGTCTGGATGGTGGCCGATGTGGGAGCGATTTCAGCTATGCTGGGCCACTAAGCGAGTGCCCCTTGCTGGGGATCGTGTCGCACCGGCTGGGCAATGTGAAACTGGATTGGGATTGGAAATCCATGAAGGTGAAGGGAATGCCTGAGGCAGACCGGTTGATCCGCCACCAATATCGCCCCGGCTGGTCGCTTTAAGCCGCCATAGGGCGGGTAAGTTCGGCTCGACATTTCAGGAAGGGCTCCCAAC
>JAYQQG010000156.1:0-6759 GCA_038145765.1 Verrucomicrobiales bacterium
GGAAAAGGCGCTGGAGATGCTGTCCATCGGCGACATGCCGCCGGAAAAGGCCGAGCGCCAACCGCCCAAGGCGCAGCGCCAACAGGTGGCGGCATGGATTAAGACGGAGTTGAAGAAGATTGGTCGCGGACCGGATGACGCCCGCTTGAACCGGCCGGAGTTCGGTAACCGCGTCGATCACGAGGCGTTGTTCAGCGGCGAACATAAGGGGCCGGCGTGGTCGCCGTCGCGTTTGTGGCGCAAGAGCCCGCAGATTCACCGACGTTTCGAGAATCTGCTCAGGTTGCAGGAAGGCAACAGCCCGTTCGCGCCGAAGGGCGGTCACGGCTTTCAGGATTATGGCCTGTTGCTGGCCAACGAATCGACGATCACCGCCCTGCGCATTAACGCGGCCAATTACGTTGCCGCGCTGGCCCGCGGACCGCTGGAGTTTCCGCGCGGCAAGGACGGCAAGGTCGATCGGTCGCGCCGGGAACATTCGGGCAAACCGCGTTGGCGGGAGTTTGATGAATTGGTTCATGCCGAAGGAATCCCGAGCGAGGCCCTGCGAACAGAAGCCGTGCGTCGGGCATTTCAATTGATGCTGTACCGGGAGCCGACCGAGGCGGAAGTGCAGCGGCACGCCCATGGCTTCCTGAAGCAAGCCATCGAGATTGGCGGTGCCACCGCGGGGTTGGAGACCTTCCTCACGGCGCTCATTCTTTCGCCGGAATTCGTGTACCGACAGGAAATGGGCCTGGGCCCCCAGCAACCCGATGGCCGCCGCATGCTGGCGCCGCGCGAGATCGCATTTGCCCTCGCCTACGCCCTGACCGATTCCCCGCCGGACGAACCGCTGCTCAAGGCCGTTCGGGAAGGGCGTTTGTCCACCAAGACCGACGTGGAACGGGAGGCGCGCCGATTGCTGGAGGCCGATACGCGACCGTACTGGAGCTACGAGATCAACCACACCTTCGAGAAACACGTCGACGCCTGCCCCAACCCGCGCGTGCTACGGTTCTTCCGCCAGTTCTTCGGCTACGATCACGTGTTCGACGTGTTCAAGGACAAGGGACGCAACGCCAACCACAAGCCGAAGTTTCTCTTCAAGGACGCCGACCTGTTCGTGTTGTCCGTGCTGGAACAGGACCGGCAGGTGCTCAAGGAGCTGCTTACCTCGAACCGAATGGTCGTCCATTACGCCGACGAAAAGCGCGCCAAACGAAAGCTGGAGGACATTCGCAAGAACCCCAACAAAAACTCCGCCCAACTCGCCAAGCTGGCCAAAGGGCTCACGCCCGTGCTCGGCGGGTATCGCGGCGGCGAGTATTACAGTGCCTATAATTTCGCTCGCGAGACCTGGGACTACCCGGTGGAGCAGCCGTTCCCCGTACCGTACCGCGCGGGGATGTTGACACACCCCGCGTGGCTCGTGGCCCACAGCGGCAATTTTGACACCGATCCGATCCGGCGCGGCAAATGGATCCGCGAGCATCTGCTGGCCGACACCATTCCGGAAATCCCCATCGGCGTGGACGCCGCCCTCCGGGATGACCCTCACAAGACGCTACGCGAGCGGCTCAACAAAACCACCACCGAGACCTGCTGGCGTTGCCATAAAAAGATGAACCCGCTGGGTTTGCCGTTTGAGGCCTTCGACGACTTCGGCCGCTATCGCGCGGAATTTTATTTTGATCAGGACGACAAGATTGCCGGCACCCATTTCGAGCGATTGGAACGCATCAAGCGCAGCCAACAACGCAAGCAGCCCGCCGTCCAATTCACCACGCGCCCGATCAACACCACCGGTCACCTCACCGGCACGGGCGATCCCGACCTCGACGGTCCCGTCAAAGACGCCCACGATCTGGTGCATCGCTTGGCCCGGAGCGAGCGGGTTCGGCAATCCTTCGTCCGGCACGCTTTCCGCTACTGGATGGGTCGCAACGAAACCCTCGACGATTCGCCCACACTCATCGCCGCCGACCGCGCCTACGTGCAGCACAACGGCAGCTTCAAGGAACTGCTCGTGAGCCTGTTGACCTCCGACTCGTTTCTGATGCGCAAAGATTCACCGGAACCGAAACAAAATTAATCATGCTGAATCGACGTGACATGCTCAAGGGCACCGGCCTCGCCATCGGCGGGATGCTGTTGCAGGGAATCACCCAGCGTCTGCGGGCCGAGGGGGCGGCGTTGCCCAAGCGGTTTGTGTTCGTCGTGCGCGCCAACGGCCTGCGCCCATGGGGCATCATGCCGCAGGGCTTGGAGGAGCACGGTAAGAATCGCCACAAGCAGGAGAAGTTTTATGAGGCACCCCTCGCCAAGCACAAGCTGCACCCGACAATGGCCGGGCTGGAGCCGCTGAAACCATACGTCACCCTCATCAACGATCTTTCCGGCAAGGCCGGTGGCGTGAGTGATCCGCATGGGGCCAACTTTGGCACGCTTGGCGCCTATCGCTCGGACAATGGTGCTCCGCCCGCTGCCGAAACTGTGGACGGCGCGTTGGCCAAGGCCATGCCCGCGATTTTTTCGCACCTCGGCTTCAAGATGGGCGGCACCAATGACATCATCGCCCATCCACGCGTGTCCGCCACGGGCCGCGGCAAGACGCTGCCGTTTTATTGCTCCCCCACACTGGCGTACAAGGAACTCTTCGGCGGTCTTGCCAAGAACGACCAAATGAAAGCCGCCAGCGCGCTGGACCGGCACCTGCTCGATTTCATGGTTGAGGAGGTCCGCCGCGTGAAGAAGACGCTCTCAGCTTCCGAGAAGGAAAAGCTCGATCATTACCTGCACGGTTTTGAGTCGCTGCGCGATCGTCAGGTGAAACTCGCCAAGCTGGACGACAGCACACGCACGCACATTCCCGCTATCACCGACAAATTCACCTCTCCCATCGAGACGCATCGTTTGGAGGCTCACTTCGATCTGGCCGCCGCCGCCCTCATTGCGGGACTTACCAACGTAATCACCTTTGATGCCGACGATCTCGGCGGCCGCTATCACGGTCTGGGGTTGGGTGAGAAAACCCTGCACGGCATCGGGCATCTCGCCGACGATTACAAGGAAGGCCGCGACACTAATTTCGCCGACGGCACCGATGGCGCGGGCGCCCGGAACATCGTTCGCCAATGCCAACTCAACCTCATCGCCGGTCTTGCCAAGAAACTTCACGCCGTGCCGGAAGGCGAGGGCAACATGCTGGACAACACCCTGATCGTGTTCCTCAGTGATTCCGGCCACCAGCACCACGCCAACTACACCAACTTTCCGATGGTGCTCGTGGGCAACCTCGGCGGCCGCATCAAGACCGGTCGCTACCTCCATTACCCCACCTACGGCCAACCCGGCAACCGCACGCTCGGCAGTCTCTACACCACCTTCCTCCACGCCGCTGGTCATCCCCGTGACGGGTTCGGTCAAATTGATCTGCAGCTTCCTGCCGCTGAACAGAAAACTACTCTGCCGGAGCTGCTGGCTTGAGGCGTTGACATCCGTTCAGCCCAGCGGGAAGCTCGGTTCATGAGTAACCGGTTAGGTCTGATCCGATGGATGATTTTTGGGGCCCTGTTTTGGGCAGGGATTTCAAACGTGCGCGCAGCCGAAGCGTTTCCGCCGGGTTGGCTGCCGGTGAATCAGCTGGACGGCAAACCCACCTGGCGTGAGGTGCGCGACATCAAGGATCGGATCCATCTTTACTTGCCAAGGGGCAAGGAACCGGTGCGCGGGGTGTTCGCCTGCTTTGTGTTTCATAGTGGCGACCCGCGCGAACTGGCGAATCTTTGGAATTTTGCATTAGTCACCGTGCCATGGCCTTTTGAGTATGATCTGGGCGTGAACGACAAACGCAACGGCCGCTTTAAGCTCGGGCATGAAATGGAAAACATGGGGCTGTTGCTGCGCTACCTGGATCAGGCCAGCCGGACCACCGGCCATCCCGAGTTAAGCACGGTGCCGATCGTGGGTTGGCTGGGGCAGAACGGCTCGCGCATGTGCGCTGATCTGTATGCGCGGGCGCCCAAGCGCGTGCTGGCCTGGGCCGATTCCTTTCCCAACCGGCTTCGGCAATATCCGGAGCTGACGCAGAACGTGCCGTTTGCCTTCGCGTGGGAAGCCTCCAAGAAAGATCTCCGCGAAGGCGTGCGCTCGTACCGGGCCGATGAGAAATTCCCCGCGGACCTAAGTTGCCGCGCCTCCACCTATGGCCACGGGCACGGCATCTATTCGAAGTTTAACTTTTTCATGTTCTTCCTGGACCGCTGCATCGCCCTGCGTCTGCCGGATAAAATGCCAGCGATCGGGCAACCTGTGCCCCTCAAACCCGTGGCACGTGCGCGGGGATGGGTGGGGGATTTTGATCCCATCAGCGGCTGGAACCCGATCGCCACGGCAACCGACGGGCTCAAGGCCAAACATCCGGTTTGGATGCCAGACGCCTACGCAGCCGCCAGCTGGCGGGCGTATCATTCGGCCTGCACCGACCTCGAGATCATGGGCCCGCGCCGCGTCTATGCAAAGATCAACAACCAATGGGGCGGCGGTGGATTGTGCGGTCTGGGTTACGGCGGTTATCTGGATGCCAAGGCGGGACACCTGTTCGCGGTGAAAATGAAAGGTGACTATACTCAGGTGAAGTACTTTGATGGAGATCAATCACTGGGAACGGCGACCGCGGCTCCGTGGGAGTTGAAGGACATCAAACTGTCGCCCGGGTTGCGTGTGCTCTACGCCGTGGGCCAGCGGGCCGATGGCACCCGCGCCGCCACCCGGCCGGCCATGGTGATTGTGAAGTGACGGGAACGCATTTGCAGACTTATTTGGCGTTTGAGTACGAAGAATACTTTAGCCTGTTCAAAACCATCCCAGTCCACGTGGCAAGGCTGCGAAAGTTGGTGGGGTTAAATTGTGGCATTTTTTGATGTTTTTTTCGGGCAGGTCCGTCAGACTTAAGGAAAGGAATCAAACCATGCTCAGCATTACGTCCAACGAATCCGTTCACAATTGCGAGGGCGCCAGTCGACGCGAGTTTTTGCGCGTGGGGGCGCTGGGATTGGGCGGGTTGACGCTGCCGCAATTGCTGGCCACGAACGCGGCGGCGGGTGAGGGCGACAACATCCTTACCGGCAAAAGCGTGGTGATGCTCAACCTGCAGGGCGGGCCGACGCATATCGAGACGTTTGATCCGAAAATGTCCGCGCCGAGCGAGTATCGCGCGATGTTCGGGGAGACCAAGACGAGTTTACCGGGCGTCACCTTCGGCAGTCATTTTCCGATGCTCGGCAAGCTGGCACACAAAATGGCGGTGGTGCGCAGTTTCGCCCACGGCAACGGCAGCCATGCCAGCGCCGCAGCCCTCGTGGCGGCCGGCGGCAACCCCACCAAGGCGTGCATGGGCAGTTTGTTCGCGCGCGTGGCGGGGTTGAACAACGTCGCGACCGGTCTGCCGAACAATACGCTGGTGGTGCCCGCGGCGATGGGCGAGCGTTACAAGAGCTTTAATGCCGTGCCCAGCCGCATCACGGGCATCGGCGATCTGCCGCAGGCGTACCAAGCGTTTGACCCGAGCAAGGGCAGCGACATTCTCAATGACATGAAGTTGAACCTGCCGAACGGGCGGTTTGAGGATCGGCGGGGTCTGTTGAGTCAGCTTGATGAACTGAAGCGTTTTGCCGACAGCGGCGGCGTGGCGAGCGCCAGCGAGTTTGAGCAACAGGCGTTCGACGTGATTCTTGGCGGTGTGTCGAAGGTGTTCGATTTATCCGACGAAGACCCGCGCTGGCTGGAGCGGTACGACACCGGTCACATCAAGATTCCCAAGCGTCTGCCGAAGAAGAAAAAGAACGGCAAGGCCATCCCCGGCTTTTCGCCCGAGGCGCTCGGTAAACAAATGATGATGGCCCGCCGCCTGTGCGAATCCGGCTGCGGTTTCGTGACCGTCACCAACACCGGTTGGGACATGCACGGCAACGCCTTCGGCATCGACGACGGCATGCCCATCCTCGGCCCGGCGGTGGACAAGGCGGTCAGCGCGTTCATCGAGGACTGCGAACACCGCGGCCTCAGCGAAAAAATCCTGCTCGTGATCACCGGCGAATTTGGCCGCACCCCGCGCATCAACAAACAGGGCGGCCGAGACCACTGGGGCCGTTTGTGCACGCTCGCCTTTGCCGGCGGCGGCCTGAAGATGGGCCAGGTGATCGGCCAGAGCGACAAGACAGCCAGCTCGCCCGCCGCCGATCTCGTCACCAACAACATGCTGCTCGGCACGGTGATGCACACGCTCTTCGACATCCCGAACCTCCGCCTGCGCAATAACCTCCCCGCCGAGATCCAACGCGTCATCACCAACGCCGCGCCGATCAAGCAGTTGGTTTGATGCTCAGGACCATTCTCCTTTTAGCAATGCTCCCGGCAGTCGCGTCGGCGGCCTCTCCCCCTCTCACTGTAAAAGGCCCGGTGAAGTGGGTGCAGTGCGTGGCCTTTTCGCCGGATGGGAAACGGGTGGTGGTGGGGAATGATGAGGGCCGGTTGTGGGTGGTGGAGGCGTTGACCGGCAAGACGGTGTTGGAATGCAAAGGCATGGTGTCGGCGCCGACGGCGGTGGCTTGGAGCCGGGATGGGCGGAGTTTGGCGGTAGGCGGCTGGAGCGGCGTGGTGACGGTGCGCATGGCGTGGAAAAGCACGGGAAAAAACTGATGATACTCGCCGAGGCGACGGGTGATGTCTTGGCGGAGTTGCCACTGGAATCACCGGCGTTGCAGTTATATCCAGTGG
>JAYQQG010000157.1:0-6735 GCA_038145765.1 Verrucomicrobiales bacterium
CCAAAATACCATCCCAATAAGCCACCTACACCTACCCGCAAAGGTGGGAAAGGGGGCAAGGGGGGAAAAGGAAAAGGCAGGAAAGGTCAAAAAAATAGTTAGAATAGAGAGGCCCAGAAATGAAAAAGTACTGCATTCCAATTTTAGTTCTATCCTTAGCACTTTTTGCAGCCTCCGAGCCGCTAGAGAAGGGAGGCAAAGGAAAAAAGGGTAGGAATGCCGGTAATAACAACTGGAACCAAAGCGAATATTCCGGAACGCGAACCGAAAAAGATGTGAGCATGGCGATGTATTCCAAGGGGTTCGCATGGCTTAGCGGTTCCCCGGCGGATAACGAGAAATTGTCAGTTGGTAAAACTGCCCAGTTTTTTGGTTTTGTGGCGGTGCGGTATGCAAGTGGGCGCGTAGCTCAGCGCGGGGAACTGGGGCGTGCTTTTTACAGTTTGGCCACACCCGCGCAACGCGCTGTCATGCTCAAGGCTGTGAAAGAGGAAGAAGCCGTTTTGAAAGCTTGGTGGGCCTGCCGAAGCAAAATCCTGCGCAAGCTCGAACATCATCTTTACACCGGCGACGCGTTTATAAAGGAAGAAATGGAACCGCTAGCAAAAGAGTTTGGCTGGCTGAATGCGAAGGTGGGACTCATTGAAGCTCGTGCATTTGCCACGGTGGAAGATCTGCTGACTGCTGCACAATGGCGCCATCTGCGATCTTTGAGACAGAACCCCGGCCTCGCTTCCAAGGATGAGCAGAATCGCAAACGCAGGCGAATTCCCGGGCTCAGCCGTGAGCTCGCCGCGCAATATGAAGACCTCTATGCAAAAGCGTTCACATGGCTGACTGGAACCATGATGGACAATCAAACCTTTCCGCTTGGTCAACCGGCGCAGTTTTTTGGTTTTGTTTCCATTCGGCACAAAAGCGGCCATGGCGCCAGTCGCGGTAAAATCTACAATCAATTTGCCAACATGCTGAACGCCAGCCAGCACGCAATCGTGACCGGGGCGATGAAAGAACTCTGGCCACAAACCGAACGCTTTATTGCCAAGCGCAATGAACTGTTGGTGGAGATGGCCAAACTGCGGAGTCAGCCCAATACCTTTGATGCCGCCAAATACAAGGCCATTGCGACAGAACTGGGGCTCATAGAAATCCGCTGCGGCATGATCGAGGCTCGGGCGTATCACCTAATCCGAAAAGGCATGACCAAAAAGCAAACACAACAAATAATGGCTATCCGTTCTGAATACATTCTCGATCAAAAAACCATGGAGAACATGACTCTCGCCCAGAGAGGTGCAGCCATTTATAACCTCTGTGCTGCCTGTCATTCCAACAAGCTAATTGCCCCTGATATCAGCCACGTCTTTGACAACCCTGTTGCTTCAGTTGCAGAATATGAATATTCTGCCGCCATGAAACAGATGGCGCAGGACGATGCGCGTTGGTCCGCGGAACTATTGGATCAATTCCTGACAGCACCAACCAAGGCTGTGCCCGGCACGAAGATGGGGTTTCAGGGACTGTTGAATGAAACCGACCGTCAAGCGATCATCATTTACCTCAAAGAGTTGAAGGCTCAGAAATAAACCAATTCCGATATGAAATCCATTTACCTCCTTCTGTTGGGTCTGCTTGTCACTGGGTCGCTCCAAGCACAACAGCCCACTGAAAAACAGCTGGCTAACTTGCTGAAACGCTTTCCGGCCGCAGACACTAATAAGGACGGCAAGCTGAGCCTCAAGGAGGCACAGGCATTCCGTGATCAGATTCAAGGTCAGCAACGGCGACAAGGCGGCACGCCACGCCAATTTGCCGTGGATCCCGGCTGGGCCAAGGCGCCGGCGTTTCCCAAGCACGCGCTGATGTATCAGAGCGCAGCCGAGCTGAAGGCGGTGGGAAAGGTCCGAAGTTTTCCCAAGACCAAAGGCGTGCTGCGGATCGTGGGTACGGGGCACAGTTTTATGATGCCGGGCTATCGCACCTTGCCGGCCATTTGCCGGGCGGCGGGGTTTGAGCAGCCGCTTCACCTGCACACCGGCGGCGGCATCACCGGCAGCACGCGCTACAAGTGGGAGCAGGAGAACGGTATATTCCAATTCGACCAACGTCCGCGCCCGGTATTGCTGCCTTCCATCGCCAACGCGAAATGGGAGGCGATGATGTGGGGGCCGTACTTCAACGATCAGCCTGCTTATTACCTGTGCTGGATGGACTTTTGCCTGAAGTACAACCCGGGCATGAAATTTTATTTATCGGATGCCTGGCCGCAGCTTTATCAACTTGGCCCCAATCCACCCAAGAGCGAGAAGGCGCTCACGGCGCAAGTATGGCGGCGGTTGGGCAAACAAAAAAATGTGCAGTCCAAACAACTGGTTGATTCGCTGAACAAAAAGCATCCCGGCACAGTGTTCATCATGCCGACCTCTGATGCCATGGTGTTGGCCGCGCAACATTATCTGCGCGGCGAACTGCCCGGCGTGCAGGGCCTGCACAAATCCGTCGGCGGCAAGGACCGCTCGCTCTGGCGAGATCGCCTTGGCCACCTCGGCCCGGGCTTTGACCGGCTCGAAGGCTACGTCTTTTATGCTACTCTTTATGGTCGCTCACCGGAGTTGATCGAGGGCGATATCGCCTTCGGTGGCGATAAGGAATTTCCCAGTCGCGCCCTCGACCGCACCTTCCGCAAAATCGCCTGGCAAGCCGTCATCAACCACCCCCTCTCCGGCGTGAAAGACAAGGACGCCGACGGGGTGGGGGATTGATTCATCACCGCAATTGTCCCATAATGCTCGCATGACATTGAAGCAACAGGCACTGCAGATGGTGGATGATCTGCCGGAGAATTCACCGGTGTTGGCGGAGGTCATTGAGACGGTCCGGTTGAATCAAAGCATCGGCGAGGCAATGGCGGACGTGGCCGTGGGCTGGACCATGGAGGCGGAAGATTTCGTAAAGCGCGTGGAGGAGAATTGGCCGCATGGGTTCATCCACAGAGTGGCTGGGGGATTGTAGCCCCGTGCTTTAGCACGGGGTTGGAGGTGGCAAAAAAAGCACCCTGTAAGGGTGCGGGAGATGCTGGGATGGTTGTGCTAAATTGGGGCAAGGTGGAACTTGCCCCTCCCTTGGCGCGTTGGGTTGATGGGAGGGACGAGTTCCACCTCGCACCTTTTTCATTTTTCATTTTCGGCTTTCCTCGAGGGGCTGCTTTCCGCAGGCTCAGGTTTTCCGATTCATGAAGAACTTGCACTTTATTCTCGTGGTTTGTGTTCTGCTGTTGGGCGGGCTGGGTAATGTCAATGCGGCTCCGAAATCGTTGGCGCTGAACAAGGGGGATACGATTGTGATCGTCGGCTCGGGGATGGCGAGTCGGATGAATCATTTTGGGCATTTCGAAACGGAACTGCAATTGCGGTTTCCGAAACATAACTTGACCATTCGCAATCTGGGCGATGAAGGGAACACGCCGGCGTTTCGGCCGCACCCGGGGCGGAACCACGCGCAGCAGTATGCCTTTCCCGGGGCGAAGGCGTATGTGAAGCCGGAGCATCAGGTGAACAGCAATCCGGTGGGGCATTTCGAGACGCCGGACCAATGGATCAGCCGGCTGGGCGCGGATGTGGTGCTGGCGTTTTTCGGTTTCAATTCCTCTTTCGACGGGGCGATACACGTGGAGCGCTACAAGAAGGAACTGGATGCCTTTTTACGGCACACAAAGTCGATTCGCTATAACGGTAAGGATGTTCCACGCGTGGCGCTGGTGTCGCCGACGGCGGTGCAGGATTTATCCAAAGTGCAAAACACGCCAAACGGTAAGGCCACTAATGTGGGCTTAAAGCTGTACGTGGCGGCCTCGGCGGAGGTGGCTGCGAAGAATGAGGTTTTGTTTGTGGACGCCTTTGCACCGTCGGCGGGTTGGTACAAGGACGGCAAACGATACACCGTGGATGGCGCGCTCTTGAATGACGCGGGCTATCGCCGGTTGGCACCGGTGCTGGCGGATGCAATTTTTGGAAAGTCGAACGCAAAGCCGAGCGATGCGCTGCGCAAAAAGGTGCATGCGGCGGTGCAGGAGAAGAACTGGATGTGGCATAACGATTTTAAGGTGCCTAATGGAGTGCATGTTTATGGCCGCCGATACAATCCGTTTGGGCCACAGAATTATCCGTTCGAGCTGAAGAAAACGCGCGAGATGACGGTGATTCGTGATCAGGCTATCTGGGCGACGCTGGCGGGCAAGGCGTTTGACGTGGCGGCTGCGGATACCAAGACCTCGAAGTTGCCGAAGGTGGACACCAACTACAACCCCAGCAACCGTAAGAACGGTACTCTGGAGTATCTTAAGGGCGCGGATGCACTGAAGCAGTTTACGGTGGCCGACGGCTACAAGATCGAGTTGTTTGCCTCGGAGGAAAAATTCAAGGACCTCGCGAATCCCGTGCAGATGGCCTTCGACAACAAGGGCCGGTTGTGGGTGAGCACGATGGCGAGCTACCCGCACTATCGTATTGGCGATGCCAAGCCGGAGGATAAGCTGCTGATTTTGGAGGACACGAACAACGACGGCAAGGCCGACAAGCAGACGGTGTTTGCCGGTGACCTGCACATCCCGATCGGATTTGAGATCGCGCATGACGGCGTGTACGTGTCGCAGAGCGGCAGTTTGGTTTTCCTGCGCGATACCGACGGGGATGACCGATACGACACCAAGGAGGTTTTGCTGAGCGGTTTTGACGACCACGACACGCACCACGCGATCGCGGCGTTTTGCGTGGATGCCTCCGGCGCGATTCACATGGCCGAGGGCGTGTTTCTGCACAGCAACGTGGAGACGGTGTACGGCCCTGTGCGCGGCACCAATGGCGGCTTCTTCCGCTACAGCCCGCGCACCAAAAAGCTCACGCGCCATGCGCAATTCAGCATCCCGAACCCGTGGGGCATCGCGTTCGATCGCTACGGTCAGGATTTCTTTTTGCACACGTCCGGCCCGAGCTTTTCGTGGATGACCCCCGGCACGGTGAAGGCCGTGTACGGCGCGAACCTTCGTGCACCGAGCCTGCTCACCTCCAACTCCGTGCGGCCGACGTCCGGCCTCGAGTTCGTGAGCAGCCGGCATTTCCCCGACGAGGTGCAGGGCGATCTGCTGTACAACAACGCCATCGGATTCCTCGGCGCGAAGCAGCACCAGATTATCGAGGACGGCACCGGCTTCACCACGAAGTTTCGCCAAGACCTTTTCACCTCCAAGGATCTCAACTTCCGCCCGGTCGATTTGGAGTTCGCGCCCGACGGTTCACTCTATGTCGTCGACTGGCAAAACGTCCTCATCGGCCACATGCAACATAACGCGCGCGACCCGCACCGCGACCACGTGCACGGCCGCGTGTACCGCATCACCTATCCCGGCCGCCCGCTGGTGAAGCCCGCCAAGATCGCCGGCGCGCCAATTCCCGTGCTGTTGGAAAACCTCAAGCTGCACGAGTACCGCAGCCGCTACCGCACCCGCCGCGAGTTGCGCGGCCGCGATGCCGACGCCGTCAACGCTGCGCTCGGCAAATGGATCCCTTCGCTCGAGGATGAGCATCACCTGCTTGAGGCATTGTGGGTTAGCTGGGGTATTGATCGCCTTAACAAGCCGCTGCTCAAGCAACTGCTCGATTCCAAGGATCACCGCGTCCGCTCCGCCGCCGTCCGCGTGCTGCGCTATAACGCCGATCAATTCGACAATTACCCGGCCCTCCTCAAGACCGCCGCCAACGACGACCACGGCCGCGTGCGCATGGAAGCCGTCACCGCCGCCTCACACTTGCCCAAGCCCGTCGGCCAACCCATCGTCGCCGCCGCACAGGCCAAGGGGGAGGACAAATACTCGCAGCAAACTTTTCAGGCCGCCAATGCCGCGCTGGATAACAAGGTCTTCTCCGGAGCCCGCGAACGGCCCGTCGGCGTCCCGCGCCATCTCAAGGGCAATGACGCGGCCCTTTTCCGCAAGGGTGCCGAGATTTACTCGCGCGAAGCCCATTGTGCCACCTGTCATCAACCCAACGGTGGCGGCCTGCCCGCGGCCGGCTTCCCTCCGCTGGCCGGCAGCGAATGGATGCTCAAGGACGACGAACGCCTCATCAAGCTCACCCTCAAAGGCTTGATCGGCCCCATCACCGTCAACGGCGTCAAGTATCCCGGCCAAGTGCCGATGACCCCGTTTGAGCATTTGCTCAAGGACGACGAAATCGCCGCCGTCCTCACGTTCGCCCGCAACAGCTTCGGCAACAAGGCATCCCCCATCGCCCCGGAGCAGGTTGCCCAAGTCCGCGCAGCGATGAAGGACAAAAAAGATCTCTACAACGTGGAGGATCTGCTGAAGGAACACCCGCTCGGTAAGTAATTCAGCAGCACGGCGATTTCGCCCGCATTGACTTTCGACCAACGGCAAGGGAGGCTCCCGGATGGGTTGGAACGGATTCATACTGCGCGCGCTGTTGCTGTTGGCTTGGGTCTGCGCGGATACCGTTGGAGCCGTGGAGGGTCCATTCCAAACGAAGGTGCAGCCTTTCCTGCGCGCCTACTGTGTGGAATGCCATAACGCGGACAAGGCCAAGGCGGATTTTCGCCTGGACGATATCAAGGGCGCCATCACGGCCGGGCGCGATACCGAACGTTGGGAAAAGGCGCTGGAGATGCTGTCCATCGGCGACATGCCGCCGGAAAAGGCCGAGCGCCAACCGCCCAAGGCGCAGC
>JAYQQG010000158.1:0-6528 GCA_038145765.1 Verrucomicrobiales bacterium
AGCATTTAAAAAATCGAGCAATTATTATTTCATCCATCAAGCGGTGGCCGAAAATCATGGAATCGAGCACATCATTCGCATGGCGAAACAATTTCATCTAGGCGAACGCACCGGACTGTTGCCGGAACAAGAGAGCGCAGGGCAAATTCCATCCGAGGACCGCATCAACCAAGGCTGGAGTGAAGGTGACACGGCCAACATATGCATCGGCCAAGGCGAAATCACGGTCACGCCATTGCAGATGGCCTTAATGGTTTCAGCCGTAGCCAATGGAGGTACTTGTTATTATCCGCGGTTAGTTGATCGGATTGAATCCCCGGACCCCAACGAGCGCCAAGCCGCGCGAGTATTTGCCAAGGCGCGCATCCGCAGTCAACTTTTCGTCAACCAAAAGAGCCTCGCGACCTTACAAGAGGCGATGTATGCGGATGTGGCTGAAGCGGAGGGCACGGGCCGCGCGGCAGCCATTGAGGGATACGATGTGTGTGGAAAGACGGGCACCGCTGAAGTGCGCGGGGGTGGCAAAATTACTTGGTTTGCGGCTTATGCGCCGTTCGAAAAACCACGATACGCGGTAGTGGTCATGGTGGAAAACGGCGCGTCGGGCGGCAAAACGTGCGCCCCGATTTCCAAGGAAATCTTCCAAGCCCTAAAGCAACGCGATGAACGGCCTGATGTCGCAGCACGCAATTAAATGAACTTCATCTCCCAACTGATACCGTGGCACCGACTGGATCGGGTGTTGCTGTTTGCCTTAGGCGGATTGATGACGTTCGGGTTGTTGTTTGTATATAGTGCCACCTATAACAACGAACTGTTTGCTACAGCATCAGCCCTTCGCCAACCGTTTGTAAAACAGGCCATCTTTTACGCCACGGGCATTGGCATTGCGTTTTTGATTTGCCTTAAGGATTACAATTCGCTCGGGCGTTGGGCATATGTGTTTTATTGGGTAAACATGCTCATGTTGGTGCTCGTGCTGATCCCGGGGATTGGATCAATCCGATACGGCGCTCGGCGCTGGTTTGATTTGGGGGTCACACAATTCCAGCCATCAGAAATGGCCAAAGTCGCCTTTATTTTGGCTATGGCTGCATTTTTGTGCCGTCCACGAGGGGAATTAAGCGATTATCGGGTCCTTTTAAAAGGAATTGGCCTTGCAGTACTGCCATTTATGCTGATTTTGCTGGAACCGGACCTTGGTTCTTCGTTAATGATACTCCCCACGGGGCTGGCCATGATGTACGTGGCCGGCGCACCGGCGAGTTTTGTCCGAAAACTCATCGGGGGCTTTGTCCTGATAGTAGGGCTTGCCTTGGCGTATGTGTTTTACGTACCCAATGACTGGAAACCCATCCAGCTCCCCGACTACCAGAAACGCCGGCTGATGGTGTATTTTGGCGCAGATTACGCCAAACATTACGCAGGCACGGATGCGACGGATGCGGAGATCCGACGCGCCCGCGCCATGCAGCGGCAGGATTCATATAACGTGGTGCAAGCCATGATCTCCGTGGGTTCGGGCGGACTTACCGGCAAGGGCTGGACTAAGGGAATCCAGAACACCTACGGCTATTTGCCGCGGGGTGTGGCCCACAATGACTTTATTTTCTCGGTAATCGCCGAGGAAAGCGGTTTCGTTGGCAGCACAATTGTGGTGCTGCTTTACGGAACGATCATCGTGGTCGGCATCCAGACAGCCAGTCGCTGTCGGGATCGCCTAGGGCGCATCATCGCCACGGGAGTGGTGACGCTGCTGTTTTGCCATGTGTTTGTAAACATTGGCATGAACATCCGCATGGTGCCCGTCACTGGACTTCCCTTGCCACTGCTCAGCTCCGGTGGATCATCAGTGGTCTGTTCCCTGATGGCCCTAGGGCTGCTGCAAAACGTGCGGCTCTACCAAAAAACTAATTAGAAAATTTACTCATGAGTAACAAAAATTTTGGCAGCAGAAAAAAAAGTCAAAGCTTCCGCCCCTCTGGAGGCATGCGCAACAAACTTTTGAAAAAGGAAACCGAAAAAGGCCGTGAAGATATGGAGAATGGCCGCATCCTCGACGAACCGGTCTTCGATCATGCGCACGAAGCCGAAATCCTCAAGGCGGAGAACAAAGCATTTGGTATAAAAGAAGAAAAAGAAACGGCAATCACACCGGAACCCACATCGGATCAATCGACGGAAACAGGGCAAAAAGAAGAAACCGGCATCATCGGGGCCGTCAAACGCTTCGTTCGAAAGATCATCCCCAAAAAACCTTCCGGCCGGGAAATCATCATTAACGCCGAAAGCCTCGAGACGCGTATCGGGATCATGAAGTCCAATCAATTGGAGGACTTTACCATGGAGCGAAACAATGATGAACGCATCGTGGCCAGTATTTATAAAGGCAAGGTCCGGAACCTCGAAGACCGGCTTGAAGCTGCCTTCGTGGACATCGGCATCGAGAAAAATGCATTTCTGCATTATTGGGACATCCTCCCTGCCAATCTCGAAAAGCAATACGAGGTTATCGAGCGCAAAGGCAAACGCCGAAAGACCCCGCGGATTTCCAAGAAAGACATCCCAAAGAAATATCCCGCAGGCAGCGAGATCATTTTGCAAATCCAAAAGGGCCCCATTGGCACCAAGGGACCACGCGCCACCACTCACCTTTCGATACCCGGCAGGTTTTTGGTGCTACTGCCCTACTCCGACCAACTGGGCATCTCAAAAAAAATCTCCGATTCCAAAGAACGCAAACGGCTCAAATCCATCCTGCAGGATTTGGACATCCCGGATAATATGGGCGCAATCCTGCGTACTGCCGGCGAAGGAAGACGCAAGGCCTACTTCGTGCGTGATCTAAAAATCCTGATGGATCAATGGAAAGAAGTTAAAGACCGCATCGATAATGAACCGGCTCCGAATTGCGTATTTCGCGAGCCCGACCTCATCGAACGGACGGTACGCGATTTTCTGACCGACGACATTGACCGCATTCTGATTGACAGCAAAACCGCCTTTGAGCGCATGCAGGCCCTCATCGAAAAAGTTTCGCCGCAATCAAAAAAGAAACTGCAGCACTACACTGAAGCCCAACCCATCTTCGACAAGTTCGGCATTACCAAACAACTCGAGGCGGCCTTTTCGCGCAAAGTCAACCTCAAGAGCGGCGGCGCGCTGGTCATTGATGAAACCGAGGCTCTGGTCGCCATTGATGTCAACACGGGCAGCCACAAAGGTGGCGGCAAGGACCAAAGCAGCACCATCCTCCGGGTGAACATGGAAGCCGCTGAGGAAGTGTGCCGCCAGCTCAAACTTCGCAATATGGGGGGCTTAATCGTTATCGATTTTATCGATATGAAACAGCGACGCGATCGCGACAAGGTCATGAACAAGGTCAAGGAATGCCTCCGCAAAGACAAGGCCAAGACCCACGTCCTGCCCATCTCTCAATTGGGACTGATGGAGATGACGCGCCAACGCCATTCCGAAAGTGTTCAGTCCACCTTCCACGATGAATGCCACTACTGTAACGGCCGCGGCAACATCAAGAGCCCGGTGACCATGAGTGTCGAAATCCAGCGTAAACTGACAGAAATTCTCAAGACCCGCGGCCAAGATGAATCAGATTTCATTCTCCGAGTAGCGGTGAATCCCAATGTCTTGGATCGATTGCGCCGCGAAGATGAAGATCACATCAATAACTTCGAAAAAAAATATCTGGTCAAACTTGAGTTCCGTGCCGACTCATCGTTCCACGCAGAACAATTCAAGATCTTTGACGCCACGAACAACCGCCAACTGGTCAGCGTCGGCGAGCATCACTAGGGCTTTTCATTGACAGAACCTGAGCGGAGCGTTGCCATCAGGCATGCGCCCTTTTCTGCTTACATTTCTAAACCTTACTGCCTTTGCCGTCGCTGCGTTACCCGGCACAAAGCCATTGGCCGATGCAACGGATCGCTCCGCAGAAATGGTTGCCGGCATCAGCCGTTTTCTAGACCGCCAGATCGCATCGGCCGCAGAACAACGCCTGAATATAAAAACGCCCACTGAAGCATCTCGATTACAACTACGCAAATATATCGGTGCCATCGACCCTCTAATCCCGTTCGAAGGGCTTGAGTTAGCAACCACAACTAATACGGACTCCCTGCGTTACAAGGATGCCCAGATTAAAATCCATGCCATCCGTTGGCCCGTATTCAAAAATGTCTACGGCGAAGGATTACTAATAACACCAACGGGCGATATCCAGGCACGAGTCATAGCAATCCCTGATGCGGATCAAACTCCCGAACAATTGGCCGGCATTGCATCGGGTATAGCATCGGCCTCCCAATATGCTCGCCTGCTTGCCGTTGCCGGCTGCCAGGTCGTTGTTCCGGCACTCGTAAACCGTTCCAGTCAATATTCCGGCTCAGATCGTGTCGCATACACCAATCAAACCCATCGAGAGTGGATTTATCGTCAAGCCTTTGAAATGGGCCGCCACATCATTGGTTACGAAGTACGTATGATCGAAGCCATTCTCAATTGGTTTGAGAGAGAGAACAATAAAACCCCAACAGCCGCACCCATTGGCGTGATTGGCTATCACGAGGGTGGCCTTCTGGCCCTCTCCGTTGCTGCGCTGAACCCAAGCGTAAGCGCCTCAGTGGCAAGCGGGTATTTCAGTGACCGGAATAAAGTTTGGGCTGAACCCATTTATCGCAATGTGTTCGGGCAGTTAACACAATGGGGCGACGCGGAACTGGCAGCAATGATTGCTCCCCGCAAATTGATCATCGAACACGCATCCATCCCCAGCTTGCCCGGACCGCCAAGCCCACAACCCGGGCGCCGCTCCGGCGCTGCTCCAGGCAAACTGGCCACACCCTCAAACGAACAAGTGACCCGCGAAGTTCGTCGCGCTCGAACAATCAGTAATCGGCCGTCTAGCATTGTACTCATCACAGGCGACGATTCGAAACCGATTCAACCCTTCGCCAGCTACGGCGCGCTGAACGAACTCTTAATGGCGCTTCAAGTTTCGCCAAGAGAGAAGTGGTTTTCTACTGAGCCCCCCAACAAAGCATTGCACTCACCCGTTCCGCCTAACCGGCAAAAACGACTTGTACGCAATTTAGAAGAGCACACTCAACAGCTGCTCCGCTTTTCCGAATACCACAGGAACGATCAATTCTGGAAAACATTGGATTACAAACAATCGAACCAATGGCAGAAACATACTCAACCGCATCGCGAACGATTTAGCCACAAAATCATTGGTAAGTTTCATGAACCAAACGTCCCACTCAACCCTCAGTCCCGTGAAATCCTTGAGGCCAACCACTGGACCGGCTACGAGGTCACGTTGGATGTGTGGAAGGATGTTTTTGCATGGGGTTATCTGTTGATCCCTAAAGACATCAAACCCAACGAACGCCGGCCAGTAGTTGTATGCCAACACGGCCTTGAAGGACTGCCGATAGACACGGTCACACGTGACCCAAAATCCAAGGCCTTTCGAGCTTACAAAGGGTTTGCTGCAGAATTGGCGGACCGCGGTTTTATCGTGTTTGCCCCACACAACCCTTATCGTGGACGTGATGCCTTCCGCGAACTTCAACGCAAGGCAAACCCAATCGGCAAGTCGCTATTTTCCATAATTATCCCCCAACATCGGCGCATTATTGACTGGCTGGAGGCGCAACCGTTTGTCGATAAAGATCGCATCGGTTTCTACGGCCTTTCTTACGGAGGGAAATCCGCCATGCGCGTTCCCGCCTTGGAGCGCCGATACTGCCTTTCCATTTGTTCAGCAGACTTCAATGAATGGATTCGTAAAAACACCACCGTGGATGCCCGCTACAGCTATATTTTCACAGGCGAGTACGAAATCTTTGAATATAATCTTGGGCATACATTTAACTACGCTGAGATGGCCGCCCTGATAGCTCCCCGCCCTTTTATGGTTGAACGCGGACATCACGATGGCGTGGCCCCCGATGAATGGGTCGCCTATGAATACGCAAAGGTGCGCCGTCTCTACGCGCAATTGGGAATTCCCGAGCGCACAGAAATCGAATATTTCAACGGCCCGCACACGATCAACGGCCGAGCGACTTTTGCCTTTTTACACCGCCATTTAAAATGGCCCGAACCCAACCCATGATCGAAATACTCATTGTAATCGGTACATTCAGCGCCGCAGCGTTGGCCAGTCAAATATTAAAATTTGAGCAAACTGCTCCAGCACTCAAAATTCATCACCGCCCATTCCCCTTGGAATGGCGCGAGATATTGACCAAACAATGGCCCATCTACAACCGGCTCCCTGAATCCTTGCGTGACCAACTCGAACAGCTATCACTTATATTTATTGAGCGCATAGAAATTCGCGGCATCGAAGGGTTGGAGATCACTGATGAAATTCGCATTCTCACCGCTAGTCAGGCCTGTTTGTTATTGGTGAATCAAAAAACATTTTTCCCTGCCAAATTGAAATCCGTCGTCATACGCCCCAAGGCTTATACAGCTACAGAGCATGATTCGATGGGG
>JAYQQG010000159.1:0-6523 GCA_038145765.1 Verrucomicrobiales bacterium
CATTGTCACCACCATCAACAACGCCACAATGCTCCATGCCGGCATGTTGTCGGTAAACCCATTGACCAGCATGGCAATCTTGCCGGTTAACTCGGTCGACTGCAGCGCGCCACTCACCGGAATCATGGCCCCCAATAGAACAATCACGGGCCAATCAATTTCACGGTATAAATCACGCAGCGGAAGAATCCCCAGAAACACATATGCCAATATTGCCCCGAGGAAGGATAAGGTGGTGGGCATGATTTTAAACATGCTCAGCAATATGGCTGCCCCAAAAATCAGGATGGCCAATGATATCTTGGAAAATACTCCCACACGCACTTCCCGTTCCGCCAGCGGCAACAGATGCAAACTCGCAGCATGCTCCTCAATGTGGTTTTGCCTGCCCTGCAATAACAGCACATCGCCCACACGGAAAACCACATCCCCCAGACGTTTACGGATGGGTTGCCCTTGGCGGGCCACCGCCATGAGCACGACACTATTTGAGGTGCGTGAACGTAAAAAAGCGCGATTTTGACCGACCAATTGTGAATGGGGCGTTACCACCACTTCACTAAAATGAACGTCCTCTCCTTTGATGCTATCGATCCGGGAACGCAGCTCCTTTTCCAAGCGCAACCCGGACTGATCCATAATGGCTTTCAAATCCACGGGATCCACCTTCACCAGATAGCGGCCATCGACCCGCACGAGATTGTTGCGGTTTGGAGTCACCACCCGGCCATCTTTTTTGATGAACCCGAAGATCATCATTTTTTCGCCAGTCTCCTTTTCCACCTCGCCGAGTGTCTTGCCAATAAAGGAGCAATCCTCCGGCACACGCACCTCTGTGATGTATTCCTTCAAGGCAAACATGCCGTCTTGACCCGCCGCCTTCAAAGAATCCTTAGGGATCAAACGCCAACCGATCACGGCAACAAACACCACTCCCATAAACGCCACCAACCCGCCCACAGGGGCGAACGCAAACATGCCAAAGGCCTCATCCCCACCAGCCTCCGCACGAAAAGTGGAGATGATAATATTGGGCGGTGTACCAATCATCGTAATCATCCCACCCAAAATACTGGCAAAAGCAAGCGGCATGAGAATCAACCCAGGCGAGCGGCCTTGCTCGCTGGCCGTCTTGAGCGCCACCGGCAACAGCAGCGCCAACGCTCCGACATTATTCATAAATGCCGACAATACGGCTGCGACCACACACAGGCTCGCAATGTGTAGGGTTTGATTTTTGGCAAACGGCGCCAGTTGGCGCGTAATGAGATCGACCACCCCGCTATTGCGCAGCGCACGACTAATCACCAGCACCGCCGCCACCGTGATCACCGCCGGATGCCCGAACCCGGCCAGTGCAGAATCCGGATCAATCAGCGCCGTATCCGCGCGTTTCAATACTTTCTCGAGAATTACATCGGCCACCACCAGCGAAAACAGGCCGATCACCGCCACCACGTCATAACGCCATTTACCCCAGGCAAACAGGGCGAATATGCCCACAATCACGCCCAACACGATGACTTGTTCCAACGTCATAAACCGCCCTGCTCCCGCCTGTGCGCGTTGGGATCAAAAGAAAAATTGGTACCCCGGGAGGGACTCGAACCCCCAACCAATTGATTAAGAGTCAACTGCTCTACCATTGAGCTACCGAGGCGACCGGCGGGAGTTATCCGGATTCTGCACGTATGGGTCAACCCTTTTCTCCCAATCACAATCCACTATTCAAAACCCAAAACTGCGCGTTTTTGAACGCGATAGCGTTCATGCTGAAACGCAGCCTCCAACCATTCGCGTTGCTTGCCGCCCGCCCAATAACGAGCATCACGCAATTGATTGCTGGCCTCGGCCAATGATTTGATTGCCGCGGTTTGCTTTGCCTGTTGCGATTTGTCATCGGCTTCCACCGTTTTCATTTCCTGATCCAAGGCCTCTTGTTTCTTCAAATTATTGGCCTCTGCCTCCAATGCCGCCTTTTCCGTGGCAACGATCTGGTTCATTGCCTTTTGCCGCGCTTGAATCGATGGTTCCCAACGCAAGCAATCCGCCGCGAGCGCACCTGTGATTTGTCCGGCTTCCAATCCGGTTTCCTTAGGATGATGAGCCGCCTGTTCCTGGGCCTGTAGCCAGTCACCCAATAAGCGGGCCAAGGATTCTTGTTCGCCATCCAGCGGTTGTTTGAGTGTTGTTTTGGCCGCTTCGGCAGATTTCAGGGCACGATCCGCTGTAACCAAAACCGACTCCATTTCTTTCACAATGCCTTCTCGGCGACGCCCTTCTTTCTCTCTTAGCTCCGCCCAAGCCTGAGCGACAATCGCTCCAAATTGTTCACGGCTCAGGACATACTCGCGATCCTCCAAATTACGAGCCGCTTCAAACCGTTTTGCCACGGCCTTCCCGTACTCACCCAATAACCGACCGTGTTCGGCCAGGGCCTGATTCACTGCAGTCAACGCCCGATCCATTTCCCCTTTGGACATCCGGATTTGGTTCATCCGGTTAATCTGTTGACGGGTCAACTCACCGATCTGTTGCTTCAACTCTGCTTGACGCGCCTTCTTGGCCGCCAAAAAAAGTTCTATCAGTCGAATATCACCCTGCGTTCTGACCCATTCATCGGCCGTTCGCCCCGTGGTTTCGTGGTGATAGTTATAGTCATGCAACTTGTATTGGTATTTTCCGATTACCCCATTGAGCTTTTCTCTCACGGACTTGAGGGCCGCGTTCTCCTTAATAAAATGGTCTTCAGCTTGCTTCATCTGCGCGACCAATGATTCATTCTCCGGCATGGCCGCAGCTTGTTGCTTCAACTGTTCCCATCGGACCTGAGCCTGATTCACCTTCCGCAAAGCAGGCTGTTCGTGTTCATCCACAAACCCATGAAGTTCGCGCCGTGCGGCTTCGAGCAAATCCCTCCTCCTAGCGTGATCCCGCGAAGCATTGTTCTTGTTTTGTTCATCTTGGCGAAGTTTACCTTGCGCTGTTCGCAACTGGCGTTCCCACTCACGCACATGCTGATCTGCGGCCTGAAGATGGCTCAAGGCATCCACTCGATCCTGATCCATTGCCGGCTCCACCCCGATGAGCTTATGGTAAACCGCTGATTTGGCCGCATAATCAATACGCAATTGGAGCAATTTTTTTTCAACCGGTTTCAGTTGATTGTTAAATACATTCGCCTCATGAGCCTCAGCCTGTTCGAGCAATCGCGCCTGTGCATCGCGCTGAGCCTTCGCGGCATTCACCTTGCGCTGGGCCTCATCCCATTGACGGCGAGCGGCATCGCGTTGAGGGAGGTATTGATTAAGATGATTACGCGCCTGATTCAGCTGGTTTTCTGAATACTCTCGCGCTTTGCGTTTCCCTACGACCGCAGCCGCGATTTGAACCGGCTTGATCGCGCCATGAAATTGCGCCCGGGCCTGATCATATTTCTTCTTTTGATCCGCCGCATGCTTTTCATATTGATCCAGCTGCCGTTGTCGGCCCTTTACATATTGATCCACATGAGCGGCATTAACTTTTGCCGTGTCCTTCAAAGCTTTCTGCTCAGCCTCAAGGATTCGTTTAGCTTCTTCCAGACGGCGCTGTGCAAGTTCACGCGCCCCCCGCAATTGCGGATTAAACAAATGGACATTCACGTGCCTTCGACGTTGTTGAAGAGTAAGATCCCCTTGAACCTGTGCCGCAACGGTGCGAGCCTTGCGAGCACTGGCTTCTATCGCCTGTAATCCCTCCATTTGACGAGTGACTTCCTGTTTAAGTTTTGTGTGCTCGAATTCCAGCCGGCGGTGTTTTTCATCCAGCTGGGCCAAGAAAACCTTTGCCTCCGCCCGTGCCTTGAACACACTATCAAACTGCCCCTGACCCGCAGTGATCTGGCGTTGCTGTTTTTCATTCAGGCTGCCCCAATTCTCCCATGCCCGCTCCAAGATGTTGGGGGCCGAACGGAAGGCGATTTCATGAATTTCATCCGCCTTGAGCCGAAGTTTGCGAAATGGAGTTTGGTTGGCGATAAGGGTAGTCCCCTCCCACTCAAGATTACGCAGGTGAATCTCCGTACCCAACCGAGTGCGCACCACCCATTGTTCGCGTGGCTGGGTTGGTTTTTGCAGAAATACCGCTGCAGCCTGGGATCCTCCCTGATATTGTTTGGCCCCAAAGAGGAGGGTTTGCAGCGTAATTCTGTTGTCTTTGATCGATGTAATCTCTCCTTCCAAAAAATCACCCCCGACGAGCAACACGCCTTCGCGGCCCACCTTTCCTGATCGGATTCGGTCCGCTACCGGCAGGGACAGCGGCTGGAAAAAAATGGCAGCCGCATTCACCGTCGTGAGGCGAATCCCAGCCGGATCGCCCACAAATTGCACCCGGCTTTCAGTTAGGGATTCCACCGGATGAGCGATGTAGCTTCCATTCCAAGCCAAGGCGCCCGCTGCCGGGATAGCCGGTAACGCCGGTGGCAGCGGCAGCTCTTTGGTCACACTCAAAGCCGTCCAACCAAGTCCGGGCCCACTCCATTCCAGTTCCAATATCGCATAACTGGCCAAGTTTAAGTATTCAAGCCGAAACGGATGATCCCCGGCATCCAATTGCACGGCCCCACTGGCCCGGCGGTAGGAGAACTCGGCGGGAGTGCTGATTACTTCCATTTTTCCAATTTGCAGCCGAGCCCCGTCATCGGTTGCCATCCGGAATTGATATTTCCCCTCGCGCGGAATGATCAGTCGACCTTCAAATAAAATTGCCCCCGGCGTATTTCCCAAACGGCGCACGGTAACGTACGGTCGCTGCACGTCATCCATCGAACTCGGATCCCGGGCGGTGGCTTCCTGAAAACTTGAAAAGGAACCTCGCCAAATTTTGGCGGTGACATCCTGCAACTGTGCTTTCGCTCCAATCACCGGGGCCAGGTGCACCTTGTGAATCTTATCCCAGGCAAATGCCTTGCCATTCAACCGCACGCCGGTTTCGGAAAGTTGCTGAAGATTCCCCGAAACGGTTTGCCCATCACGCGTGAGCAGGGTTGCCGCCGAAAGTGAGGCCAAGTCCGCCGCGACAAGGAGTGCGATGGCGAACAGACGGAACATAAAAACTTAACGCTGGTACAACGGCAGGTAATGATACGGCATTGCCAACATGGTGGTAAACACCGAGGTCGTGTATATGGGCCCGACCCCACCCCGACCGTTGGCATCCCAACGGTAGAGATCGCCTTCCTTGCGTACGCTCTGGGTGGCCGTCGCTGAAATGGTCTTGTACCATTTCTCCCACGTCTGGCCCCCGATCATATACTGGGCTGGCGCGGCGTAAAAGTTGCCATACATATACCACTCCTGAGATTCGCGGTGATTGGCGAACAAATATTTAGACCCCTTCTCCACCAAGGGGTCGTCGTACAAGCCACAAACCTGCAGTGAATATATGGCTGCGGCGGTCCGTGCAAATCCGGGCGATGAACCAGGCTGATAACTAAACCCACCCGACCCCGCATGGTGGCACGCTTTTACGTACTTGACGGCATTATCAATGGTGCGCTTGGGCACATCAATTCCGGAATTCTTGGCGGCACGCAAAGCCACCACTTGAAGAACGGTCACTGAAACATCCGCATCGCGCACGACTGGACGATAACGCCACCCTCCTTGATCGTTTTGGCTGGCAATAATCAGCTTGATCGCCTGAGTCAGTTTCTTGCGAATAGCAGGCGAACGGGTTTGGCCATAGAGTTCGGCCAGCGCAATGGTCGCAATCCCATGGGCATACATATACTGTCCGCTCGCTTTATTACCATAAATCCCATCAGGACCAATTTGATTGAGGAGGTAATCCATCCCTTGTTTCACCACCCTGCCATAGGGCCCTTCGCCAGGCAAATTGCCGGCGGCCTGAAACGCGATTAACGTATAACCGGTGATTGCCACAGGGTGCCGGCGTTCTTCGGAGCTTTCCCCCCAAGAACCATCCGCATTTTGTTTGGAGGCCAAATACTTGAGAGCGCCTTCAATGATCTTCTCTTGCGCCGGCAATACCTTTACCTGATCCCGCGGGCGCGGCTTCACCTTGGCACCGGGGGCCGCCGCCTGCAGACCCAAGGTCGAGGCCAATACTCCAAAAAGAAAATTGCGATAAAACATGCTGCGACGAACTTATTTGCGGCGGCTATCCGAAATGCGTTTCAGAAACTGTTCCACCAAGGCGCTGTATTCCTGTGGCGTTTTGGCGTCGGCCGATTGCAGCAACGCCTCGCGTTCGCGTTGTGGCAGGTTCAGACGGCCGCCTGTGCCATCCGTTGAACCCAACTTGCCATCATTACCTCCGGCTCCCTCCCAGTTACCGATCTTGCCGTCACCTTGTTCGCTGGGTTGACCTTGGCTGGATTGGGCTCCGGGTTGTTGGCCGGGCTGTTGCCCCGGTTGCTGGCCAGGCTGTTGTCCGGGCTGCTGACCCGGTTGTTGGCCTTGCGCCATTTGCGGAGCTCCTTGCTGGGCCATTGAGAGTGCTGCGGCCGCTTGAGCGA
>JAYQQG010000160.1:0-6492 GCA_038145765.1 Verrucomicrobiales bacterium
TTGCTCCAGCCGTTCTGAATGGTGTCACGGCCTTCCACGGTGTAGAGGAAATATTCGCCTAGGGCTTCCTTCACGACGGCTTTGGCATTTTCCTCGGCTTCAGCCATTGCGCCGCCAAATGCCCTCAAAGCTTGGGCTTTGGATTTGGGTGCCATAGTGGCCACGGTGGGGCGTGGAGCATTGGGTTGGCCTTGTTGCTGGGCGAGATCAATGATGCGTTCGACGAGTCGCACGACCCCGACCACGAGCCGCACCTGGGCTTCGGGGTAATTTTCACCGCTCCGGTTGGTTACACGCACGTTGCCAGCGAAACGCATTTCATTCTCGTTGGCATTGGCTTCGCAGACGTAATCGGCGGACCAGGTGATCCCGCTGGTGAAATACCGAATCTCGGTTTTCACTTCGCCGGCAAACTCACTGTGGATATTCCATTCGAGGGTGTTGGCGACACGCGGCGGGAATCGCACATCGAGAATTTCCACTTCATCAGCGCGGGTTAATGGCCGGAATTCCACACTGGTGGGATCGATCAGGGTGCCGGCCCAGGAAAACTCCAGTCGGTTGGCGCCTTGCTTGAGGGTAAGGGTCCTTGTCTCCTTCACCAAGGTCAGGTCAGCGCTGTTGTAAATCGTCAACTGCACCGAGTCGCGGCCCGGCAGAGTGGTGACGTTAATGCGGGCCTCGGCGGTGAAGGCGCAAAGCAAGGCAGCAACCAGCAGGGCCAACACGGGATTGCGAAGCTCCTGCTGAGCTGAGGCATGCGAAACGCATGCCGTGGATCGTTGCGCTATGAGGACGGCTGCGCCGCCCTTCGTCTCAGCGGAAGCTTCGCCCTCCTGGGGGTTGGGGGTGTTTCGTGGGAATAACATCTTGGCTTCTCGCGTGTTTGCTTAATAGCTGGAGGGCTCGTTCCCTTGCACGTTGATGCGGCGGACATTGAAGGTGAGCGTGGTCTTTTTGTCGCCCGTGCTTTTGGCAGGGAGATTGAGGGTATACTCGATGGTGAACGCGTCCTTCCGGTCGTACTCATGCGTGCTTTCGATCATTTTCCAGTAACCGGGAATATGTTCGCGAACGATCAGCGTGACGGGGTCGGCCTTGAAGTTCTGGATCTCCACCTTGTACACCTCGTTTTGATCCCACATCACGATGCCATTCCCGTTATTGCGGCGGATGTTGAGGCGTTCGTCGGTGGTCTTGCGCTGCACCACTTTCACCTCGCGGCTTTGGCCGATGTAGAGGTTCATCTCACGATCCACCGGTGTGAGTCCGCCCCAATCCTCACCGGTAAAGGCGACGCCCTCCTGTTCCTTGCCGTCCACTATCTCCTGGGTTTTAATGAAAATGCGCACCTTGCCGGGTAACAGTGTGTGCTCGCCCAGCTTGCTGGCTTTGTCGTTTTTGATGATATAGTTGAGGGGAATGCCGACGGTCTTCTTCTCGTATTCCGGATCCCAAGGCAAATGCTTGGCGTCCCAGGTCAGTACCTTGCGAATGGGCAGTTGTTCGATGCGTTCGGACAACAGCTCGATGGTCTCCTGATGCTGCACCGTGCGCTTAAAGTTCGGGCCGTACCCAATGCCAATCTCGGCCTGGTCGAGATCTTCACCGGAATGATTCCGCACCCGCAGGTAGTTGCGCAGGGTCAGCGCCTTTTCATCACGCTCGGCGGTGGCCTTGTACACCACCTCCCGTGTGATGCCCTGCAACAGATAACTGATGCGCATGCGCTCGGCCCGGGCCACCGGCGTGGCGATCTCCCAGATCAGGGCGGCCTCGTTGGGCGGGTAAGAGGTGTTCAGCACTTTTACCCGGGCCGGATCATTCAGCATGCGGATCTGGATGGAGGCGGGATCGATGTTCACGCCTTTCCAGGCAAAGTCCACCTGGTTCACGCCCTTTTGCAGGGTGATCACGCGTTCCTCCTCCACAAGGGTGGCTTGTTGATTGGCGAGGCTTACCACCACGCGCGCGCGTTCGGGCAGAGCCACAAGCTTTACGCGGGCTTGGGCGGCATCCGCCAGCAACACAGCGGCGGCCAATAAAGAGACGGTTCTGAAGAATTTCATGATGTGCAATCCGTTGCGGGTTCGGGGCAGTTTAGCGGCAGTTCGCCGGTCTGTCAGCCCCAACGCATGGTGATTGGACGGCGGTTCGCCGCGCATGCTCCCGAGTGGACATCGCGGCAGCCTTCGGCTAGGTTCCGCCCATGTCCGAGCCTGCGATTCGCACCACCGTAGTTGGCAGTTACCCCGTGCCCTCGTGGCTGGCCACGCAGCCTTCCAAGCCGAACCTGCGCGATGCGATTTTAACCGTCCTCAAAACCCAGGAACTGGCCGGGCTGGATGTCGTGGCGGACGGCGAGTTGAGCCGGTTCAACATCAGCCATCCTGAAACCAATGGGATGATCGATTATTTCATCGCGCCCATGAGCGGTATCGACACCACGCTCAGCCGCGAGGAGCTGGCCGCTTTCCGCGCGCAGGAGCGCACCACCTTTCGCGCCCAGCCCGCCGGCGTGGTGCGCGATACTATCGGCGAAGGTCTCCTTAATCTTCCGGCCGATTGGGATAGCGTCAAGGCGCTCGGTGCCGCGCCCATGAAGTTTACCGTCACTTCACCCTACATGCTGGCCAAGACGTTGCTCGACCAAAAATACAACGATCTCCCCGCGCTCACCATGGACCTCGCCAAAGTGCTGCGTCGGCAGGTGGAGGCGATCGACGCCCCCATCGTGCAGATCGATGAAGCCCATCTCACTGGCCATCCCGAGGACGAAAGCTGGGCGTACGAGCCCATCAACGAAGTGCTCAAGGGCATTCAGGGCGAAAAAGGCCTGCACCTTTGCTTTGGCAATTACGGCGGCCAATCCATCCAGCAGGGGTTCTGGAAAAACATCATGAACTTTCTGAATGCCCTCAACGTGGATCATCTTGTGCTGGAATTTGCCCGGCGCGGTTACGATGAGCTGGAGGCTTTCAAGGAACTGCGCGAAGACATTGCCATCGGCCTCGGCGTGATCGATATTAAGGACAACGTCGTCGAGACCCCAGATCGGGTCGCCAGCCGCATTGAGCACGCCGTCAACCTGCTGGGCATTGAGCGCATCCGATGGATTCACCCCGACTGCGGTTTCTGGATGCTCCCCCGCACTGTGGCCGACGCCAAGATGGCTGCGCTGGTCGCCGGGCGGGATCAGTTTATGGGTGTGTAATTGTTAGCTGGAGAAGAGGGGGCTACTCATCCTCCAACACCACCGCCGTGCCGTAGGCCATCATTTCTGCGGCGCCGCCCATGATGACGGAGGTTTGAAACTGGAGGCTGATGATGGCGTCTGCGCCGAGTTGTTCGGCTTCCTCCTGCATGCGGTCCAGCGCCTGCTCGCGGCTTTCGGCCAACAGCTTGGCATATTCGGTGACTTCACCTCCAACCAGATTCCGCAGGCCGGCCATGATATCTTTACCCACATGCCGGGCGCGGATGGTGTTGCCGCGGACCAGGCCGAGCGTGCGTTTTATTTTTTTGCCGGGAATCTCGGGTGAGGTCACGATGATCATGGATATGTCCGTTATTGGTCTACGTTGGTATATTTGTCGGTCTTGCTGGCCTGCCAACGTTGGGCAATGGCCTTGGCCAACAACAAGCCGATGCCCAGCAGGAAAATGGGTAAACCAATTTTCAATCCCAGTGGGGTTTCTGGGTCAGCAATGAGTTCGCCGAGCAACAGCTTGATGGCCGTGCCATAAAAAATCAAAAAACCGGCGATAGCCAAAATCTGCCCCAAACTTGCGCCTTCACTGGATCGTTTGGAGTCGGGCTGCGGGCAGCCGGGTTGGGTCCGAATGGATTCCAACGCAGCGGCGCACACATCGCAATCTTCCAAAATCAACTCCACGCGCTGGCGGTCGGATTGAGTCAAACGGCCGGCCGCGTATTCCTGAAGCAACGATTGAGTTTCTAGGCACTCGTGTTCCATTACCACACCTCGGTTCGAACTCTAGCGTGGGGCGGTGGAAAAATCGATCTACTTTAGAGAACGCGCTAAGCCCACCCGTGCGGGGCGATTGCTTCCTTGGAGCCAGGGATGGCTTCGGCGGGCGGGGTGTGTTTGCCGGTCTCCCAGTTTTGATCCTTGGGGAACAGGTCCTGCTTGGAGTTAAGGGCCTGATCCCACGTGACCTGGCGGCCGGTGTAGCCGGCCATGCGGCCCATGATGGCGAGCATGGTGGCGTTGCACATGCGGGCGCCGTCATTGATGGGGTTGCCGTCGCGGATGCTGGCGTACATCTCGTCGTGCTCCACCTGATACATGTTCGGCTGGGGGCCTTCATAGCGCCAGATGCCGTCCTCATTCTGGATAATGCACTGGCCGCGGGCGATCTGGGCCCGGCCTTTGGTACCGAGCACATAATCGTTGTTCTCACCGTGACACCCGGGGATCTGGCGCTGGCCGAGGAAGCCGCGGGCGCCGTTCTCAAAGAGGTAGTTGACCTCGATATGATCCCAGATGTTGCCGGAATTGTTCGGGCGCTGCCGGCCGCCGACGGCCACGGCGCTGTGGGCGGGCTTGTCCCCGAAGATCCAGGAAATCTTGTCGACGCTGTGCACGGCCTGTTCCACCAGTCCGTCTCCGCCGCACCAGGTGAAGTTGTACCAGTTGCGCACCTGCCACTCGATATCGCTCCATTCCTCTTTGCGGGCGCTGTCGGGCGGCATGGGTTTCACGGGGCCGGTGTAGTAGGTGGCGTACATGGCCTGCACATCGCCAATGGCACCATCGGCAATGCGCTTGAAGAATTCGCGGCGGGCGTAGTGGTAACGCCAGCAAAAGCCGGCCACGACCGCCAGCCCCTTTTTCTTGGCCAACTCGTAACTCTCCATCACCGAGCGTAACCCCGGGGCGTCGGTGGCCATGGGTTTCTCGAGGAAGATGTGTTTGCCCGCCTCCACGGCGGCCTTGAAGTGGAGCGGTCGAAAGCCCGGAGGGGTGGTGAGGATGACGACGTCCACGCCGCTATCGAGCACCTGCTTGTAGGCGTCCAATCCGACAAACTTGCGTTTTTCATCCACATTAATTTTGCCCTCACGGCCTTTAGTGATATTGGCCAGTGAACGGTCGAGGCGGTCGCGGAAGACCTCGCCCATGGACCACAACTCCACGTTGCTGTCGGCGTTCAGGGCCTGCGCCGCGGCACCGGTGCCCCGGCCGCCGCAGCCGATGAAGCCGATCTTCAGTTTGCGGCTGTCGGGTTTGCCGAAGGTGACGGTGGGAAAGGAAATCGCGCTGGCGGCCACCGCAGCGGTGCTGCCGGCCTTGATGAATTGGCGTCGGTTGGGAGTGTCGTCTTTCATGTCGTGGCCGAAATTGTGCGCAGACCTCCGCTATTTGGCAATAGGCGATTGTGGCATGTCTGCGTCGGTTACAGCGCGAAGATTTTATCCATTCGCCGGGAGATCTCTGTGAGGCGCGTTCGGTCGCCGCCGGGGACTTCGGCGCTGCCCCAACCGCGGGTGTAGCCGATGTCGTTCAGGGCTTTCATCACCTCAGGCCAGTTGCAGTCGCCTTCGCCGAGCGGCACGCGGAAGCCGGCCCGCGGGCCTTCGGCGTCGCGTTTCTTGCGGCTGTATTCCTTGATATCCAGCTTGCTGATGCGTTTGCCGAGGATGCGAATCCATTGTTCTGGCCAGCCGGTGTTGACCACGTTGCCAACATCAAAATACCAGCTCACCGCCGGGGTTTTGAACGAATCGACAAACCGAGCGGCTTCCAGCGGGCTGAGTAGAAACTGGTTCCACACATTTTCAAACGCCACTTTCACGCCGGTCTTCTCGGCGGTAGGGATGACCTTGCGCGTGTTGTCGGTGATGCGTTGGTAGACCTGATCATACGGATTGTCCGCATCCACCTTGCCCGGATACATGAGCACGGTCGTGCCGCCGAGCGCGGCGACTTGTTCCAGCGCCTTGATGTATTGCTTCACCCCATCGGCGGCCACGTCCGGATCGGCACTGGAAAACTTGCGGCCATTGGCGCCGGCCACCATGCCGGGCACGGCCATGCCGGTTTTGGCCATCGCCTGTTCCACTTCGCGCAGGGGAATGTCGATCGGCCCGCGGAATTCCACGCCATCAAAACCGCAATCGGCGATCAGCCGGAATTTATCCAGCGTGGTTTTAGCCTTGGGATCGAGGATCATGTGCCACTTGAGGGCTTTTTTGATTTCGCGCCGGGGCGCGGCTGAAAGCGGCGTGGCCGCAATCGCGGCGGCGGCCGAGCTGGCGGCGAGGAAGTGGCGTCGGTTCATGGAGATTTTTGTTCCAGTTGATTGGCGATCCAAACTTTGATGAGCGCTTGCCGGGTGATGCCCAAGCGTTGCGCCTCGGCGTCCAAGCGTTGAACCACCCACCCGGGGAAATCGACGTTCACGCGTTGGGTGGCTTTGCCGGGGCGCTTGGCTTGTGCGGGATCAAAATAATCCAGCTCCTCTTCGC
>JAYQQG010000161.1:0-6359 GCA_038145765.1 Verrucomicrobiales bacterium
GGATGTCGGCGCCGGGCGGTCATTGGAGCGCGAAGCGCTCATGTTCTTCAGCTCTCCGTTCTTTTCGAATCTATGTTCTATATAATTAATGGCTGGCCCGTCCGCGTCCCCGTGGCTGGCCTCGTCTTTGGCTTCGTTGGTGTCCCGATCGGAGGCGCAAAAAAACTCGGGATACTTGTTTTTATTGAGGAATCGCACGGTGACCCCTGTCTCGGTTCGCGTCCCGATGTGCCCCATTTTGGTGAGGTTTTTCAGGAAGCGTTCGACCTTGCCGCGGCTCCATTTCCAGTCAGAGGCCAAGTCGCGGACGGATGCCACCAATTCCCCTGGGTGGAGACTTAGGCAAACTCCGTGCTTTAGGTGTGACGTTGCGGTGTACATGGCGCGGCGGATCAAATCGAGTTCGGCGGTGGCTTCGGTGTATTCCTTCTGACTTTTCCAAGTCGGGCTGTCAAAGTAGCTGCGGGGCAGCTTTAAAAATCCTTTCGGCATGGTGCATTTTGATTCCGTGTTTTTCGTGGTTGATGATCAAAAGGGCTGCGGGTCTGCGCCGGCGCCGTCGCGATCGGCCACCTGCCCTTTGCTACCTCCAAGAAACTGCACGCTTTCGGCCACGACGAGCAGCCTGGAGCGCTTTTGCCCGGTGTTCTTGTCGTCCCACGTGTCTAGCTTGAGCCGGCCGTCGACATGCACCGCGCGGCCTTTGGCCAGGTATTGGGAGCAGTTGTCAGCCGCGCGGCCGAAAACGTCGACATCTACAAAAGTGACCTCTTCGCGATCCTCGCCGGTTTCGGTTTTCCAGCGCCGGTTTACGGCAACGCCAAGCCGCGCGATGGGGGTGCCTTTGGGGGTATATCGCAATTCAACGTCGCGCGTGAGATTGCCCATCAGGATGGTTTTGTTATAGCTGGCCATGTTTGTTGTGCGTTGTTGGTTGTTCGTTGGCTGGCGCGGGATTGTGCAAGCGGTCTTCGTATTTCACGCCGAGCAGGTTCATCAGGTGCTGAACTTCGCGCGCCGTCTGGCGGCAGATTTCGAGGCGGTCATTGATAGTTCGCCATCCATGCAAGACGGTCCCGTGATCGCGGCGGCCGAGGTGCTCCCCTACGCTGGCCAGTGAAAGCCGGGTAAATGAGCGGATAAGCCACATTGCCACCTGCCTGGGAAAGGCGATTCGCTCGGGTCGGCGCGGGCCCTCCAATTCCTCAACTGTGAGCCGGTAATATTCGGCCACCGTGCGCACAATTCGCGCGGCCATTTCGGCGTCGGATACGGGCGCATTGAGCAGCCCGCCGCATGGATTATTTTCAAGTAACGCGATCATTATGTGTGAGAGTTTCCGGTGGTTGCGAATTGTTGATTGAGCACACACCATGCGAGCGCTGCCACTGCTGGAACTTGTCCATTGCCAATGGCTTTAAGTCGGTCCACCCGAGCGGCCACCCCATAAGCCACTCGGTCCATTTTGGGCTCAAAGTTCCACCATGCGAAGCCATCACGTAATGATCTAATCGATCGTTCACCCGAGATCTGCCGTTCTTTCTGGTTAGGGATTTGGCTGAAGATCCCTTGTGCATGCATGCCGTTGGTGTCGGAAACTGGAGCGATTGATTGGCGGCCGTTGGGCTTAGTTGTTTTCCGGTCGTTTGTGGCGTTGGCCATATTTTCACTTGGGCGCTCAGGGCCGGCTTTCCTCGGCTGTTCCAGTTCCCCTGGGTTCGGTTTCTGGAATCGTTGCACGTCGGTGTCCGCCAGAGCTGCGGCTGGCCGACAATCGAGTCGCGATGGATCTGGCTGGGTGGCAGGGTTGAGTTTTTTGAATCCTGCGCGGTGGTAGTGGGCAAGAATCCAGATGCGATCGCGTTTGTGAGGGGCGCCGGCATGGTGGGCGCCCAGCACTCCCCATTCTGCATTGTACCCTATCGCGGCCAGGTCGCCGAGAACGGTTCCAAGTCCCCGAGAAGTGAGTATTGGTGAGTTTTCCACAAGGACGTGTCGCGGTCCCACTTCGCGAATGATTCGCGCCATTTCGCGCCAGAGTCCGGAGCGTTTTCCGTCGATGCCAGCCCCTTCGCCGGCGGCGCTGATGTCTTGGCAGGGGAACCCACCCGTGATGATATCCACACGTCCAGCCCATGGACTCCCGTCGAAGGTGCGAACGTCGTCCCACACCGGAAAGGGATGGAGGATTCCGTCATTTTGCCGCTGCGCAAGGACTTGTCGGCAATAGTCTTCAATCTCAACGGCGCAGACGGTGCGCCATCCGAGGAGTTTTCCGCCGAGGATTCCTCCGCCGGCGCCGGCGAATAGCGCCAGTTCCCTAGGCTCTCCATGTCCACCATCAATGCCTTGCTCAAATGCCATGCCATGTTTTTTGTTGTTGGTTTATGAGTGGCGCACGCGCTCGATCTGGATGGCGCGCCGCGTCATTTCCTCGGCCTGGTGTTTGAGCCAGTTGGCGGCGTGCTTGATTTCGTCAACGGTGGCTTCGCGCGTCAGCCGGTAGCCTTGCTGGCCGCTAATGATCTGGCCGGCCGATGAATTGGCCAATGCGCGCAGGGTGCGGTCGCTGAATGAGGTTTGAGCCTCGAGCTGCCGCCGGGTCATCCAACCTTTGCCGGTTAATGTCCGGATGAGAGATTCGAGCTGGTCAGGAATAGCGGATGTCTCCCGCTTTTTTATCTGGTCGAACAGGGATAGTTGCGGTTCCTGGTTCATCGTTCTTGGTTCCTGGTTGGCTGGCGCCGGGTTTCTTGTGTTTAGTGGTTGTTTGAATGGTTGAGCACAGCATCCAGATCGGGCGGGGAATAGTTGGGGCCTTTGAGAACTTTCCCGCCGTCGTCAAAGATGGGTTTCCCATCGGCGCCGGCCTTGCTCATGTTGCTTCGGTGAACTTCGCGGGCGGCGTCGGCTTTGTAGCGCGCAAGTCCCAATGCGAGGAACGCACCATCAAGGACGTATTGGATATCTGACAGCGCGTCGAGTGCCTTGACGGGGTCGCGCTCCCACATTGAATCTTCGAGTTCGTCGACCTCTTCGCGGAGCAAGCGCAGCCGCAGCCGGTTCAGATTTTCATCCGACAAGTCTGGCGATCCCTTGATCGGGTGGCCAAAAGTGCGATGGAAATCAGCCACGCGTTGCAGGTTGTGGTCAACATGGGCGACGGTATGGGTGGCGATCACGTCACCTTGATCATTTACGGAATCCAAGCGCATATCCGGCGTGAAATCGTCGCAGTCATACGAAACTTCATTGATCACAAGGTCGGATTGTTTGCATTTGATGGAGCCAGTGTCTTGATTGCTCATTGTTAGGGTTTCGTATGTTCAGTGTTCTCCGTGGTCTCGCCTTGAGCTTGTGCAGCAGTTGATTCACCAGTGAGTGTGTAGCGGCCGGCTTTTGCAGCGCGTGGATAAACGGCGCGGCGCCATGGGTGATTGATGGGCTGCTTCGGTTTGTTGCCGCCGTTCAACCAGGTGCGTTTGCGGCGGTCGGGTTCAGATTTGGGTGCCATGATGTAAATCGAGTTTGGCTTGGTCTTTGTCGATGTCGGCGGTGCATTGGGTTTTTTCCATGGCGATCTTGCGGCTGAAACTGAGACCTCCCTCGGCGTTCAGGGTTTTGGGTGTGCGGTTCAGGGTGATGCCGATGGACAGGCTCATTTTTCCGTCCGGTTTCATGGCGAGTTCCTTGGCCACATGTTCAGCCATGGCGTTGATCTGTTCTTCGCAGACGGTGGTCAGAAGGTTTTTGATTTCGTTATGCAAGTCAGTCGTCCTTGGTTGCTTGGTCCTGATTGGCGGCGATGATGGTTTCGAGTCCTTGGGTGGCGGTGGCGGCGATCTGGGAAAAGGCTTTGGCGATCTGCGGTTCATTCTCGCTGCGAATCGCCAGGGCGAGCTCGCCCTGCAGGGTGCTGATGATCATGTGCGACTCGGCGGGCGCCATGCATTGAATGCCGAATCTGGCATCTTGTCGGACGCGTTCATGTGAGACAGTCAAAGCTGCACGGGCGGCGCATTGTGGACGGTGCAGTCGGGCGATCTGATCGGTCAGAATGCTTAATGCGTCGGATGCCTGCATGATCAAACCTGCGGGATTCTTGGTTTGGCGCTGAGTCGATGCTTGGTGACCAGCGTGGCGGCGAGGATGTCGCGGAACTTGTCGTCGTTGTCCTCGCAAAATTTCACATCACAGGCGGCCTCGAACAGTCGCGTCACCTGGCGATCGGTCACGTCAGCGGTGCGGATGTATTGCACCAGTTTGTTGGCGGCGCCGTCGCGCAGCAGCAAATCCTGCGTCGTTGGCACGGCCAGCTTTACGCTGGCTTCGTAAACTCGGACTAGGTCGGCTACATCCATCCGCCCCTCGGCGGCCTGGCGTTCGGGGTCGTTGGTTTTTTTGGCTTTGGCTGCCATATCGGTCGGTCTTGGTTCTTGGTTCTTGGTTTTTCGTTGCTGGCGCATTTGCAATTGCTGGAGGGAGCGGCGATCAACCCTTGTTGGTTGAGGTGGGAGCATCAGCTCCCGGTGTGTGGGAGGTCGGGGTGTCGCCGCTCCCAAAGTATTCGGCCAGGGTTTTGCTTGATCCGATGTCCCAGCCGCCGGGCAGCAGCACAAAGGATTGCTCTTTGTTGGGATGTGCGCATTTCGGGCAAATGGTGTCGCTGATGAATGCAGCGTTAGGCGGGCGGAATGTCCAATGGTTGCCCATGGCATCAAACCACTGGCTGCAGGAGTTGCATTGCCATACTTCGACGGCGTTCTTTTTCCACATCAGAAAGGCGGCCGCCACGGCGAGCGCGGCAGTGATGATTGAGGTGATGACGATGGGGTGCATTTCGATCGTTCTCGGTTTTTGGTTTCGCGTTATGACCTGATTACTTGATGATGAGGTCAAATTGGTCGGCCAGGTTGAGCAGCCATTGGGCTTGGTGCCGGGCGTCGTCGAGCGCGTTGTGATGGGTGCCGGTGCGTTCAGGTTCGCAGTCGGCTTTGCCGTGCTGCTTGAAGTTTTTCACGGTGCGGAAGCAGCGGTGTTTCCAGAATTGCCACGGGACGGGGAGTTTGCATTTCTCATAGGCGGCGAGGATGACGGAAATGTCAAAATCGCTGCCGTTGCCCCATACGCAAGCCTGGCCGTCGGCGTCTTGGTTGAACCAGCGGGAGAACTGCAGCAGCGCGTCGTCGATGTCGGCGCCGGTCTTGGTGAGTTCGCTGATTTCCAAGCGAGCCTCGTCTTCCTGGCGAAGCCACCATTCGATCGTGTTGGCTTCGAAGTGCAGGCCGAATTGCTGGCAACTCAGCGGGTTTATGCGGACATAGAATTCATGATGAAGTCCGTTGCAGGTGAAGTAGACCGCGCCGATGGAAACGATGACGCATCCAGGGCGGTTGCCCATGGTTTCGAGATCGATCATCACGTGACCTTGGAAGTCGCGGGAGGTGGCACGCGGCCCGCGGAACGGTGAGGTAGCTTTGCGTTGTCCGCCCATGGGTTTGTCGGCGGGAAGGGTGACGGTGGAGATGTTCGGCATGTTTTTTGTTGTTTGTTCTTGGCGGCGGAAATCAACTGCGGGCGGGAACGGTGGTCTTCTCGAGGTAGGCGAGCAGATCGGAGCGCTGAAAACAGATATTTGCGCGCTTGTAGGGGCGGCGCTGGAAACTGATCCGGCGCCGCTTCATTTCTTGCCGCAGGGTGCGCACAGGAATACCGAGCGCGGCGGCCGCCTCGGGTTGGGTAAAAAATGGCTGGTCGGCGATCATTGTCCTGGTGATCGACTAGCGGGCTTCGCTGGTGTCAATTGCCTCATTTACGGCGCGATCGATGAAGCGGTTCATCAGCAGTCCGTTGGTGTCGCAAAAGTCGGAGAGGCGTTTGTGCGTGGGGATAGACATCCGGACGGTGGTGGATTTGGTTTTTCCTTTCCGGCGCCGTGGTTTATTAAGGGTTTTCACTGTATTGCTCTGTATTGCGGTGTTACCGTTAGTAGACGGGAATAGAATTGCCGATTTCGGAAATAACTCAACAGAAATTTTCCGGAAATATGAAAGTAGAAGATCAGCTAATTTTCTTAAACCAGAAAGCCGGGATGAATTTCGCGGAAATCGCGGATGCTGTCGGATGCTCAGAAAGGACGCTGAACAATATAAAAAAGACCGGAAATGGGCGCGTTAAGACCCTAAATCGAATTGGAGAAATGTATCAGAGATACTTTTCCAAGGATCCGGAAATTTCGACGCAAACTGACGGCAATTTTGGAATCGGGGCGGAAAAACTGCTCGGGAAGGTGCTTGCGAAGCGGGCCTGGCTGGCTTCGGTGGATGAAGGTTTTGATTCGGTGGATGAATTTATCCGTT
>JAYQQG010000162.1:0-6357 GCA_038145765.1 Verrucomicrobiales bacterium
GGGATTCGGTTTTAACATGGCTTACACCGTGAATTTTGAAAACGCCACCGTCGACTACGACCTTTCTCGCGGTGATGATGCCCTAAAACTGTTTGAGCCGGATCAGGAACCGCAGGTACTCAAGCTGGAGGCCGGCGACGGCTACACCGCCCAAGTCGCGTATTTCGTGGAGGCTATCGAGAATGGGGTCGCGCCAAATATCGTCAATGCGCAGGACGGGCTGACATCCGTTGAGCTGTGTGAAGCCGCCAAGCGATCCATCGAGGCCGGCGAACGCGTCACGCTCTAGCGCTGCACCCGCGCGCCGCCACCGCCCATCAGGCGCTCCACCTCGACCTTGGTGGCCATTGAGGTATCGCCCGGGGTGGTCATGGCCAGTGCACCATGCGCCGCGCCGTATTCCACCGCCTGCTGCGGGTCGCCGGTGGAAATAAACCCATAGATCAAGCCACTCGCAAAACTGTCACCGCCACCGACCCGGTCAAAAATCTCCATCTCCTGACGGTTGGTGGCCTCATAAAACCCGCCGTCCGCCCAGCAGATGGCGCCCCAGTCATTGACCGTGGCGCTCTTCACTGCGCGCAATGTGGTGGCCGTCACCTTGAAATTCGGGAACGCCGCCACGGCGGTGTTGATCATGTTCTTGAATGCGCCGATCTCGATATTGGAAATATTCTCGTCCACACCCTCCACCTCAAAGCCGAGGCATGCAGTGAAATCCTCCTCGTTGCCAATCATCACGTCGACATACTTGGCAATCTCGCGGTTGACCTCCTGCGCCTTGGCTTGGCCACCAATGCTGTCCCACAGGCTGGGCCGGTAGTTGAGATCGTACGAAACGATTGTGCCATGTTTCTTCGCCACCTGCACCGCCTCGATCACCACCTCCGGCGTGCTGTCACTGAGCGCCGCGTAAATGCCTCCGGTGTGAAACCAGCGCACGCCGTCTTCGCCGAAAATCTTTTCCCAATCGATGTCGCCCTTTTTGATTTGGCTGGCAGCCGTATTGCCCCGGTCCGGCACACCCTTCGCGCCGCGGATGCCGAACCCGCGCTCGGTGAAGTTTAGCCCATTACGCACCGTGCGACCGATGCCGTCGTAGTCCCGCCACTGGATGTAATCCACATCCACGCCGCCTTGCATGATGAAATCCTCGACCAACCGGCCCACTTCATTATCCGCAAACGCCGTCACCACGCTGGTTTTTAGCCCAAAACACCGGCGCAATCCGCGCGCCACATTGTACTCGCCGCCGCCTTCCCAGACATCAAATTGGCGCGCCGTACGCACCCGGCCATCACCCGGATCCAAACGCAGCATAATTTCCCCCAGCGCAATCATGTCGTACCGGCACTGGTCGGCGGGCTTGATCTCAAGAGCGGACATAGCCGCGCAGGGTGTGGAAAACCGCCCCTAAAAACAATCTTTTTTGCCTGCACTCGGCTTGACGCCCCCTGCCCGTCCGCCCACACTCCGCGCATGAAGAATGCCTTTGCGATCGCCGTTCTCGCCCTCGCCAACACCCTGCAAGCTGGTGACTGGCCGCAGTTCCGTGGTCCCGGCGCCCAGGGCCACGCCGATATCAAGCTGCCCGTCAACCTCAGTGCCGACACCGCCAAATGGAAGGCTCCCGTTCCCGGCGGCGGCTGGAGTTCGCCCGTGATTGTTGGCGGCAAAATCTATCTCTCCAGCGCGATTGAAAAAGGCGAAGGCCTCTCGCTCAACGCCCTTTGCCTAAACGCCGCCGACGGCAAGCTCGTTTGGAACACCCCGATTTTCGGAATCGAAAAGGCCCCGCGCATGCACCGTAAAAACAGCCAGGCCAGCCCCACCCCGATCGTGGATGGCAAACAGGTCTATGCGCACTTCGGCCACATGGGCACGGCCGCTCTCACCCTCGACGGCAAGGTGGCCTGGAAGAACGACACCATCAAATACCCGCCCGTCCACGGCAACGGCGGCACGCCGGCGCTGGTGGATGGCAAACTTATCTTCAGTTGCGACGGCGCCAGCAACCCTTTTGTCATCGCCCTCAACATCAAGGATGGTTCCCAAGCTTGGAAAGTGAACCGGAGCGTGGATGCGCGACGGAAGTTTTCCTTCAGCACGCCGCTCGCCCTCAAGACGGTCACCGGCACGCAGGTACTCCTGCCCGGCAGCGACATGATCGGCGCCTACAATCCCGCGGACGGATCAGAGATCTGGCGCGCCACCTACGATGGCTACTCCGTGGTGCCGCGACCGGTAGTCGGACATGGAATGGTGTTCTTCAGCACAGGCTTCGATCGCGCCAAAGCCATGGCCGTGCAACTCGGCGGCAAAGGGGACGTAACCGAGACGCACGTGAAATGGGTCCTCCCCAAGGGCGCACCGCACACACCGAGCATGGTACTAACCGGCAACGAACTTTTCATGGTTTCCGACGGCGGCATTGCCAGTTGCGTGGATGCCAAGAGTGGTGAGGTTCACTGGAGCGAACGCCTCGGCGGCGGCTGCTCCGCCTCACCTATCCTGGCCGACGGCAAACTCTACGTGGTCAACGAAGCCGGCACGGTGTATGTGGTGGCCGCGGAAAAGGAGTTTAAGCTACTCGCCAAGAATGCGTTGGGCGAAAAGTCCCTCGCCTCTCCGGCCGTGGCCGATGGCGCCCTGTTCATCCGTACCGCCGGCCATCTCTGGCGGTTCGAATAGAATTAAAGCTCCATGCTCTTGTAACTCTCGGCAATCTTCTCGATCGCCAGTACAAAGGCCGCGGTGCGCAGATCCACCACCGCTTCGCGGGCATTGTAAATATCGCGAATGTTGTTGTACGCCTCGCGCATGGTGTCATCCAAACCGGAACGCACGAGATCCAATTCGTCCGGGCCTGAAATGAGCTTTTGTTTGATGCCGTCGGACAATGTTTTCCCCGTGGCCTCTTCGATCGCTTCCACCAAACCCTTGCTTTGCGCCTCCTCATAACGCCGTTCCATCCGGCCAAAACGAATGTGCGAAAGGTTTTTGATCCACTCGAAATACGAAACCGTCACACCACCGGCATTCAGGTATGCATCCGGAATAATCACCACTCCTTTATTGCGCAGAATTTCATCCGCACCAAAAGTCACTGGCCCATTGGCTGCCTCGGCGATGACCTTGGTTTGAATACGCTCGGCATTTCCCAGATGGATTTGGCTCTCCAAAGCCGCCGGCAACAGGATGTCACATTCCTTCTCCAAAACCGACGGCCCATCTGCCACAAATTCGGAGCCGGGAAAATCTTTCACTCCGCCGGTTTCCATTCGATGCGCATGCACCGCCTCGATATCCAGGCCCGCATCATTGATGATCGCCCCGCCACGTTCAATGATGGCTGTGACAAGGGCTCCATCTTCTTCCGTCAAAAACTTGGCCGCGTGGAAGCCCACATTACCCAGACCCTGAACCACGATGCGCTTCCCTTCCAAGCCGCCTTCCATGCCGGCCCGTTGCACATCATCCGCATGCCGAAAAAATTCCTGCAACCCAAACTGCACTCCTCGTCCGGTCGCCTCCGTGCGTCCATGAATGCCACCATTTTCCACCGGCTTACCGGTGACACAACCAAGACTATTGATTTCCTCAGGGTTCAGCTGCCGATACTCGTCCGCCATCCACGCCATCTCTCGGCCGCCCGTGCCCATGTCGGGCGCCGGCACATTCAACCCCGGACTCAGTAGGTTGCGCTTGTTCAGTTCCTGCGTAAACCGGCGCGTAATCTTCTCCAGTTCCTCCACCGTATAGTCTTTCGGCCGCAGGCACAAAGCCCCTTTGGAGCCGCCATAAGGCACATCCACAATGGCGCACTTATAGCTCATCAAAGCCGCCAACGCCTCCACCTCCTCCTGGTTTGCAAAATCCGCGTATCGAATCCCCCCCTTCACCGGCAGCCGATGCTCACTATGCACCGCCCGCCACCCGGAAAACACCTTGTACTCCCCACGAATCTTGACGCCAAACTTGACCTGATACACCGAATTACACGTGCGAATCTGGTCCGCCAGCCCCAGGGGCAGGTCCAGCGTGGCCGCTGCACGGTCAAACATGAGGTCGACATTTTCGCGAAAGGAAGGTTCGTTGGAATTTTGCATGACACAGAGTTTAGGAGTATATTGGATTAGGCCTTGGTCTAATTAGAAACTAGACCAAGGCTCGCAGTGGGTCCATTACAAAAAAAGAGTTTTTTTACCATGCGGTCACCATTGAAAGCATCAGACTTGCATCATCTTCGCGCCGCCGAAGGTTGGCTGGAATTGGGGTCGCCCAGTGAAGCACGCGCTGAACTGGATCATGTTTCCGCAGATCGTCTGGATCATCCCGATGTACTCGAAGTCAGTTGGCTATTGTTCGCCCGTGAGAAAAACTGGAATGCTTGTGTAACAACCGCCGAATTACTAGTTCAACAAGCGCCGGAACGGCCTGGCGGCTGGATCCACCGCTCGTTTGCCCTACATGAGCTAGACCGCACAGAAGAGGCCTTTACCAAACTCAGCCCCGTACGGCGTGTTTTTTCAGATCAATGGATCATTCCTTATAATTTGGCTTGTTACCTGACCCAACTCAACCGCATTAAAGAAGCCGCACGCGAATTGCATGCCGCAATGAAAATTGATGCGGGCGCAGTCAAAAGCGCCGCATCGACCGATCCTGATTTAGCGCCTTTGCGCAAGTGTTTGGATGAAATGCGCCAATAGTGTTTTGCACTCCTTAAAACTTTGCGCCGGCCCCGATCCAATCCATGATTGCCTGCACTTCCTCCTTGGAAATCATGGGACCATTGGGCGGCATAGGGCGTCCTGCCCCCGGGGTGATCGCGAGGACGAGCGGGGCAGTAGCTGGGTTGCCCGGTTGATTCGGGGCAGTAAACGCCCGAGTGGTCGCGGGAAATGAAAAGTCCAAATCAGCTTCCACCTTGTTACTCTCTTTGGAATTATGACATTCCATGCAACGGTATTTCCTAAATATCCCTTCGACTTTTGCAAAGGCAACGACGCCCCCAGCTGAAGCCGGAGTCTTCGCACTTTTGTATTCAGGATTCTGCCGGGGCAAGGGGTTGTTATCCGGTTTTTGATGTAGCTCCTTATCGCCGCCCAAAAAATGCATCCCGGCAAACACAAAGCCCCCCAGCACCACAACTCCTGCAGCAATCCCGACGAACAATTTTTTTGGTTTGCCCGAAACCGCAGCGGCAGCAACTGGGGCAGCCATAGGCAGCACTCCGGGCACATCTGTGATTGGCATCCATTCCGGTGCCCCCTCGTACCATGCCTGATCTGTCGGCAACAACGAGCCGTCCGCTAAAAAGGCATTTATTTCCTCCAAGGTGTACGGACCGAACTGTTGGCCATCGCGAAGGATATGAATCATGAGCACTCCCCTTGAAGAAGCGTCGCCGAAGGCTAAAATTGCGCCCCGGCGGCGATCCAATCTTTTATTTTCTGCACATCCGTGGCGTTGAGCATATCCCCTTTGCCCTCCGGCGGCATGGGATCTGAAGGATCCGTGAGCCGAACAATCAACTCACTGTTATCCGGATCCCCTGCCGTGATGGCTGCTTGAATGGAGGCGGGGTCCTCCAGATTAAATTTACCCTTAGCTGTGGCCGCGTCGTGACAGTCGTAGCAAGTACTGTTCTTGAATATTGGATCCACGATTGCTGCAAAATTTTGTCCGCCGCCCGATGCCCCGGCACCGCCGGTTCCGCCGCCTCCGCCCGTTGTTCCAGTTTCATCCTCCTTCAAAAAACCGGGCCAGACGAATAACAACACCCCAGTGATGGCGGCCACGCCCACCACGCTGCCGCCAATAATCATCAGCTTCTTTTTCTTGGCCCCACCCGCTGAGGCTGCGGCCTCAACCGCGGCCACATCCGGGTTTGCCGCCGCCATGGGGTCCGCTCCCACACCCTCCACCGGAGCAGCGGCCATGGGGGCCGGTGCCGAAACGGCCCCGTAAACCACGCCAGGCACATCAGTAATCGGCATCCAATTGGCGGCCCCTTCGTACCAAGCCTGATCGCTGGGCAACAGCGTCCCCTGCGCCAAATAAGCGTTGATATCCTCAATCGTATAAGGGCCAAACTGCTGGCCATCACGCATCACATGAATCATGACAACGCAGTGAGAAAAACACGAACCCCTACTTATTCGCAAGCTTGATCGATTACCCGGCGATGTTCAGTGGGAAAAATTTGAGAATCAACGGAACCGAAACGCCGACGATCAACACCTCCAACGGCAGCCCCATCCGCCAATAATCGCCAAAGCGATATCCGCCGGGCCCCAAAATCAGGGCGTTACATTGATGGCCGATGGGCGTGAGGAAAGCACAGGATGCCCC
>JAYQQG010000163.1:0-6251 GCA_038145765.1 Verrucomicrobiales bacterium
CCGCTCCCGGGGCGGCCGGCGCCCCGCGGGCCGACCAACGGTGCCCGTTAGCCACAAACCTGCCGGCGCGGCGCCGGCAGCACTTATGACCAAAAATAATTTGACCACCGCCGCGCGTGACTTGAGCGCCACCTGCGAGGCGTTGCGTTTTGCCAAGCCCGTCGAGTACGTCTACAACCCGCTCAATTACGCGTGGCCCGCGCACGAGCAATACCTCCAACTGGCCGGCAGCGCCCAAAAGAAAAATGTTTTTCTCGGCATGAACCCCGGCCCCTTCGGCATGGCGCAAACCGGCGTGCCTTTCGGTGAAGTGGCCGCCGTGCGCGACTGGATCGGCATTGATGCCCCCATCGGAAAACCCGCGCGCGAACATCCCAAGCGCCCCGTCGACGGCCTCGCCTGCACACGCAGTGAGGTGAGCGGCCGGCGATTGTGGGGCCTCTTCAGCGAACGTTTTAGCACGCCCGAAAAGTTTTTTGCCGATCACTTTGTCATCAACCACTGCCCACTGGCGTTCATGGAAGACTCCGGCCGCAATCGTACCCCGGACAAATTGCCCGCCGCCGAGGCCGCGCCGTTGATGGCCGCCTGCGATGCGCACCTGCGCCGCGTGGTGGAAATCCTGCAACCGCAATGGCTCATCGCCGTGGGCGGCTTTGCCGAGAAACGCGCCACCGAGGCACTGGCCGGCCTGGACGTGCGCATCGGCAAAATCCTGCACCCCAGCCCCGCCAGCCCCGCCGCCAACCGCGGCTGGGCCGAACAAGCCACCACCCAAATGACCGAGCAAGGCGTTTGGTGAACCCGTGCTGCCGGCGCCTCGCCAGCAGGCCTTTGGGTTTCGTCCACCTTGATTCTGTCGGCGGAGCGCTGGCAGCACTTCACGCGCAAATGGAGCCGCCGGTAATCCGGCTGCGTTGATCAAATTCAAACGCGGGTTAGGAAAAGGCACCCACCCATACCGCACAGCAGTTGCTTCCGCTTGGCCCAACGCCAGCTCGATTTTCCCCGCAACAATTGCGGCCCGGATCGGATGCCATTGCCCTTCCTCATCGCGCACTTCAAAACCATTCGGTGCTTCGCCATCTTCCGTTTTCAATCCTGTCGCCGATCGAAACTGCAAAACCAATTGTGCACCGTTCCGTTCCGCTGACTTAATCACTGGTCCGCTTGCCACCACGGATTTCCCGTACACCTGCTTTGCCGCGATCAACGCCAGCCGCTCCCCCACGGGCCTTTTATCGCGTGGATGCACATCGGTTGGATGACCGAGATCGATCGTCACTGCCATGCCCGTGTGCGGCAGCGCATCGTGCACGCGCTGTTGACTGGCGCGGAAGGCGGGCCAATGCGGACGCTTCATTGCCGGCAGTTGCACAAATAGGAAAGGCAGCTTCGGCTGATTCCATTGCGCGCGCCAATCGGTGATGAGGGTGCTCAACACGGAATCATGCTGATTCACGCGCCAGTCACTTTCGGCGTTGGATTCGCCCTGATACCACAGCACGCCGGCGATGGGCAGTTGTGTGAAGGGCGCCACGGCGGCGTTCCACATAAATGTCGGCTTGAATGAATGATTGGGGCCGAGACCATCGCCGGGAATGGTTTCATTGGCGGCCAAGGCGCGTTTGAGATTATGAGTGCCGCGTCCGCGGCACCATGGCTCGAGCGATTTGTTTTCCAGCCAATTACCGCGCGTCATGGTGCCTAGTTGCGGATGGGCAGTGAGCGCTTGGCAGCGCACCCACGCCTCGGCGGGCGTGCCGCCCATGGCGACATGGATGAGGCCCACCGGCATATCGAGGTTGGCCAACAACTTTTGGCCGAAGAAATAGCCAACGGCCGAAAATTCCGCCGCACTATCAGGCGAGCACGTTTGCCATTGTCCTTCGCAAAAACGCCTGGGCGTGAGGCGCTTAATTTGGCTCGGCGAATAAATTTCACCGCCACCCCGCGCGATGCCTTTGAAATTGAACAACCGCAAGCGCTTGTGCTTCGCCACAGGGATGGCCGTGCGGGCACTGGCCGATTGCGATAGATTCCATTCCATGTTCGATTGGCCGGCGCAAAGCCACACTTCGCCGACAAGGATGTCGTTGAGCGCGGATTTGCCCTCGGTGGTCTCGGCAGAGAGACTCAGCGATTGGCCCCTGGCCTTGAGCGCGGGGAATGTGGTTTTCCAATTGCCAACGGCAGTGGCTTGAGTAGTTTGTTTTTGCGCACCCAAAGTGACTTTGACTTTCGCGCCGGGCTTGGCCGTGCCCCACACAGGAATCGGTTGGCCTTGTTGCAAAACCATGTGACTGCCGAAGATGCGGTCGAACTGGACACCGTCCGCTGCTTGAGCAATAACGGCCGTTAAGAACACGACCATCCCTGCCAAATATTTTGAACGAATTGGATTCAGCCAGTTCACTTTTTCTTTTTCGCCATCGCGTCCAGTTCGGCAAGCTTGAGACGCACGCTGACAATGTAGGGCTTCTCACCGGCCGTCCAGTGGCCATAAGTGGTGGTGACGATGGTGTCGTCGGGCAATACCTCCACGGGCGGGTAAGCGCAGTCCCAGCGGTTTTTGTTGTCCATCAACCGCACGCGATACTGACCTTCGCGGCCCTTCACGATGTCCTCGTAGGTGCCCACCCATGCGACCCAATCACCCTTGGTAGGCGTGTCGTGCGTGGTGTCGCGGAAGGAAATGAACAGGCGGCCATCGGCAGTGTAGCGGCCCGTGTGGCGGTCGCCGGTAAGGGCGGCGGGCAACTCGCGCGGCTGGGTCCAAGTTTTGCCTTCGTCGTTTGAAAAAATCACAAACGAGTTTTTGCGCCGACTGTTCTCACGGAGCAGCACACACAACTGTTTGCCATCGGGCGAACGGATAATGCCCGGCTCGCATAGGTGCACATCGGACCGGGCGAGAATGCTCTCCGGCTTGGACCACGTCAGGCCGCCATCCCGGGAAAAAGTATTGTACAGGTTGAACACCACCGGCTTGGCGAGCTTGCCGGCCTTGGTGAAGAAACGCCCGTCGTCGTGGAACATCGCCATGTAATGTCCCTTGCCGGTCTTCACTTTTTCGAGGCAACCCATCACCACGATGCCGCCCCAGTCGCCGGCGGGTTTCAGCTCGCTCCACTTGGCCCCGTCATCCTCGCTCACCGCCAGGCGCGCCGGGTACAGTCCGCTCCACATGATCAGCCGCTTCTTGCCCGCTGCATCCACCACGCGATGAATCGTCGGCACCTCGCGGCTGGTCGCCCAGCTCTTCGGTGTGGGCAGGCGCTCGCTCCACGTCTTGCCGCCATCGGTGCTGCGTTTGTAAACGATGCCGCCCCGGCCGTGGCCCTTGGGGTACACGATCAGCATCGTCTTGCCGTCCTCCAACAGCACCGTGGTCGGATGCCCAAGGTACTGGCCCTGTTCACGATCGACAATCACCTGTCGATGTTTCTGCGCCGAGAGATCAATCGTCGGGATCGTGTATCCACGCGGTTGTGGATTTGCAGCTGTTAACAACCACGCACCCAGCAAGCTGAACATGGCGACAAGTGTTTTGCTTTGTTTGTTCATTCTAAATCTTCCCGGCGGCAGCCAATTCCGTGGCGAGCTCCGCTTGATAGGCCTCATGCGCCGCAACATTTTCGCGGGCACTTTCAGCGTAGAAAATAAAACCCAACGCGCGGCGGTTACGAGTGGCACTGGCGTTCGCATCGGCGCGGTGAATGGTCAGCGCTTGATGCGCCAGCAGATCGCCCGGTTGGGCGGGACAAGCAACTTCGTTTTCGGAATCTGCCGGCAGGTCAAAGTCGGTTATGCCCTGAGAAAAGCCGAGTGTTTCCGTGCGCCCATGCGGGCGCATGCCGCGCGTGTGCGAGCCGCGCACGTAACGCACGCAGCCGTTTGCCGCATCCGCCAAATCCAGCGCCATCCACATCGTCAACGCGCGACACGGCTCGAGCATGAAATAAAACCCGTCCTGATGCGCCGGAGTTGCCTGCCCAATTGCCGGCGGCTTGTTGAAGTACTGCAGATTTTTGCCGACAACCGACTCACCGAGCAGTTCCTCCGCCAAACGCCGCGGCGCACCGGCCATGAACGCACCAAAAAATTCGTCGTGCTCATGCAACCGCTGGATTTGCTTGAGCGTGCCGAGATCTGTCGTGTCCTCAAAAAACACATGCTCCGCCGGCAACTCACCCAAGCGGCGGCCAATGAACCGGCGCAGCGCATCCTCGATACCGGCCAGTTGCTCCGCTCCGCAAAAGTTTGGCACGGCGACGAAGCCGTCCTGCTCAAATGTTTCCCGGCGCGTCATGGCTTGGTTTGCCGCCCATTCAGCTTTCGGCTTGTGCTTTCCTTTTGTGGCGCGGTGGCCCTGCCGATGTCCGCCAGCTTCACACGCTGGAAAGTCATGTGGGCGCGGCTGCCTTCGTAGAGAATACCGACGGTTTCATCGTCGATCATCGACAGGCACGAGTAGCCGGCGCTGCGCCATTGATCGAGCAGTAGTTGCGATTGCTCGGGCCACGTGTGGCCACGATCGGGCGAGGCCTTGATGGCCATGCGTTGGCGGGCGGCGAGGCTGTTCGGGTTGGAGAAGAGCAGTCGCGGGCCCGGCTTGCCGGTGCTCTCGGCGTCGATGCCAATGAGGCTGGCCATGCAGGCGCGCGGCTCGATGAGCGCCTTGCGATGCGTGCGATGCTCCTTCCACGTCTTGCCCAGATCACGCGTCACCATCACCACCCGGGCGCTCTGGCGATTGTAACGGCAGTTGAGCATGAGCACGCCCGGCTCGATCTCCACCACCTGCGCCTCGGTGGTGTCATCGAATGCGCCCGTGCCCACTGTCCATGTTTTGCCGCGGTCTTTGGAGTAAATGATCGTGCTGTGCGGCAGGCGGCGCTTGTTCGGTGGATCCTGATATTGTGCGGCAAACACCAGTGTGCCGTCCGCCATGGTGATGCCCTTGCCGGGCCCGGCCAAAATAAAACACCACTCCGGCTTCTTCACCTGCGACGTGATGTTGATGGGCTTGGACCACGTCTTTCCGTCGTCATCGCTGCGAACAAGGATGAACTGGCCTGTTTCTTCCGGTTTCATGCCGGGACCCGAGCCAACCCACGAACGGTTGCCGTGACTCCACGTGGCCGCCACCCAAATCGTGCCGGTTTTGCGATCGACCAACACCGCCGGATCGCCAATGCCGTCGTAGCGCCACTTGGGATCGCGACCCATATCCATGATCGTGCGCGTCGGCTCCCACGTCCGCCCACCATCGGTGCTGCGCGACATGCCCACGTCGATGTCGCCCGGCAGATCGCCACCGCTGCGATGGCGCAGATCGTACACGGCAATCAACGTGCCCTTCGGCGTGGTGGCCAACCCGGGGATGCGGCTGGTGTGCACGCCTCCCTGTCCGCCCAATCGCACCGCCACGCCCAGACGATGGGTGAGCGGCGCAATCGACTGCAGCTTGTGCGCGTTGCCGTGGGAAAAATTCAACACCGAACACGTTGCGCGGATGGTGTGATCGATGTCCGCCTTGTCGGTGAGTTTGACCGACAGCCAAAAATAATTCGCGCCTTCCGCGAGCGGATGTTTGCCGCGCAACGGAATCACCCCGCCCTTCACGCCGGGCGCCTTGGCGACCGGCTGAGGGTCAGTGAAGTTGGGCGAATGGCCGGTGGAAAGCCACTCAACTGACTCGAGATCCGCATCCGTGATCGTTCCGCCAATGGACACCTGCGTTTTGGCAAAGGCAATCGGCTTGAGCGAACCAGTCACCTCAATGCGCACGCGCAGGAGCGGATTACCCGATTGCCCGATAAGCACCGGCACCTGCACGGGCTCGACCGTCACCTCCGCGATCTTGGCCGGACCGGCCGGCAGCAGCGCAATGTCGTCGATCAAAATGCCCGAGCGCTCCGGGCTGGTGCAGGTAAAGCGTAACCGCTCCGGTTGGCGCGTGAGCGGAATGGACACGCGCGACTTGAACGCCCGCCCCACAACCACCGCACGATCGCCATTGAAGAGCTCCACCCATTTGCCCTTCACGCGTTCCTCAATGCGAAAGGCAAACGGATTCCGCGAAGTCCAGCGCTCCGCCTGAAATACCAGTTTGCCCGGCAGCTTGATGGTTGCCGCCGGCGTAAACTCGACCATCCGTTCCTTGCCACCAAAAATATGCAGGCACTGCTTGCCCGTGTAATGATACACAGCCGTCACCTCCGCATGCCCCGCCGCGGCAGTCCAAA
>JAYQQG010000164.1:0-6227 GCA_038145765.1 Verrucomicrobiales bacterium
CCCCCGGAAAGCTGCATGGGGCGGTGATCGAGGCGATCGGCCAAGCCCACTTTTTCGGACAGCTTTACGCAGTGATCGTAGTGGTCGCTAATGTCTTTGCCCTGGTAAAAAAGCGGTACGTGAATGTTTTCCACCACGTTCAACTGCTGGATCAAATTGTAGGACTGGAAAATGAAACCAATTCGTGAGCCGCGCACTCCGGAGAGTTCCTTGTCATCCATGTGCGCCACATCATCATCACCCAGAATATAGGCGCCGCTGGATGGCCGGTCGAGACAGCCGAGGATATTGAGCAAGGTGGATTTCCCCGAACCCGAAGGCCCCATGATCGCAGTGTAGGAGCCTTCCTCAATATCGAAGTTCAATCCTTTCAGGGCCTCCACCTGAATGGCTCCCAGGTCGTAAACCTTTTTAAGGTCCTTAATTTGGATGATGTTACGCTTGGCCATTGGCTGTTACTCGGACGCCGTCGAGTCGCCCTCCGGTTCGATGGGTTTGGAGGGAGTTTTTTCAAAATCGATTTCGCCTTTGCCCATCACGGCTTCCTCGAGATTTAAGTTTTCGGCCTCGGTTAGCGGGGACAGATGCACCAGTTCGCCTTCCTGCAAGCCTCGGCTAGAGTCATTCTCGGGCTTGATGGCAATGAAGTTCTCATCACTATATTCAATAGTTACAGGCCGCCATTTATGTTGGCCCGTGTCAGGATCCAAAACCCAACACCCGGTTTGCGGTGTATCCTCTGTAATCATGCGAGTAGTCACGCATTGGTTGGGCACCTTAATTCGCTGATTGTCCCCCTCAAGGTTGATCACCAGCATCTCAGCAGTAACGGCCATGCCCTCGGAAACAGAATCTGGGAAACTACTGCTATCAATACTAACCTCAGCCTTGAAGTAGGATTTTTCAGTATGCCCGCGACGATTGGTATCCACCGTCGCACTCAGAAAGGAGAGTGTGCCTGGAAGTTTTACATCTTCCACTTCCACATATACTCGCATGCCCACACGAAGTTGCTTCCGTTTAGCCTGAGGCACGCTCAGATCGACCTTGAGCGATTTGGTGCGCGGCAACTTAATGAGGTTCTGCCCTTTATACACCTTAGCCCCCTCCATGATCGCTTCACCACGGCGATAGCGGTCGGACCAATACAGGACAGTGCCATCTTGTGGAGCGTAAATTTTGGTGTTAGCCATTTGATCGTTCAGATCGACGAGCTTTTCCTTTTCCAGCTCGAGGGTCCTTTGATTGGTCTCCACATTAGAGAGCGCATCACGCATATTGGCTGCATTTAAAACTTTTTGCTTTTCGATATCAACCCGTGCTTCATCCACTGTCAGCTCCCGAATACTTAACAAAGAAACTTGGTCATATTTTATGTACGCCTCCAATTCGGCCTTAAGAACTTTGATTTGGTGCAGCGCTTTATCTCTTGAGGATTCTTGGCGAAGCACTTCGAGATCGGAAACAAACCCCAGCTCCTTAAGCTTTGTGTACGCCGTAAGATTCTTTTCGGCCAACTCCACATCAGTCTCCAGATTGGCAATCGCTCCACGGGTTTTGACAATCTCATTTGAAATGGTGTTGTTCTTTAGTTTATCCAAGGCCATCAGGGCGTTGGTGTAAGTGTTCTCAGCCATTTTTTGGGCGAGCTCGGCAGAAAGCTTGAGCGTTTCGACGTTACCTTGAGAACGGAGCAATAAATTTTCAGCGCGTTGGACAGCGATTTCCTGAGAATGAATGCGTTCCTTAAAGCTGAGTGGATCCAACTTCACCAGCAGGTCCCCGGGAATCTGGATTTCAGTCCCGGCTGTGAGATTCGCCCAATCCAATTCCAGATCGGCATTTAACCTTTTGATATTGAGCTGCGCCTTGTTGTGCTCCTCAGATATGGACTCCAGAGTGTCTCCCTCGGCAATAGTGTAGTCGGTGGGCCCGTTAACCTGAGTGCCTTCTTCCACGATGGTTTCAATGGTAGTCTGTCCTTCCAGTTTGGATTGTAAAATCTCTACATCGGTTGAAACCAATTGGCCGGTGAGCTTTACCGTCACTAAAAAATCAGATTTCTTGGCGACATAGTATTGCTCTTCACGAATTTTCTCTTCTTCCTGATTGAGCAACTGTTTGCCTCCGTAAAGGCCGCCGCCTAGGACTCCCGCAGCTAACAGCCCAGTCAGTAATTTCCCAAAGGCAAAGCCGCCGCGGTGAGGGCGGCTGGCAGGTCGAGGTTCGACGTGTTTTGTTGATGCGCTTTGCTTTTTGGTTTTCATGTTATTCCCCCAAAATAATGGCCGGCGGCACGACATCTTCGCGCGCGCCCGGGCGGGTTCCTCCCGGTTGGACGGCGGATGCCTGATCGGTTTTCAGCCAAAATGTTTCCTGCGTTGTATCCAGTGCCCCCACGTCTTTCAAGAGCTTCAGCCGTGTCTTATGGTAATCCACCATGGCCCGGGACAACGCCTGCTGAGCTGCCAATAAACCGTCCTGAGCCGTGATGATATCACGTGTGCGAACCCCGGCAAACCCCAACCGTAAACGCTCGCGAGTGGCCAACAGCTCTTCCTCGGCATTTTTCAGCGCATCTAGTTGTGTGAAATAATTCTGCCGTTGCCTCTCCAAATTTCGGACATCAGTCCGGATCCCATCGCGCAATTGATCCAGCTGCGTGGCCAACGTGCGGATTTGCCGTTCGAAATTGATCAAGCTGGTGCGGTAGGCATTACGTTCGGCGAGCTGGTCGAGAGGCAGGTTCAGCTTCACCTTGGCCGTGGCCGAAAAATCCTCCGGCTGAAACGAGGAATAAAACTCGTCTTTCAACGATGCATCGGCAATCAGCGACAGGCTCGGCAATAAATCCTGACGTGCCACTTTGACCTTTCGTTTTGAATCTTCAAAGCGATCGATCACGTTTAGAAAATCCAACCGATTGGTGATGGCCAAATAGTAACCCACCTCATCACTCACCGCCACCGGCGGCAGGCCAAGCTCATCCAGCTGCTCCAATACGTTGAAATCCAGCCGCAGATCCGTGCCCAGCGGCAGCGAGAGTTTTTGCTTAAAGTCATCCAACGCATTCTGGAAGGCATTGGTGGCACTGATGTAGCTGATCTTGGCCGTGTATACACTCTGCTGCGCCTGCTTGGCATTGAACTCCGCCTGCAATCCCCCGTTCACACGGGCATTCACTTCCGTCTGGAAAAACAATCGGTTGGTATAGTTGTTATAGGAAAGGCGCATGCTGTCGCCTTGTTGCAGAAGGTCGAGGTAATCATTCACCACCTCCAGTGCAAAAGTCTTCTGGTAATGACTAAAATCGCGCACCTCATATACCACATCGCGTTCGGCCTGCGTGAGCACTTCGGTGGCAATATCCGCACCGGCTCCGCGCAGCAACGGCTGGGTCAGGTTTAAAGTGAGAGAAGGCACTTTCGGTTTGCCGTCAAAATACAAAACCAAATCGTTCGCTAGCGACGCGGTCAAGGTGCCGCCGGTTTTCATCAGCTTGCTCAAGGTCACGCTCGCGTCTGCTGAGCCATCCAATCCCTTGTCCGTGCCCCGGGTCACACCGAGATCCGTTTCCGCCTTGGTAAACTTCAGCGCAAAACGATGCCGAGTTCCGGTCAGCGATAGGGCGGACAAATAAAGTTTCTCACGGTTGAACTGATAAGCGCGATTGCCCTGCACTGCCAACTCCAACGCATCGGGCAACGTCAGAACGCGATTCGTTTGCCCAGAAAATCGGTTGAGGATAATCGCTGTGCCATTCACCTCACCCGGCTTGCGCGTGGCAAATTGCGCCTCCATCAGTGCCGCTGCGCCCAGCACCTCCTCCTGGCGTTGCTTGAGAATACCGAAAACCTCCTCATCCGCCGCCCGGCGATATTTGGCTGCCTCACAGCCCAACCACAAAACGACGGCCGCGGCCATCATCCCGGCTGAACTCCAGAATCTGATCCTTTCCTCCTTCAATGGTTTCAGTTTAAACAGCAAATCAAAGGCCAAAGTTACGCAAATCGGCCGTTCACGCAAATAAGTCCGTTTTTTGGTCGTTATTCACATTTTAGCCAAGTTATCCACATTTACTTCCATTTTACTTTTTTTGGGCTATCTTCCGCCTCCGTTCTGCCTGAAAACATAATGTTTTTATTGATTCTTAAGCAAAATGAAAGAATTAGATGGCGAATGACGAATAGGTAGGGAGACACTTTTACAGGGCGCAATCAACATATGGCCAAGCGGTTTGGGAATTATTTGCTACACGAATGTGTGGCGCAAGGCGGCATTACGGAGATCTGGATGGCGACCGACGAATTTGAGAACGTCGTCGCCGTGCGGAAACTCCGAGGCAGCGGCTTGGCCAGCTCCAATGCGCCCAAGCTGTTTAAAGCCGGTCTCAAAGTGCACCGCAAACTTTCACCGCACCCGAATGTGATCCGCTACATCAACCACGGCAAGGCTGATGGCACGCCCTACATGGTGCTAGAATACATCCAAGGCGCCGACCTCAAGGCCCTCATGTCCCGCGAACACGACATGATTGATAATGTGGCTGATGTGCTCGTGCAAATGGCCGATGGACTCGAACACCTGCATGACCGCGGCTGGATGCATCTCGATTACAAACCGGAAAACATCATGGTCTCACTCAACTGCCACGCGAGCCTGATCGATTTCGATACCGCCCAAGAAATACCCCGCAAACCCAAGAAGTACCCCAAAGTCACCGGCACCCCCGCCTACATGCCGCCCGAGCAACTCAAAGGAGAAGCCATGGATCAACGGGCCGACATCTACGCATGGGGCGTCACCGCCTACGAACTTCTCACCCACCTCCGCCCTTTTGGCGGGCGTACCCCGGAGGAAACTCGACGCAATCAACTGGATGAATCCTACTTCGTGAAACCCGTTCACCAGCACAACCCGCAAGTGCCCGTTGCCCTGAGCCAGCTCATCCAGCGCTGTTTCGCGCACCAACCCGAAGCACGCTTCCCCAGCATGACCATTCTCAATGCCCAACTTCACCATGTTTTGGGCGTGCAACACCACCCCGTAGTCCCCGCCGGGTTGGCCGTCGCTTAAGCAGCCGTCAACCCCTGTTTGCGGGCCATCTCGGCAAATACCCCATCGCGCTGCAACAATTCTTCGAAGCCGCCCTCCTCCACTATGCGGCCCTGAGCCAGCACGATAATCTTATCCATCCCGCGCAAGGTCGACAACCGATGCGCCACGCAAACCACAGTACGTCCCTCCTCAAGACGATCGATCGCCCCCTGCACCTCCGCCTCCGCCTTTGAATCTAAAGCGGCCGTTGCCTCATCCAAAATCAAAATCGGCGCCTGCCGCACAAAAGCCCGGGCAATCGCAATCCGCTGCCGTTGCCCGCCCGAAAGCCGCGCACCTTGCTCGCCCAAACGCGTATCATACCCCGCCGGCAACCCCTCAATAAACTCATGCGCATTCGCCGCCTTGGCGGCCGACACGATCTCCTCCCGCGAAGCATCCAGCTTCCCGCACGCAATATTCTCCGCCACCGTCTGGTCAAAGATCACCACCTCTTGGCTCACCAGCGCCATTTGCCCCCGCATACTCTCAAACGTCACCTCCCGAATGTCCACCCCATCAATCAGAATCCTCCCCTTCACCGGATCATAAAACCGCAACAACAAACTCACCAATGTACTCTTACCCGCCCCGCTTTCTCCCACAACGCCTAGTTTCAATCCTTTCGGCAAGTCCAACTCAAAATCTTGCAACACCGCCTCCTGGTCATAGGAAAAACTAACTCCCTGAAAACTCAATCGCTCTCCGAATTCCCCCATCTCCGCTGCCTCATCCTTTTCGGTTACCGACGGCACAGATTCAAACACCTCTCGCAACATACCTACCCCCACTGAAGCTTCCTGATAATACTGGTTAATACCCCCTAATTTTTTAATCGGCTGATACAGCATAATCATTCCCGTCAGAAACCCCACTAATTGAGGCACGGTTTTCCCAGTGTAAAAAACAAAGATGATAACCACTCCAGCACCAATCATGCTCAACAGCTCAATCACCGGATTTTGCAGATGACGCGCTTGAAGTGACTTCATTCCTGCTCCGGCCAATTTCTGGTATATTTCAGAGAAACGGCCCAACTGTTTTTTTTCCAACCCGTACGCCTTTACCGTCCGCATGTTAGAATACACTTCCACCAGTAAACTGTCCTGTTCCGACCCTTTGTCATAGGC
>JAYQQG010000165.1:0-6219 GCA_038145765.1 Verrucomicrobiales bacterium
CATCGGGACTCAGCACTTTCAATGCTTCATACTCAACATCCGATCTCAGTTCCGCGGATTGAAAGACAGGGAGCCCCAGCTCAATCGCGAGTTGTTTTACGGGTGAAAATTGTAGCGTTTGCCCGCGGCCACTTGGACGGTCTGGCTGAGTGTACACGCCCGTCAATTCTAATTCCGGCATGGCGGCCAATGCCCACAAAGTCGGGCAGGCAATTTCCGCCGTGCCCATGAAAACCACACGCCACCTCATTGGTTGTTCAGTTGAATATCAGCAACCGACCGCAGAATATCCCGCAACACTTGGACGGGGGTCTGGCCGGAATCAATATGATGGATGATCTCGTCCGGATAACAATCCATCACGCTCTTCGTTTCTTGCTCGTAAGTTTCAAACCGGTGCTGAATTACGCCGAGGTTCGCATCGTCGAGCCGGCTTTCAATCAGGGCTCGTCTCTGGATACGCTCAATCATCTGCTGTTTATCCTTGCTCGTTAAATGAAGCATGGCCAGCACGTTGATATGTTCCCGCATCATTTCCACCTGATGCTCATTGCGGGGAATTCCATCGAGCAGCAAAATGTCATGGTCCGGCTGGAATGTGCCCTTGACGATGGCGCTCTCGATCTTCTTTTGCCACAGGGTGACGGTAAATTCATCAGGCACCAGCTCGCCGCGACTTGAATATTCCAAAAAAGTTTTACCCAGAGGATCTTCCGGACGGAGCGTTCGGAACGCATCGCCACTGGCAAAATAATACCAATTGGGAATTTGCTCCAGAATGCGTCCTTGCGTTCCCTTGCCGGAACCAGGCGCGCCGAATAATAAGATGGCTCGTATTTTACTACTCATGAAACTGCCTCTCCTTGAATCCTTACTTCCTGTAATTGGCGATAATTAACCGATGCTTCCTCCAATCCGGACTCAGCAGGATATACAAAACTCATGGTTTCTGGAGAAAGATCACTAATATGATCAACCGGATAAACCCCATCCGGCGTGGTCAAGACAAGCGTATTGCCATTATTGGGTGCCTCCTTGTAATACGCTGATAAATAATCCGCAAAAAACTGCCCGCTAAATCGGGTTTCTGAGGAACGGTAACATTCGCTCACTCGTGTTTCTTGAAAAACGGTCGATTCCAAACGAGTATCCATTTCGGTGATATGGGTTGCATCCATCACGCTTTCGATTGGGTCAGACCAAGCCATGACTGGCTCTGTGTCTGGCTCCTTTTCTGAGTTGGGTTCCGGCAACACTAAATACACGATAGGAACGATGATCGGGCAGACAGCCGAAAGCAGACATACCAATCGCCTTGAGCGACGACGATACGTCGCCACCTCGTTGCCCGCAAACACGCTGAGGCCAACCACCAACAACAAGGGGAACCATACACCCGCGCCGAATTGGATTTGACGGGCGTGAACCGGTGAACTCACAGCCGGTCCAGGGATCAATTGAAACGGGCCAGCGGGCTTTGCCTCAACCACCGGTTCAATCTTTCGTTCAAGCGGTGGCTGCCTGCGAGGCAATGGCCGTAGATCAATCGCTTGTTTTACGTCTTCGGGCTCCGCCCCTGATTGAAGTGGGGCAACACTTTCAGGCTCTATAAAAACCGCTGGTTTTGCAATGACCGGCGGTTCAGGAATTTTCAAGGGAACAATCTGTTGAACTGGCGGCTGGATGGCGGGACGCGTTGGTTCATTGATGATTTCCGGCGTGGGTATCAGCTTGAGCATATGCCCTCTTAAGAGATCCATATATCGCCCCTGCTCAGCAGCATTTTTTTGCCGAAACACAGATTGCCCCGGCAACTCCGCCATTAAGGTTTGGGTGCCTGATAACGAAAACTCACCCCAATGGTAACGCTTGAAATCTGCTTCTCCTAAAGCGCGACTGAACACCAAGCCGTTTTCATTAACAGATGCCACCCGGTTCACCGCGATGGGTTCCGGGGCCTTGAGCAAACCCACATGGAAAGCACCATCCACAATCCATGGATAATTCAGCCCGATGATCAGAATGAGAAACCGCCCCCTCAAGACCTGTTAAACTAGGCATAAAAATGACGATTCTTCAACGAAAATTCATGTTTTCCGAGTTGTTCAATCAGGTCATCCATGCCCCAGTAACCCTCATCCACTGATAATTGATCCGCCGCCCATCCGTGTTTCCACACAGCATACATCGCGGCTTGAATTTCTCGCCCCTTGAATTCGGGCTGAGCAAGCAACCCTCCAATGTATCCCGCCAGAACATCCCCGCTGCCACCTTGAGCTAACCCTGCATTACCCGTGGAGTTGACTAATGCCGGGCCTGTGGACTGCGCCATCACTGTGTGCCGCCCTTTGAGAATTACCGTGGATCGATAACGGTCAGCAATGTTCCGAGCTGCGGACAACCGGTCCGATTCAATCTCACTCACAGAACAATCGAGCATCATTGCTGCTTCACCTGGATGCGGTGTCAAAAGGCGGAACGCTTCAGTGTTCGGCTTACATTCGCGGATCCAACGCAACGCGGAGGCATCAATCAACATTGGGTTATTTGAATGCTCCCAAAGATTTCGCACCGTATTCCGTAGGGTTTCTTCAATATGCGGCGCCGCCAGACCCGGCCCCGCAACCAACGCCGTGGCTCGGCTTAACGGTTCTATACTTTCCTTGCCCCAAGAATGAACCATTACACTTTGGCACTGAGCAGCCACCGGCTGGTATGCTGGCGTATATACACTGACCAATCCCGGCTGAGCCCGCAAACTAGCCCGAGCCGCAAGTAAGGCAGCACCATGATAGCCCGTTGATCCGGCAATAATGGCGACATAGCCGTGATCGCCCTTATGTGAGTTCTCACACCGTTTAGAACGAACGCCGCGCATGTCGCCTTCGGCAACCCAGTATGACCCCGCTTCTGGAACTGGATTTACCAGTCCAATATTTGATGCGACCCGCAACCGGCCGATATGCTCAGTTGCCGATGCGGCTAGAAGACCAGCCTTAACCGAACCTAAAGCCAACGTCACGGCTGCCTTCACGGCTGCGCCTCGATGGTGTCCGGTATCTGCATCAAGCCCAGACGGGCAATCGACAGACAAAACCGGCACCCCGGCACTATTGATCTGTGCGATAATCTTCTGCCATTCTATACTTAGATCACGGTTTAGCCCGATACCGAATAAGCCGTCTACGATCAATGCAGGATTCGCCCCAAGACTTTCCTTGAGCTGCCCGAGGCTGTCTCCGGGGTCTTCGATGCCCACAACAGCACTATTCCTATCTGAAAGATACTCTGCCGCGATCCGAGTGTCTCCCCCGTTATTTCCTTTACCTGCAAGGAGCAAGATTCGATCACCGGATTGCGTAAGCCGCATAGCCAGCCGGGCAATGGCTTGCCCCGCACGGTCCATGACAGATTCGACAGCTACTCCCGCCTCCCAAGTGCGGTTCTCCCAATCGCGCACTTCGGCTACAGAAAGGATTGGGAGCGGCATGGATTATTTATAAAGACCCGCAACCTGCGGGTAGCCGTTATACTTAATGGTTTTGATTCGCACCGGATTCGGCCCGATTAATCGCTCGCTGGCTTGCGACCAACGCGGATGCGGCACACCGGGGTCCACGTTTGATTCAAACGGATATTCCCGCGGTGCCAACGCATTCCAGAGAGTGTTCGGCTGTTTGTTTGTGAACTCAATTTTCACAATGCTTTTGATGCTTTTATAACCGTATTTCCATGGCACGACGAGCCGCAGCGGCGCGCCATTTTGTTTCGGTAACGGTTCCCCATAGATGCCGGTCGCCATAAACGTGAGATCATGCATCGCCTCATCAATCCGCAACCCTTCCGTATATGGCCACGGGTATTGAGGCAACCGCGCCAGGCCTGGCATTTCAGCCGGTTTCATGGCCGTATAAAATTTGATATACTTCGCGGCAGCTTTGGGCTCCGCTTTCTTTAAGAGTTTGGAAAGAGTATAACCCGTCCACGGCACGATCATCGACCAAGCCTCGACACAGCGGAACCGATAGACGCGTTCCTCCAGCCCCAACTCTTTGGCCATTTCCATGGCATCAAACTTAAAAGGCTTGTTGCACAACCCGGTGACCTCTACCGGCCACGGATTTGTTTTGAATTTATCAACCAAGAATCGCACGTGTTCTTTGCTCGTGGTGAATTCATAAAAATTATTGTACCCCGTCGCCCAAGCCTTGTGAGTCAAAACCACCCTTGGGTTATATTGGGCATTCCGTTTTGCTGGGTAGAGCTTGGGCGCAGCGGCCGCTTCCAATGCGCCCGCCATACTGACCCCAGCAGCTCCGGCCCCTAACCCGAGCTGCTTAACAAAGGCGCGCCGATTTTGATATTCGTTGAGAGGGGTAACGGACGATTCCGGAATGTGCCAATCCGGACGGATGATGACGTTTGCCATGTGGACAATATGCCTCAAACGCTCAAAAAAGCACGTCTTTTCTATTGTCAGAATAAATGCGTTGCCAACCGGTAGGATGCCTTCCAAGAATCCCGTGTGCCTGAACTTTCACGGGAACACATTCTTGAACACGTCGCCGCAGCCTTAGCCGAGGATATTGGCACGGGCGACGCCACCACCAACGCATTGATCGATGATCAAAGGCGATGCCAAGGGCGGGTTGTGGCAAGGGAGGCTTTCACCTACTGTGGCTCTCAGTTAATCGAAATTGTTTTTCGTGAGCTAGACCCAGAAGCATCTGTGGATCACCATCATGTTGATGGAGATACTGTCGCCAGCGGGACAGTTTTGGCCACGATTGATGCCACGGCACGCGCCTTGCTGACTGGTGAACGCACTGCCCTGAATTATGCGCAACGATTGTCTGGCGTTGCCACACAATCTTTAAAATATGTTACCGCAGTGAAAGGCACAGGTATCCTGATACTGGACACACGCAAAACCACCCCGGGCTGGAGGGCGCTTGAAAAATATGCCGTTCAATGCGGCGGAGCGAGGAATCATAGGCGCGGGTTGGACGACTTGATTATGGTCAAGGACAACCACCTTGCCGCCTTGCAGGGCGGGAACCGAATCGCTTCAGCAATTGAGCTCTGCCGCGGCGCACACCCGCAATTAAAAATCGAGGTTGAAGCCGATACTCCTATTCAAGCCCGACAAGCCGCAGAATCCGGCGCAGACATCATCTTGCTGGACAACATGACGCTGGAGGAATTACGCCAATCCGTTGCGCTCATCGACGGTCGGGCTCAGATCGAGGCGAGCGGGGGCATTACTCTGGATACCATTCGTGATATCGCTGAAACTGGCGTCCATTTTATTTCTGTTGGGGCCCTGACGCATTCCGCCCCCTCCGTGGATATTGCATTAGATTTCTCCTTGTGACTCCTGCCGCCCAGATCCTGACAGTTCTTCGCAACGCCAAGCACGGCGTGTCCAGCAGTGAATTGTGCGAGCAACTCAAAGTATCCCGGGCCGCTATATGGTCCCATATCGAATCCTTGCGCGAGGCAGGTTTTGAAATCATTGCCAGCCCACACCGGGGATATGAACTGGTCAGCTCACCCGACCGATTGGTTGCCGAAGATCTTAAGGCTCGACTGGGCGGCCAAACGATCATCGGCCAACGGATACAAGTCCTGAAGACAACCACCTCCACCAATGATGAAATCGAAAAAGCCGCGCACGCCGGTGAGCCGGAAGGGTTGGTGGTGTTTGCAGAAACACAAACAGCGGGCCGCGGACGATTACGGCGCAAGTGGGCATCCCATGCCGGGCGCGGGCTATGGTTTTCCATCCTATTGCGGCCACCGCTAACCGCCAATGAATGCACCCAACTCACCGCGGCAACTGCGGTCAGTCTGGTGCGCGCTTTTCGCGATGATCTCGGGATTCAGGCGGGCATTAAATGGCCCAATGACCTTCAGATTAACGGGCAGAAAATTGCCGGCATCCTAACTGAAATGAACGCCGAGATTGACCACGTCCGCTATGTGGTCTTGGGCATCGGCATAGATGTCAACCAGACCGCAAGTGATTTTACGGGCGAATTGGCACGCATTGCCACGTCTCTGAAAGTGGCCACCGGCCAAACCATTGATCGCCCCCGATTAGCTGAACGCGTGCTGCGCGAATTAGATCATGATTATCGACGCGTCCTGAAACGCCAGTTTTCTGCCGTCGCGGAAGAATGGGCGAGCCACTGCACAACCATCGGCAAGCAAGTGAAT
>JAYQQG010000166.1:0-6182 GCA_038145765.1 Verrucomicrobiales bacterium
GCAAAGTAAGTTGCCGGTTTCCGATTTCCAAAAATGATCAGTTAAATCGACCGGCTGCCAGTTGTGCGGCATCAAACGCCGGCGAAGTTTGCCCGGAGATTTGGTCAGCAACCAACTTTCCTGTCACCGGGCCGAGGCTGAGGCCGAGCATGTTGTGGCCGGTGGCGACGGTGGCGTTGGCGGTGCCGGGGATGGGGCCGATGCAGGGGAGGCCGTCGGGGGTGCAGGGGCGTAGGCCGCTCCACGGCTCGATGCCGGCAAAGTCGTCAGGACTAAAGGCGGGGAAGAATTGGCAGAAACCCTCGATGATGCCTTGGAGGCGGGTGCGGTTGACCGTTAAATCGGTGCCACAGATTTCCATTGTGCCGCCCACGCGCAGTTTGCCGCCCATGGGGGTAACGGCGACACGGGCTTCCTTGAGCAGCGAGCAAAGGCGCGGCAACTCGGCGGGCTCGCGCAGGGTAAGCGAGTAGCCTTTGCCGCCCTGCATGGGGATGCGCAGGTCGAGCTCGCGCGCCAGCTCGGGCGTCCACGCGCCGACCGCGAGGATGACGTGCTCGGCAGTGTGCGTTTCGCCATCGGCAGTGCGGATGCCGGTGAGGCGTTGACCGCTGCGGTCGAAGCCCGTGCATTCGCCATCAAGGAAGCGGCCGCCTTTGGCACGGATGCCTTCGCGCAGGGCGTTCAGGAAATCGAGTGGATCGAGATGACAATCCTGCGCGAACCACACGGCACCGGCGACATCCATTTGCGCATCGGGATCCAACTCGCGCACACGCGCGGCATCGCACACCTCGGCCTCCACGCCCACGTCCTTGGCCAGCGCAGCGACCTTCGCCTCATCCTCCAGCCCGGCTTCGGTACGGCACAGCATCATCAAGCCGCGCGTGGCGAGATCGAATTTTAGTTCCTCGGACAAATCCAAAAACAAACGGCGGCTCTCCAGACTAAAGTCGGCCAGCAGTTGCTTGGTGTCGTTGACGTGTTTCGCGTTGGCGTGCCGGAAAAATTGCCAGCACCAACTCCACAGAGCGGGATCCATACGCGGCCGCAGATAAAACGGGCTCTTCGGATTGAGCATCCACTTGAGCCCCTGGGCAATGACGCCCGGCGCGGCGAGTGGGATAAAATGGCTGGGCACTACCATGCCGGCGTTTTCATCGGAGCACGATTCGCGCCGCGTGGGGTCACGATGAAGAATGGTCACGGTGCGGCCCGCCTGTGACAGATACCATCCGCAACAAAGGCCGATCACGCCGCCGCCAACAATCAGGATGTCATGATCGCGGTCAGGCACGGGAGTAGACGATGCCTTCGCCAAACGGGTCGTTCGGATGCACGAGCAGTTCATTCTCGCCGGTGACAAAGGCGCGGCCTTTGACGGTGGGGATCACGCCGCCCTCGGGTGCTTCCTGCACGTAGCCTTCGAAAACGGAATCCAAAATGCCGGCCTGACGCCATGGTTGGCCGGGCTGCAGTTTGCCGGCGGCGTGCAGGCAGGCGAGCTTGGCGCTGGTGCCGGTGCCGCAGGGGGAGCGGTCGTATTCGCGCCCGGGACAGAGCACGAAATTTTTGCTGTCGGCGGAATCATCGGCGGGCGGGCCGAACACCTCGATGTGATCGATCTCGCCTTCGTCATCGCCGGTGATGCCATTGGCCTCCAACGCATCACGCACGGCGCAGGTGAAATCGGTGAGTTGATCGAGGTTTATAAAATCCACTTCGATGGGCTTAACCATCTGCGCGGCCTCAATCAGGAAAAACCAATTCCCGCCCCAAGCCACGTCGCCCTGCACCGTTCCCCAGCCGGGCACTTCCACCGGCACCGCCGCGGCATGGCGCCAGCTGCGGACGTTTTGCACCGTCACCCAACCATCCTCCTGCGGGCGCACGGTCACGATACCGGTCGGCGTCTCGATTTTGTTGTCGCCCTCGCTCAAGCGCCCGAGGTGCGCGAGGGTGACGGTCACACCGATGGTGCCGTGCAGGCAGCCGTGCAGGTAGCCGACGTTATTAAAGAACACTACGCCCGCCACGCAGTCCGGCTGCGTGGGCGGCAACAAGTACGCGCCCACCATCGCCTCGTGCCCGCGTGGTTCGCAGGCCACGGCGGTGCGTAGACCGTCGTGGTTGTCGCGCAGGAAATCGCGCCATTCGCCCGGGGTGCCGGCAAATTCCGGCAGACCCTCCACCACCACGCGCGTCGGCTCACCGGCGGTGTGGGAATCGATGACCTTAATGCGTTTTACCTCGTCACTCATCGCCCGCGCAGCGTACGGAGAAGCAGGGCAAATGTGTAGCGCAGATTTGTATTGTGCATTGGGGTTGATTCCCTGCTCACCATGCAGGCTGAGAGTGTTTTCCGCAAAATTTGGACAACCCAAATTGAAGCCGGAGGCTTCATCGCCCTTGACCAGTGGGGGCGCTTCGCTTACCACCGGCTACTGGCTGTCACGCCTTTGGCGTGAAAACTTGCCCAACGGTTTGCATCAACTACACTCTCATCACGCATGAAACATCGCCTACTCATTCCTGTTCTTCTGTTGTTCAGCTTCCTGCTTGTGGAGGCCGGTCCGATTCGCGTTCTCTTTCTCGGGCATCCGGCGAAGCATCATAATTCGAACGAGTACTACCCCATGATCGCCAAGGCGCTGGGGCGGGATGCGATTTATTTTGATTACACGGTGAGCGTTGAGGAGGCGTTGGGCGATGCGAAGTATCTCGGCCAGTTTGATGTGCTGCTGCTGTATGCCAACCACGGCACGATCCAGCCGCACCAATGGACGAACCTGAAAAATTACGTGGAGAACGGCGGCGGCTTTGTGCCGGTGCATTGCGCGAGCTGGTGTTTCGGCAATGAGCCGGGCTTCGACAAACTGGTCGGCGGCCGGTTCAAGAGCCATCAGGGGGCGGTGTTCAGCGCGCGCATTTCGGACGGCAAACATCCGGCGATGAAGGGCGTGAAGGCGTTTGAGGCGTGGGACGAGACGTATTTTCACACGAACCATAACCCGAAGAATCGCACGGTGCTGATGGTGCGCGACGCGATGCCGGGCGATCCGCACACCAAGCCGGAGCCGTGGACGTGGGTGCGCACGCAGGGCAAGGGTCGCGTGTTTTACACTGCCTCGGGCCACGACGCACGCGTGTGGAGCCACGCCGGTTTTCATCAGCTGCTCAAGAGCGGCATCCTCTGGGCCGCGGGCGATGCGGTGCAGGCGCGGTACCAAAAGTTTTTGGCCGGTCGCGCGCCATTGAAATACGAGAAGCGCGACAACATTCCGAATTACGAAAAACGCCCCGAGCCGCTGCCGTATCAACTGCCGCTCTCCGCTGCCGACAGCATGAAGTACACGCAGGTGCCCGCGGGTTGGGAACTGCAGCTCTTCGCCGCCGAACCGCAGATTGTGAATCCCATTTACATGCAATGGGACGAGCGTGGGCGGTTGTGGGTCGCCGAGAGCCTTGATTACCCAAACGAGATCAAGGCGGGCCGCAAGGGCAATGATCGCATTAAGATTCTGGAAGACACCAACGGCGACGGCAAATGTGACAAGGTGAAAATCTTCGCCGACGGCCTGAACATCCCCACGTCGTTCACCTTCGCGCGCGGCGGCGTCATTGTCGCCCATGCGCCGGAGTTTCTGTTTTTCAAGGACACCGATGGCGACGACAAGGCGGATGTGCGCGAGGTGCTCTTTACCGGCTTCGGCGCGGGCGACACGCACGCCGGTCCGAGCAATCTGCGCTACGGTTTTGACAACTGGATCTACGGCACGGTCGGTTACTCAAGCTTCAACGGCCAAGTCGGCGGACAGCAGCATCGCTTCGGCATGGGCGTGTTTCGCTTCCGCGCAGACGGCTCGGCGATGGAGTTTCTGCATCAGTTCAACAACAACACCTGGGGAGTGGGCTTCAACGAGGCTGGCGATGTGTTCGGCTCCACGGCCAACAACAACCCCACATTTTTCGGCGGACTGCCCGCGACCGTCTACGGCGGCCAACGCGGCAAGAGCGCGCAGATGATTGCCGACACCCCGCGCTTTTTTCCAATCACGCCAAACATCCGGCAGGTCGATGCCTTCAACGCCTACACCGCCGGCTGCGGCCATGCCTTTGCCACCAGCGCCGGGTTCCCCAAGGCGTGGCGCGACCGCCGCGCGTTCATCTGCGGGCCCACCGGCAATCTCCTCGGAATGTATGATATTCGCCCCAAGGACGCCGGCTACGAGGCCATCAACGCCTACAGTTTCATGGCCAGCGCCGATGAATGGTTCAGCCCCGTCGTGGCCGAGGTTGGCCCTGATGGCAACCTGTGGGTCGCCGATTGGTACAATTTTATTATCCAGCACAACCCCACCCCCAACAAGGGCCGCGCTGGGTACGATGCGAAAAACGGCCGCGGCAACGCGCACATCAACCCCAACCGCGACCGCCAACACGGCCGCATCTACCGCGTCGTTTACAAAGGACACAACATCAAACAGCCGCAGCTCAAAGCCACCGCCGACCTCGTGGGCTCGCTCGGCCACGATAACCTGTTCTGGCGCCTCACCGCGCAGCGATTGCTCGTCGAGCAAAAGCGCACCGACGCCGTGCCCGGCCTTAAGGCCCAACTCAATGCCGGCGGACACGCCGCCATCCATGCGCTATGGGCACTCAAGGGCCTCGGCAAGCTCGACCGCGAGACGCATCGCACCGCCCTCATCGCCACCGACCCCGCCCTGCGCCGCAACGCCCTGCGCGCCCTCGGCACCGACCAAACCGCCACCGAGCTGCTCTACGACAGTGCCACGTTGGCCGACAAGGATTTGCACGTGCGCCGTACCGCGTTCACCGCGCTGGCGTCATTGCCCAAGAACAACACACATCGCAAGACTGCATCGCTGCTCATGCAACAGCCCGAGAACGCCAAGGACGAATGGCTCCGCGCGGCACTCGCCGCCACCGGCGCGACGGAGTTGAACGTGGTCGGCTACAAGCAAAGTGAGAACCTGCTGCCCAATGCGTCGTTTGAAAAACTCGGCGCCAATCAATTGCCCGTCGACTGGATCCCGCGCACGTACAGCGCCCGTCGCGCCGACCTCAAGCACGCGGTCGAGACGCGCAAGGACTACGTGCGCACCGGCAAAAACTCCCTGCGCATCAGCGCCGACACGCGGCACGACTCCAGCCTGTTTGCCCGCGTGAAATTGAAGGGTGGCCGCAAATACATCCTCAGCGGCTGGGTGCGCACCGACAACCTCGAGGGTACCGGTCACGGTGCATTGATGGGCGTGCACGAACTGCAGCACGCCGCCAAGACCAAAGGCGTACGCAAGACGGTCGACAAATGGACCGAGGTGAAGGTGGAATTCAAGAGCGAGCAGGACCGTGACGTAACCGTGAACTGCCTCTTCGGCGGCTGGGGCCAAAGCACCGGCACCGCCTGGTGGGATGATGTGTCGCTCGTCGAGATCCAGCCCATCTATAAGGAGAAGAGCAAAGACCCCGTCAAGGGCACCGCGCTCGCCGGCAAAAAGATTTTCGACACGCACCTCGTCGCCGGCTGTATCCGCTGCCATAAAGTGGGCGACAAGGGCGGCATTGTCGGTCCCGCGCTCGACGGCATTGCCAGCCGCAAGGACGCCGACTATATCCGCCGCGCCCTCATCAACCCCAACGCCGATCTCGTGGCCCCGTACGACAAACTCGGCGCCAGCCCCATGCCCCCGATGAACATCATCCTCAACGACCAGGAACTCGCCGACGTGTTGGCGTATCTGCTGACGTTGAAAGGGAAGAAGTAGGCTCACGCGGAGCCGCAGAGGGAAACCAAAGTTAGGGACGAGGTGGAATTCGTCCCTCCCGTTAAACCCACGCCTCCCGGGAGGGGCAAGTTCCACCTTGCCCCAATATTTTCTCCGCGCCCTAGCGTGAGCATTTGCTTCCACTCACCGGCTGAAACCGCCAAAATCTTTCCACCAATTTCTGAATGAAAACTGTCCTCACCATTTTTTGCAGCCTGCTCGTTGGTTTCGCCTCAACTGCTGCGCCGAAGAAACCCAACATCATTTTCATCCTCATCGATGATCAGGGCTACTATGACCTCGGCTGTTATTGGGCGTCGGAAGTGAAGACGCCGCGCATCGATGCGATGGCGAAAGCGGGGGTGCGGTTCACGGATTATCACTTATACACAA
>JAYQQG010000167.1:0-6123 GCA_038145765.1 Verrucomicrobiales bacterium
TTTTACTTTGGGGGCACCAAAACCCAAGCCCTGCCGGCGAGGCGCCGGCAGCACAATAGATCATGTCTGAAGAACACAATTTCCTGCATCACATCACCGGGTCATTTGCCCAACCGGCGGCGGAGAATCCGACGGTCGAAATGGTCGAGGCGGCCTATCGCCATCATGGGCTGCATTATCGGTATCTCAATACCGAGGTGCCGCCCGAAAAGCTGGCAGACGCGGTGGCCGGGGCGCGTGCGATGAATTGGGCGGGCTTTAACTGTTCCATCCCGCATAAGGTCGCCGTCATCGGGCATCTCGATGGGCTCGGTGAATCGGCCAGTGTGATCGGTGCGGTGAATTGCGCGGTGCGCCGAGATGGCCAGTACATCGGCGAGAACACCGACGGCAAAGGGTTTTTGAAGAGCCTGCAGGAGGTGGTGGATTCGGCCGGCAAAAAGCTGGTGATGTTTGGCGCCGGCGGTGCCGCGCGCGCCATCGGCGTGGAATGCGCCCTCGCCGGTGCGGCGCACATCACGGTCGTCAACCGCAGTGCCGAGCGCGGCAATGAACTGGTATCGTTGCTCAACGAAAAGACGCCCGTCACGGCGGTGTTGGAGGCATGGGAGGGCGATTACACGGTGCCGGCCGGCACGGACGTGGTCATCAATGCCACCAGCATCGGTCTGGCCGATGCGGAGGCGCGGCTCGCGTTGGATCTGGATTCGCTTAACGCCGACATGGTGGTGGCCGATGTGATCCCCAACCCGCCGCGCACGCAGCTCGTCCGCGATGCGGCAGCCAAGGGCTGCACGGTGATCGACGGCCTCGGCATGTTGGTCAATCAAGGCATCACCGGCATCGAGTATTGGACCGGTGAAACGGTCGACGGCAACGTCATGCGCGCGCGGTTGGAGGAATTATTCGGGGCGGCTTGACGGTCGTAATGTCCGGTCAAGGAAAGCCCTTACCATGGCGTTGCGTTGGGCATCGTAAAACATGGCTCCGCCGTGGGCGGCCCCGTGAAGGACCTCGAAGGCCACGTCCAGTTTCAGCGCCCGATAACGGCCGTGCAGTTCGTGCGCCCGATTGATCGGCATTTGCGGATCCTGATCGCCATGCAACAACAGTAGCGGCGGATCGGTTCGATTCACGTGAAACACCGGGCTGGCGAGCTGGGCCAGTTCCTTCACCTGTTCAGGCGTATCCCCAAGCAACAGCTTCAGGGCCGGGACACGGACACTGAGGCCGTGCGGGGTGGATTGGCTGAGGATACTGGTCAGGTTGCTGGCGCCGTAGTAGCTCGCGATTGCCTGAACGTCAGAAGATTGATCGGCATGCCCGCCAACGGTGCCTTCCAGTGCCTTGACGCCGTTGCTGGTGCCGATGAGCGCGGCGAGATGGCCGCCGGCGGAATTGCCCGCGATGCAGATGCGTTTCGCGTTGTAGCCGTACCGGGATTCATTCGCGCGCAGCCAGCGGATGGCGCCCTTGCAGTCGTGGATCAGCGCGGGAAATTTCGCCACCGTGCTCAGGCGATAATCCACACTGGCCACGGCATAGCCGCTTTCCACCAAGGCGGTGAGTGGCATGAAATCCTTGCTGCCCGCGCGCCAAGCGCCGCCGTGCACCCACACGATCAACGGCGCGTTTTTCGTTTCCGGCAAGTACAGGTCCAGCGCCAGTGTATGGGTGTCCACCTTTGCGTACTGCAAGTTTGTGATTTTCTTGAACGGGGCGGCAGACATCGTGAGGGCGGTGAGGGCTAACAGCAACAGGGCAGGCAGGAGGCGCATGTTATTTCCCCTTTGAATCCCGCCGTTCCTGTGGACTGGCGAGCTTGTGCTTGTCGTAAAGCCGCTGCCAGAAAACGTTCCAGTATTTGTCGTAGTAATCGTTGGCCGCTTGCTTGATGTGGGGCAGATCCTCCACCTTGGGGGCCTTGGCGGGATCGTAGTTTTTCAAGTGCGCCTGGCCGGCGCGGTCGCGGGGGGAGACGAAGCGCCAGTCAGGTTTGCCGAGCACATCCTCGCAGAGCTGGGCGCCGATGGGATCGTACTGGATGAGTTGCGCGCGGGTGTGGATGTGGTTGTGGTCGTGGTCCATGGTGCGGTTGGTGTTGAACCAGCACTGGTAAATCTCGGCCCAATACTCGGCGCGATTGCGTGAGGCGTAGCAGCGCTTGGGGCCGCCGAAGACGATCAGCACTTTGTCCTCACGCGTGACCTTCACGTCCATCTTGGCTTTTTTGCCGTTCACCAAAATATCGCCCTCTTTCAGGGCGCGCTTCAGCAGTTCCTCCGACTCGAGCGGGAAAGCCTTTTTCAATTCCGCCAGCAACCGCACCGGTTCCTTGCTTTGCACGCGGCGAAACCGTTGCGCGGCGCGGCCGTCGTTCCAGATGCCGGTCTTGGCGACGTTTTCGAAGGTGGCAGTCAACCGTTTCTGCAGCGCTTCATCGAACCCGACGCCGTGCACCACGTGGCCGAACTCATGCACGAGAATGCTCTCCTGCCGCATACCGCCTTCGTACTCCATCACGTCTTCCTCCGCGAACACCACCACCGAACGGGTGCCGATGCGCGTGAGGAAACCGCGCCGGCGCCAGTTGTAAAAGTCCAGCTCCTTGCCCGTCTTGTCCGTGGCGAACTGCGGCAGTTGCGAGGTCAGTTCGTTGTGGCCGATCAACAGGCAGAGCACGCGGCGTTTGCGGATGCGCTCGGCGATCTCCGGTTTCAGTCCGCGCATCAGTTGGTCGAACTGATACGCCGTCTCGCGATGCGCGACATCCGCCACACGTCCGGAGGTGGCGATCAAAAAGCCCTGCACCTCGGTCGCCTTTTTGTAAAAGCCGGTATCCAGCTTGAACTCCCGCGCCAGTGCGTCGGACAACGGTTTCACTGCAAACTCCGCCGCCGCCAACGGCAGCGCGAGCAACCACAATAGTAATCCGGTTTTCATAATTTGGGTTGAACGGTGGCGGACTCGCTGGCTCGTCCCTCCATGAATCCTGATGCAGAAACTCATTCCAATTGGAGGGACGAGCCTGCGAGTCCGGGCAGGATTAATGAGAAAAGCCATGGTTGCCAAGTTCACTTACGGCACAATTGGTTTCAGAGCCTTGCCGGTTTGATCCTGCGGATACACGGCGCCGTGCTGTTCCAGTTGCGCCGCCAGACCCTGCATCATTTTCTTGAGGATCGCCGGGTTGTCTTTGGCGACGTTGGTGGACTCGAACGGATCGTTCACCAGATTGAACAGCTCGTAGCGTTCGCCGCCGGATTGCTCCTTGCCGCCGAGCGGCCGGGCCTTGGGGAAGTTGTGATAGATCACCTTCCAATCGCCGTCTCGCCAGACGGTGAAATAATTACTGCGATGCGGGCCGTGCGGGTAATGCATGAGGAACTGCTGTTGCCCGAGCTGATCGCGGCTGCCGGTGAGCGGCACGAGGATGGACCGGCCGTCGACCGCGTGTCCCTTGGGCGACTTGGCACCGGTCAATTGCAGCAGGGTGGGGAACAGGTCGGTCACGTTGGCGACCTGCGGCAGGATTTGGTTGGCGGGAATTGCCAGGCGTTTTTGGTGCGCGTTGCCGGCATCGCGCTTGGCCCAGGCGACGATGAAGGGCACGCGCATGCCGCCCTCGTAATGGGCGCCTTTCTTGCCGCGCAACGGCGCCGCGCAGGCGACATCGTGTTGATGGCCGAGCGGGGCGTCCGAGCCGTTGTCGCCGAGGAAAATCACCAGCGTGTCTTCGGCCACACCGAGTTTTTCAAAATGATCGAGCATGTCATTGAGCGATTTGTCCATGCCGGCAATGAGCGTGGCGAAGGCCTGAGCATTTTTGGATTTGCCGGAGTCCGCGTAATGCGCGGTAAAGCGCGGGTCGGATTCGAACGGCGAATGGACGGCGTAATGGGAAAAGTGCAGGAAGAACGGCTGGTCGCTCTTGACGATCTCGGTGATGTGTTTCTTGGCCTCAATGGTGAGAGCTTCGGAGAGGAATGTCTTGGAGCCGTGATATTGGTCCAGATGCGGCACGGCATGGTGCGAGCGGCGCGTGCCTTTGCCGTAATTTTTTTCGCCGAAATAACTGCCGGGCGCCCCGAAGGACGCGCCGCCCACGTTGATGTCGAAGCCGAGGTTGAGCGGTTCGGATCCCTCGTGTCCGTTCGGCCCAAAGTGCGCCTTGCCGACGTGGATGGTCTTGTAGCCTTTGGTGCGCAGCACGCCGGGCAAGGTTACGTCGCCCTTCTTGAGCCCCGGCCAATTCCATTTTTCCGGACCATTGCCGCCACGATTGTTGCCGCGTGGATTGATCCAGTTGGTGGCGCGGTGGCGCGCGGCATTCTGCCCGGTCATGATCGAAATCCGCGTCGGCGAACACACGCTCATCGCATAAAACTGATTGAACCGAATGCCCTGCTTCGCCAGCCGCTCCATCCCCGGCGTGCGATAATAATCGTTCAGCGGATAGCGCTTCGGCTTGCCGTTTTGATCCGTGAGAAACGGCACCGACGTATCCATCACCCCCATGTCATCGATCAGGAAGACCATGATGTTGGGCAGCTTAGCCGCGTGCAGGTTGGGCAAGCTGAGGAGCAATGCAGAAAGGAACGGGAGAATGAATTTCATGGGTAACAGTTCGAAGTGCGACACTAATTGACGGCTGCCGAAAAGTCCATGCCACGGATTCCATCTCAAACGGCAACCGGACTCGCAGGCTCGTCCCTCCAAGACCGCAGCATTGGAGGGACGAGCCTGCGAGTCCGTGTGTCGTGCTTTAACAAACCGTTTAACGGCACAAAACACAATATCCGCCCGCTACGGCCAAACCGAGTCCGGCCAATCATAACTGCCCGGCTTTATGAACACGCGCGGGGCTTACTCGGTTGCGCGCAGGGCGGGCAGGTCGTTGGCGGCCAGCGCCTCGGTTTGGAGCTGTTTCCACTGCAATCGATCCAACGCCGCCCGGGCCGGAGCAATTATTTCACTATCTAGCGCGACGCCGACTGCAAGGTCATCGGCAATGACTAGGATCATGTATCGATTAAAACCTTCAGGTTATTTTATCCTAAGATCGTAACACGCCATTTCATAGCTGTTGCGAACAAATAGAAGTCCCTGATAAAGGGCCGGATAGTTCCATGTGCGACCGCCTTCCAGGGCTTTAAATTTGGCCTTGGGTACGAACTCGTTTGGGTTCATTTCCACCAAGGCTAGATCACCGGCGTCTCCAAGAATAATTAAGTGACCCGATGCGGCGATGATTTGACCATAACCGAATTTGTCTCCACGCCATTTTAGGGAACCATCCTTGGCGTTTAAACAGACGAGCCGATTTTCATTGAGACCGTATAAATGACCTTCCCAAAAAATCGGACTGGAGAACTTCGTTTTTAAGGATTTACTCTTCCACAAAGACTCGGTTCGTATGTCACTATTTTTTGGAATTATTCTAAATGCTTCAGCTCCTGTGCCATAGCCAGCAGAGATGAGTACGATGTCATCGGCTAATCGGGTTGGTTGGGCTATGTTATAGTTGTTCATGAATATTTTCCATGGATGCGACCACATGAGTTTGCCATCACTCGGATCTAGAGCAGCTACTTTGTCTTTGAGCGTAATAATCAAATGCTCTTGGCCAAGCAGCTTTAATAACACGGGAGTTGCATAGGTTTGTGTGCCGTTGAGGTTACTCCATAATTTTTTTCCAGATTTCTTGTCCAAGGCAACTACAGCATTATTGTTTTCGCCGCCCGGAGTCAGGATTACTGAATTTTTATAAATGAAAGGCGAAGCAGAGACACCCCAATAGGGAACCTCCACCTGATTTTCGGTCAGGAGATTTTTTTTCCAAACAATTTCTCCGGTGTTTGCTTCAAGGCAGTTGAGGTGCCCTTTAGCGCCAATTGAATACAAGAAGTTTTCATCCCATATTGGAGTACTGCGTGGACCTATTCCGCCAAAATACTCCTCAAACTTAGCTTGGTATTCATGAGTCCATTTAACTCGTCCGGAGTCGGTTGAAAATGCCACGACGACCTCATTGTCATCTTGTTGTTCAATACTGAAGGCAAGGCCTTGTGCAATTGCAAACGAGGAGTGCCCGCCGCCTACCAATTTCCTCCAAAGAAGAGG
>JAYQQG010000168.1:0-6012 GCA_038145765.1 Verrucomicrobiales bacterium
CCCGGCATCAGGGCGTGAAGTTTCGCAACACGGGGGATGCCGTGCTGTACCTGTCCAACCCGCCGGGAGTGGACACCGCCACTCGCCGGCGTACGCTGAACCGGTTGAATTCCCTCAACCGCGAACGTCTTTCCCAGGTGGGCGATCCGGAAATTGCCACGCGCATAGCGCAGTATGAGTTGGCTTTTCGCATGCAGAGCAGTGTGCCGGAATTGTTGGATGTCTCCAAGGAACCCAAGCATGTTTTGGATTCCTACGGGCCGGATGTGCACCGGCCGGGTTCGTATGCGGCGAACTGTCTCCTGGCCCGGCGGATGGCCGAGCGGGATGTGCGGTTTGTGCAGTTGTTTCACATGGGCTGGGATCACCACGGCGGCCTGCCGAAGGCGCTCGCCGGGCAGTGCAAGGACACGGATCAACCCACAGCCGCGTTGCTTAATGATCTGGAACAGCGCGGGTTGTTGAAAGACACGCTAATCGTCTGGGGGGGCGAATTCGGGCGCACGGTGTATTCACAGGGGAACCTGTCCGAAACCAATTATGGGCGCGATCATCACCCGCGTTGTTTCACGGTGCTGTTGGCCGGCGCGGGCATTCGTGGAGGGGTGACCTACGGTGAGACCGATGATTACTGCTACAACGTGGTACGCGATCCGGTGGCCGTGCATGACCTGAATGCGACTATTCTGGACCAGTTGGGGATTGATCACGAGAAGCTGACCCACCGGTTTCAGGGACGCGATTACCGCCTGACGGATGTGCATGGAAACCCGGTGAAAGGCATCCTCGCCTAACCTACGCGGTAGCCGCTTCCGCCTGTTCCTTTTCGGCCAGTAGCAGCTCCCGACGGGCTTTGCGACGGGCCTGATATTTGCGCAGACCGGCGCGGGCCATAAAAAAGCCCAACAACCCGATCACCGCTCCAAACACCGCCGCCCCGGCAGTCCAGCCGGCAAGGGCTTTAAGCAAATCTCCTGAAGCGGCAAGTTCCTTGACCACCTCCCAAGTATCCCCCAGCGGTTTCATTTTCTCGCCGTCCATGAAATAGGATTTGTAATTCGGCAGCCCGAGAATTTTGCTGCCGAGAATGAAACTGGGCGGGATGGTCAGGAAAGCAAACAGCTTGGCGAAGACAAAGCCAGCGACGGCTGCGCCCATGTGACCTTTGCCGAATTTGTTCAGCGGATACATGAGGAAAAAGGCGAGGCCCAGCGTGGGGAAAAAGATTAACTCCACAAAGATGCCGTAGCCCACGCCGCGGGCTACCTGTGAAGGGGCGCCTTGGGTGCGGAGTATGCGCAAATAATCGAGGCGCACTTTGCGCCCGATTCGAGTGTACCAGGGATGCCTGCTCGTGCCGCCGGCCATGGACGGTTATTTCTTGGCCACCACCCAATCGAACGAGATTTTCACCTCGGGATCGGTGGTGATGTTGCCGGTGGGCAACTTGGGGGATGGCGGCGTGATGCCGAAATCAGTCATTTTGATCGGCGTGCTGCCGGTCACGGTCAGCTGATTGCCTTTGCTGGCGATGGAGACATCAAACGTCAGCGGCTTCTTGATGCCGTTGATTTCGATGGAACCCTTGCCGGTGCAGGTGGAGACACCGTCTTTCACGGAATTCACCTCAAGGCTGCTGATGGTGAACTTGATGAGCTTGTGCTTTGGCTCGTTCATGGCCGCATGCATCACCTCGTCCATGCGCTTTTTGCCGCTCTTCAGCTGACGAACGGGCACGATTACCGTGCCGGTGGCGCCGGATGGACCGGTCTTGCCCAAGGCCGCGCCGTCGACATTCAGGAATCCGCCAATCAGTTTGGTTTCCACCTTCCACTTATGCACACTGGAGTTGCCATGGATGGTCAATTGGCTCAGGCCGAACTTGGCTGTGTAACGGTCTGCCTGCGCGGGCAGGGCGAGGATAAGGGCTGCAAGGATGAGAATTTTTTTCATGAAATAGTTTGGGGTGGGGGTTAAACAGTTAGATCTTCGGGTTTGATTTCCACGCGTTTGCCGGTCATCACAGCCTCATTGGCCTTGAGGGCAATCACATTGGCCTGATAGCCGTCCGCCGCACTGGCGGCGGGCAGGAGGCTGTTGGTTTCGCCGAGTTGATCGGCGAGATACGCGGCTAAAGTTTCTGCGTCGGCTTCGCCGAACGTGTTGAGGAAATCCTCCACGGCGCTCTTCACCTGGTGGCAGTTATAGGCAAACGCCTCGAGGCCATAAAATAAAGGCGATTGGGTGAAGGTGGATTCCTGATATAGTTTCTTGCCGTCCTTGCCGAGAGTCGTGGCACCGGCGGCCAACACGACACCGGGACGTCCGTAATGGGGCATCTTGCGGGCGTACACCTCCCAGCCGATCAGCGGGGCATCGGCCTCCTTATACATCCACGCCTGCGCGCCGCGCAGCATCACGGCGCTGTTGGTGCCGTGCATGACCTCATACTCGCCGTCAAATGAGTTGGAGAGGGTGAGTTCCTGCGTAAGAGAGAATCCGTTCTCGTACTGGTAAACGAGGTTCACCGTGTCCGGCACCTTGCGGCCGTCGCGCCACTGGATGGTACTGCCAAAACCGCTCACAGAACTGGGTTGCAGATTGAGAAAATAATTCACCAAGTCGGCCTGATGCATGCCGATTTCGCCGGCAAGGCCGGGCGACAACTCGGGGTTCAGGCGCCAGTTGATCAGCTTTTCGCGTTCGGCATTGGGTGAGACGAAACGCCAGCTGGTCTTTTTATGCCATTGCGTCCGTGCATGCACCGCCTTGCCGATGGCGCCGGCGCGCATGAAGGGAAACATGAAGTGCCGCTGCGGTTCACTGCGGTACTGGAGACCGGCCTGGAAATTTTGTGCGGGATGCGCCGCAGCCGCCTGCGCAATGGCTTTGGCGTCGGCTATTGTGCCGCCCAGCGGGGCCTCACAGTAGACATGCTTGCCGGCCTTGAGCGCGGCGAGGACGATATCTTTGTGATCATGTGGCGCGGTGGCAATGACGACGCCCTCGACGTTTTCATCCTTGAGGAGATCCTGATAGTTGTCGTAGCTGGCGGCCTTAGGATGCTCGCGCTTTGCGCGGCGTTGCATGGCACCGTAATGGTCGGCCACCGCCACCAGCGGGGCGCTGGGCAATTGGGCGAGGTTACGGGCAATTTCGCGGCCGTGCGGGCCGTAGCCAATGAGGCCCATTTTCACGGGCGGGGTGGAATCATCAGTGCGGCGCACGGAGTCTTTGCCTTCACTGTCCTGCGCGCGGGCCTCGAAGGCCTGCATCATCGCGGCCATGGCGGCCAGTGAACCGCCGGCGGAGGAAATGAAGTCGCGCCGATTGAAATCCTGTTTGTTCTCACTCATGGGCAAGGGGCCGCACAGTGTGCGGGTTTTGGTTTTAAAAGCAAGCGCGGACCGGCCGCCTGAACCGCCGGTCCGCGGTGTTAAAATTACTTCACCTCGGCCAGCACGGCCTTGATGAGGTTCATGTCGCGGCCGCGACTTTTCCAGCTGTTCTCGCGGAGGAGCTTGATGAATTTCTCGTCACCGGCCTTGGCCATCATGTCCTTGAGAAGCATGTCGTGGTCGAGCTCGAGCTTCTGCGAGGCGAACAGGGCGAAGGCCTTGATGCTTTCCTTGGCCTGCAGATCCGGGTTCGGCTCGGACGGGCCGTCGGTGAGCTTGAGGCTCCACTTGAAACCCTCGATGAGGTGCTTGTGAAAAGTCTCGTTCTCCCAGGTGGATCCGTTGTGGCCGAGGTTGGTGAAAAACACGCGGCCTTTGCCAAAGCTGCGCACCCAGCAGACGGGCACGTGGTAGGGCATCTGCGGCCGGCTCTTGGCCATGTTCAGGCTGAATAGTACGCGCACGGCGTTGGGGTCAAAGTTGTTGTACTGGTAAATCTCATCCTTCCACATGAACTCTTTGCCGAGCATGGCCACGGTGGGGTGGGAGGGTTCGTGATTGAGAAAGCCGTTGGTGCCGCCAGCATTCCACGGGTGACCGGCAAAGCTGCCGTTGATCATCTTCACGTAGCCTTGGTATTGCTTGAAGGTGTCGGCCGCACTGTGCGCGCCCACAAAGCCTTTGCCTGACTTGATGAACTCCATCAACGCATCGCGCGGGTCGCCGGCCGGCAACAGCATGCCGGTGGTGTAAAAGAAGATGCCGTCAAACTGCTTCAGGTTTTCACGGGTGATGCTCTGGATGGCGTTCTGCGAATTCACTGTGGTAAACACGCCGCTCTTTTTGCCGATCTCGGCGAGCACCCGCTCCACTTGGCAGGTTTCCTTGCCGGCACGATTCACGGGTTGATGGCGAAAACCGGCGGACTGCGTGATCACCAAAATCTTCTTCGGCGCCGCTTGCACTTCGGCGGGCGCGTTCAGGAGCATCAATCCGCCGAGGGCGGCCAACAGGAATTGTTTCAGGATTTTCATGGGGTAAAAATAAGACTCAATTTGAGGGCGGCCAATTCATCAAGGAACTCCACCACGGTCAAGGTTTCTCGGCTTGATCATACGCGCCCAGCATGGCAGGGTAGTGAGACACTTTGGCGCTTCTGTCAGTCAATGGATTTTGCGGGGCAAAATGGCACCAAGTGTTTGCCAAACGGAAATGGCCACCGAACGCACCAGTTTTTTTGACCGGATTGCCGGCCGCATTGATCAGCTCGATGCGGACGGGCTGCAGACCGTAGTGGCGCGGCTGGCTCGGGAGCGTGATTTTCTCGAGACGCTTTTTGACACCATCGAAGACGGCGTGCTGGTGCTCGACGCCAAGGCGCACATTTCCTGGCACAACCAATCCGCCGAACATCTGCTCGGCCTGCCGCTGGACAAAGCCGAGGGGCAAGGCATGGCGAAATTTTTGCCGGGGCTCGACTGGGAAAAGCTGTGTGCGGCCGAAGCCACCGACAGCCTCACCGTTACGCGGCACGAACTGGAGGTCACCTATCCCATCCGGCGTTTCCTGCGCGTGTACACCGCGGCCCTCGTCGGTGAAGGCGCCAGCGGCCTCGCGGTGATTATCAATGATGCCACCGAGCAGCAGCAGAAAACCTTTGAGGTCATCGAGAGCGAACGTGTCGAGGCGCTCACCCTGCTCGCCGCCAGCGTGGCCCATGAGATCGGCAACCCGCTCAACGCGCTGCACATTCATCTGCAGCTCATGGAGCGCGAGGTGAAAAAGCTGAAGGCCACGGATGCCGATGCCCCGTTGGATCTCGGCGATCCTGATGCCGCCGCCAACCATGCCGCTAGCATTCGCAAGCTGGAGAATTATCTCGAGATCGCCAAGGGCGAAATCAATCGACTCGATTATATCATCAGCCAATTCCTGCAAGCCATCCGCCCCACGCGTCCGGAGCTGAAGCCCGTTTCACTGAACGACATCGTGCTCGATACCTTGACGTTGCTCGGGCCGGAAATCGAAAATCGCGAAGTCACCTTGGACCAACATTTCGCCGACGATCTGCCCAATGCGCCTTTGGATGAAGTGCAGGTGAAACAGGCGCTCGTGAACCTCATCAAAAACGCCATCCAGGCCATGACCCAGGGCGGCGCGCTGACGCTCACCACCCTTGCTGAGCCGGATGGGGTGTGGGTACACGTGGCGGACACCGGCGGCGGCATTCCGCAGGAAAAGATCAACCGCATCTTCCAGCCGTACTTCACCACCAAGGAAGAAGGCAGCGGCCTCGGCCTGATGATTGTGCAACGCATTGTGCGCGAACACGGCGGCCGCATTGAGCTGGAGAGCCACACCGGCGAAGGCACCACCTTCCGTTTGTGGTTCCCGCTCACCGAACAACAACCCCTGCGCCTCACCGGCGGGGAAGGCGGAGGCGATTGATTTGAAACGCAGAGAACACAGAGGCGCAGAGGATCGCAGAGGGATAATCAAAAATATCTCTACGAACCTCTGCGCCTCCGCGACCTTCGCGTTGAAACAACAATGCTCCAACCCACCGCCCACGGTGCTGCCGGCGCCCCGCCGGCAGGCCAACGGCGCACAACCC
>JAYQQG010000169.1:0-5960 GCA_038145765.1 Verrucomicrobiales bacterium
GCCGTTTCCTGTTTAGGACCCGCGGTGTGTTTGTTCACCGCGGCGAACAACTAATCCGGCAAACCGGCCGAACCTGTGCGAAATTGTCAGTGAGGAGAACGACCGATGTGGTACCAAGGCCAACGGGTTCGCTGCACAAACGACCACTTCTCAGGCGCTGTCTGGGACTGGACATCCACCCTCCCCAAAGCCGGTGAGATTTACACCATCGCCGCGCTAAACCGTTTGCCGCAGTGGAACACCCGAACGCCCATTTTGTGTTTCCTCCTACGCGAAATGGAGCGGGAACCGGACCACGCCTTCTTCTCCGCCTGGCGGTTTGAACCTGCGGACGACACCCCCTCGTGGGCCGAAGCGGCCCCCGTCCACCTCCTGCAGGTACACCGCCCTTAAGTCACGGGGACGGCCGCAACCGTCCTCGTGACTTGAACTTTTCCCCATTGCTCGCAACCCTTGCCCATGCTTTCGCAGCACACGCACACCCTGGCCGTGGCCACCACGGGCCGACAGTTTCATGATATTACGCGTGAACTCGCTTCACTCGTCGATGATGCCGGTTATACGAGCGGTTTGGCCACGCTGCATCTGCAGCACACCAGTGCTTCGTTGGTTATCCAGGAAAATGCTGATCCCGGTGTGCGACGTGATTTGGAACGCTTTATGGCCCGCGTCTGCCCCGATGGCGATCCGATGTTCGAGCATGATTACGAAGGGCCCGACGACATGCCGGCTCACGTGCGCACAGCCCTCACGGCGGTCAACCTATCCATTCCCATCACCAACGGCCGGCTCGCTCTTGGTACCTGGCAGGGCGTTTACCTTTGGGAACATCGGCACCACGATCACCAACGCAAGGTGACCGTACATTTGCTGGGGGAATGAGCGCTAACGAAGTTTGGGTGGGGTGGGCATTAACAGCCGAAAGCGTATCCCCGCGTCCGTGGTCGTCGCGCCGGTCACAGTGTAGTGCAGGTACTTGGAGATCTGCCTAAAGTCCGGCAACAGCTTGGGATCAAACCATTCACTGAGCCGGCCGCCACCCACGGGCAACCCTGTCTCCGGATCGATTCCTTCGGGCAAATCCCCTAACGCCTCAGAAATCAGATTGGGGTTTTCTTTCAGCACAGAGAAAATGGCTCCTACCATCACACGCGAGTTTTCAAACCCAAACGCGCCGCTTTCAAAGCCACCCACTTTTTCCGCAGCCTGTTTCAAGCCGGCTAAGGCACGCAATGGTTTCGCCCCCTGTTTTGGACCGTTCAGGTAATCCTTCACCGCCTTCAAATCCTGCGAGATGAGCACATACTCCCCAACTGCCACCGCATGCACTGCCGTCTCCTCGTCGTTATTAAAATTTCCGAATTGATATGAATACACCGTGCGGCCCTCAATCTCTTCGGAGTCAGGAGGGGTATCGACCACCATCGAAACCAAATCCTTCATGGCACCCAGCGTCACTTTGGGCTGTTCGGATTTCACCAGATACAGGCGCGGTGGCGAGAGCAACGCCTGCAAGTCATCCCCGCGCGGAGCCTGCTCAATCACGATAAAATCATCAGCCAGCGTGTCGATCAGCTGCGCTTTAAGTTTGAATTCCGGATTTTTGGCCTGCACTGAAGCTTGGAAAAACGCCAGGGCACCGGCTGCCGCCGGAGTAATCTCGTTGGCCGTATCAATAAACGTTTTCCATATATGCGCCCCACTCTGCCGCCACCGCCCAAAGCTGGAGACATCCGACGCCACAAACGGCAATGGTCCGGCATCTTTTTCTGGCGTCGCCAACAGCTCGAACAACCCGCGGCGCTGCGTCTTGGGCACATCCAAGTACATCTCCAACAAACCGCCATCCACATCACTGGCTGCCGACAAACTGACGCTTTTCAACCCCGTTAACCCCAGCGCCTCCATTACGCGCTCGGGCTGTGGCACCAGCGGATTCGGTTCGGCATCCGGATCACGGCGCTTGGCGATCTCGTCCGCCACCACTTCCATCACGAGCGAAAAATCCAGCCACGCATAAGCCCAAGCATCGGCAAACTGCGCCTTGTTCCGTTGGGCGAACCCTGCATTTTCCTTGAGCGACTTGACCTTCGGCTTCTGTTTGTGCAGCTGCACCACTTGCTCCGCTAACTCGCGCGTAGACGTCACAATCAATAACGACTTGGATTGGCCGATGTACAATCCTCGTTGCGGGCGGCGCGGATGCGGCACATGCACAAAATCCGTCGCCTCCAAACGCAGCCGCTCATGCTTTACCTGATTATCCACCAGCGCCTCGCGGAGCAGCAGTAAACCACGCTCCAATTCTTCCGCATGTTCGCCGCTCTCCATCAATGCGATCAGGCCAGGGTCCGGCCGGCCGGGCTTGCGCGTCAGGGCCACCGTCACCTGCCCCTGCGCCAATTTCCATAACTCGCCCGGCTGCACTGGAGCTTCGTTGCGAATCCGTTGCATCACATTTTTCCGGAACGCCTTTTCAAAGCGGTCGGTAAATGCCTCCATGGATGGATCGTTCCATAACTGCACCATCGGATCCGCCTTGAACAAGGTCCTGGCCGTGTTCATATCTGGCACTGTCGCCACGGCGATCGTATTCAATGGAAGGAGTGATTCAGGTGCCTGCGCCGCACGTAACGGAAGCGCGGCCCACAACAACAAGAGAAAAATAGCTTTTATCATGGATTCACATTTCATACGCATCCCCTCCACAGAGGTTACACGCAGTGGGTCAGACCGATGAGGGTAGCGGGCCGGATCACGATTGCAAGGCCGCGCGCGCCGCTGCGAGTTCTTCAGGCGTATTGATATTCGCCAATTGCGGCCAATCGCGCTTGGGCACCCGCCAATGCCGTCCATGATTCCGCGCCAAGGATTGCAACGACAGTTCCCGCGTTTCTAGCCGAGCCTCGATCGAAGGCAGCATTTCTCGTGATAAACAAAAAGGAAACCCAGCCAACCCATCGACTGCAGCAAACACTGCTGGATGTTTCACCTCCATAATTCGCCCCGCCAAGGACGCCGAAAGAAACGGCATATCACAACTGAGAAACAAGACCCGCTCCGCTTTCGTCCGGCGCAACGCCGTCTCAATGCCACCCAAAGGCCCGTTCCCCGCCCGACAATCCACCCGCACCACGCGACAATTCAACCCCATCTCTGCCGCCAAGGCGCGGGCATGACCGAGCAATGTCCGCCGCCCGACACGTAATACGGCCTTGTCCTCGCCCATCCTTCTGCTTTGGCCACCGGCGAGAATGGCTGCTTCAATGGCGTATTTTTTGCTCATTTTTCTCAAAAAACGGATTGCCTTTTGCTTGGCGCATGATAGTTTGCCCGCCCTTTTCCCTCCGTAAGGCAGGGGAAACCCATGGCCCGAAGCATCCGCGATCGAGTGAACGCGGTGGTCTCAAGAACAACAAACATAATCCCGTCTTCCTGTGGGATGGCCCGCAAGGGTCTCGAACAAGGGAACACAATATGAGCAAAGGAATTCAAGAACTGCTTGAAGCAGGTGTCCATTTTGGCCACCAAACCCGTCGGTGGAATCCGAAGATGAAGCCCTATATCTTCCGGGCGCACAATGGAGTCCACATCATCAACCTCACTCAAACTGTCGATCAACTGCAGGCTGCCTGTAATTTTCTGGGCAACACCATCCGGAGCGGCGGCAAGATCCTGTTTGTGGGCACCAAGAAACAGGCGCAACCCATCGTCCGTGAGTTGGCCGAAACCCATAACCAACACTTTGTCACAGACCGCTGGCTGGGCGGCATGCTCACCAACCTCAAGACCGTGAAACAACGCCTCAAGCGTTTGAAGGAGATTGAGGCCATGGAAGAGGATGGCTCCATTGCCGGTTACGTGAAGCAAGAGCAAGCCTCCATCCGCCGTGAAAAACAGCGCCTCGTGAAGAACCTCGGCGGCATCCGCCACATGGACAGCACGCCCGACGCGATGTTCGTGGTGGACATTAAGCGGGAACACAACGCCATTGCCGAAGCCCGCAAACTGCGCATCCCAATCGTGGCCCTCGTGGACACCAACTGCGATCCAGAGCTCGTGGATTATCCCATTGCCGGCAACGACGACGCCATCAAGGCCATTCAGGTCATCGCCGATGCCATTGGTGAAACCATTGCTGAAGCCAAAGGCGTCCATGCGGCCGCAGCGGACGAACAACCGACAGCCGCCGAAGCCCCGGCAGAAGAGGCCCCCGCTGAGAACGCGCCGGCAGAACCTGTCGCTGAAGAAGCAGCCCCGGCCGAGGCCTAACCCTCGTGCCCAAGGCAATTCAACCTGCATCAACTTAGATTCATTAAAGAACAACATGGCTGACATTACTGCATCCCAAGTCAAAAAACTCCGTGAACAGACCGGTGCCGGTCTCATGGACTGCAAAAAAGCGCTCACCGAAAATGACGGCGACCATGAGGCCGCTGTGGAGTGGCTCCGCAAAAAGGGCGCCGCGACAGCCGAGAAAAAGGCTTCCCGCAGCACCTCCGAAGGTGTCATCGCCCGGCATTTGGCCGAGGATGGCAAGAGCGGCACGATCGTGGAAATTAACTGCGAAACCGATTTCGTAGCCAAGAACGAGAAATTCCAACAATTCTGCGACGAAGTTGCCACCGATTACGCGGGCAACAACGATGCGGATCTGGAGGAAAAACGCACCAAAGCCGTCGCTGAAATTGGCGAAAACATTGTCTTCACCCGCCACCAGAGCCTCAGCATTGATGGTCCCGGTGCGGTCACCGCTTACATCCACCACGGGGCCAAGGTCGGCGTGTTGCTCTCCGTCGCCACCGGCAAAGAGGAAACCACTGGCACCGACGCATTCAAGGAATTACTCAGCGACATCACCCTACAGATCACCGCGGCCAGCCCCGATGCCCTTGATCGTTCCCAGTTGGATCAGGACAAGCTGGAAAAAGAGCGGGAGATCGCCCGGGAACAGTTCAAGGATAAGCCCGCCCAAGCCATTGAAAAAATTGTGGAAGGCAAAATCGAGAAATACTTTGCCGAGGTCTGCCTCGTGGATCAGGATTTCGTGAAGGGCGATTCGTCGGTAAAAGAACACGTCGCCTCCGTAGCCAAGGAACTCGGTGATGCAATCACCATTCAGGCGTTCCTTCGCTATCAAGTGGGCGAAACTCAGGAAGATTAATCAACCCCCCAACGGTTTCAAGCGGCCCACCAGCTGGTGGGCCGCTTTTTTTATGCATATCCCGTGCATTCGTTTGACGCGCAGGGGCTCCGGTTGGTAATCCACATCTCCGGTGAAACGCACTACCTTGTCCCGCTCCAAACCCAAGTACAATCGCATCCTGCTCAAACTCTCCGGCGAAGCCCTCGGAGGCGAAGTCGGTCAGGGCATTTGTCCCGAAACGGTTTCCAGCATGGCCCGCCAAATCGGCGAACTGCGCGATCTTGGCGTGCAGGTGGTCATCGTCGTTGGCGGCGGCAATATCTTTCGGGGCTTGGAAGGCGAAGGCGCCGGTATCGATCGAGCCACCGGCGATTACATGGGCATGCTCGCCACGATCATCAACGCCCTAGCCCTGCAAAACACCCTGGAACAACACGGTGTCGAAACCCGGGTGCAAACTGCCATTGAAATGAGTGAAGTCGCCGAGCCCTTTATTCGCCGACGCGCCGTACGGCACTTGGAAAAAGGCCGGGTAGTCATTTTTGGCGGCGGCACAGGCAACCCCTATTTCTCGACCGACACCGCTGCGGCTCTGCGTGCCAATGAAATTGGCGCGGACGTCATCTTGAAGGCGACCAAGGTCGATGGCATCTATGACAGCGATCCAGAGCAGAACCCGCAAGCCAAGCGATTCCGCGAGATCACCTATCTGGATTGCCTCCAGAAACAATTGCGCGTCATGGATTCCACCGCGTTTTCCCTTTGTCTGGATAACAAGATGCCCATCGTGGTGTTCGACCTGTTTAAAAAGCAC
>JAYQQG010000170.1:0-5955 GCA_038145765.1 Verrucomicrobiales bacterium
TGTCGAGACTGGTGTTGCGTCCGTCAATCACTCGGCCGTAAATGAGTGACCAAGTGCGATTGGCTCCGTCGGTGTAGCTCAAACCGGCCTCCAGAGCGATGCGTCGTTCCTTGGTGCGATGAAAGGGTTTGGGGGCGGCATGCGCGGCCCATTCGGCGCTGGCAATATCGATGCCGCTGGTGGCCCATTCGGTGGTGAATCCGAGATTGGCACGCCAGTTTTCGCCAAGGTTCCGGAAAACGCCTCCACTGAGGAGCCATTGTTCGGGAACATCCTGGTTGCGGATCCGGTAACCGAAGCTGCCGTAATATCCGCCATTCCATTCGGGGACATTTTTACCCAAGAGCACGGCGAGATCCACTCCATCGGCCCCATCGCCAACGGCATTGGCTGCTCCTGTCTGATAATTGCCCTGGATGATGCCCGCGACGCGCAGTGAGACGGTGGGGGTCCAATCATTGAGCGAGGTAAACTCATCCACTACCCGATAACGCGCGCCGATGGTCGTATCCGTGCGACCGGACTTGGTCGTGGAGGCGCTAGCCCAGTTGGAATGCGGGCTGTGGCTGTAGCCGGTGTTCAGGTCCAGTGTAAGATTGGGGTTCAGGCCGTATTCGAGATTTAAGATTTCCGAATATTGATAGACGTTTCCAGTCGTCTTAAAGCGGTTATTTCCTTTGTAAAATTTGTTAAATCGTTCGACGGTGAAAATGGGGCTCACGACGAGTTGGCCGGTTTCTAGGGGCCAAGCAGATTGGGCGCGGAGATGGGGGGCGCTAATCGTCGACAGGCCGGCTATGGCTAAAAGTAGGAGATGTCTCATGATTTCTCAGGGGTCAGGACAATCCGGAACCGGATGGCAATATAGTACTCTAGAGCCTCCATTTGAATGGTTGTGAGTTTGCCCGCCATATCGTTTAAGTTGATGGCTCGGGTAACTGCTTGTGGGAGCGCAGCTTGCAGTGCCTTCAATTTAGGGGCCGTTATTTGGGTGGTTTGCGGGTGGGCCTCGAGTGGGGTGGCTCCGGTAAAGATTTTTTTGCCGGTAATATACTTTGTGGTATCAATTTTGCCTTTGCTGCCGCTCCGGATGAGGGTGGGGCGGTAGGTGCCCGAGGCGGATGCGGGCGGCGCAATGAATAGAAGAGACATTGCAGCTGCCATCAGTAGGCATAGGGTTGGGTTGCTTGCGGTTTTCATGCGCAGTGCCGATCTCTTCGAATTATTAGTGATGCGGTTGGTTGGCGCAAGACTTCATTTGATTTCTTGGTGCCATGAGCCGTCCCAATTCGTAGGTGGAGGTGAAGTGATAAAATCTTTGCAACGGCGGATCATTTCCGCGGCCGGCCCATCTTCATGGCGAATGTGCAGGACACTCTCAAACTTGACGCGGGCGGCTTCAAATTCCCGGAAGCGGTACAGTTTCAATCCTTCTTCATAGGTGTTGATGGCCTGATGCAAAGTGGACAGGTCAAAGGATTCATGGGCTGATTCATCTTCCTTGGCCATGATGATTTCAAAAATATGAATGGGCTTGGCGCGGCCGACCACTGTGAGGGTGTCGATCTCACGGCCAACGAAATCTTCCCGGCAATGTTCCCAAGTTTCATCGGAACAAAGGATTTGTGTTCCGTAGATTTTATTGGCGGCTTCCAGGCGGGAACCAATGTTTACGGCATCGCCGATGACCGTATAATCCTGGTTGCCTTCCCCTCCGATGTTGCCGACGATCATGTCGCCGGTATGGAGTCCCACGCGGACGTGGAGCTTTGGCCAGCCTTCTTCCTTGTGCTCGGCGGCCAGGCGCTTGGTGATGGCCAGATGATCGAGGGCGGCCTGCGTGGAGCGTTGTGCGTGGTTCATGCGGGGTTTCGGCGCGCCAAAAAACGCCATGACACCATCGCCCATGTATTTATCCAATGTGCCGCCACGATGACCGATGGCCTCGCTGACATCCCCAAGGTAAGTGTTCAGCAGATGAATGATTTCACGAGGGTCTGTGCGCTGGGCCAGCGAGGTGAAGCCTTGGAGATCCGAGAAGAGAATGCTGATGTAGCGGCGTTCACCGGGGCGTGACATGGCGTCCGGGTTTTCCAGAAGATAATCCACCACATCGGATGAGACGTACCGTTTGAAGGTGGATTCCACCAGGTTGCGTTCTTTGAGGCCTTCGATCATTTGGTTGAATGACTGTGCAAGATCTCCAAGTTCATCGGAGCTGTCGACGGTCACTGTATGGTCCAAATCTCCTTCGCCGATTTTTCGGGCCGCTGTTGAGAGATTGTCAATCGGGCGAGTCATCCGGCGCTCAAACCAATAGGAAAGGAGGGCGGCCAAGATGATACCGGCTACGGCTCCGCCGATGAGCGGAACGGTTTGGCTTTGGATCTCATCATAAAATGAATCCACATGGAAATCGGCCTGCACAATGCCCACGACCTGCAGCGTGGTGTGATCGCCGTTGGGGATCGGAACGGTGATGGGTGCCGCAGCGGATATCCAGACGCCGGCTTGATCTTCGTAAAGGCCGGTGGTGACAGATTTTCCTTTGAGTGCCTCCAGTTGAAATGTCTCTGCCGGGATGCTGTTGAATGTGCTGTAGACCTCCACTTCCTGGCCGTCCTTGATGACCGTGGAAGGCCGGCTGGTGCCAATGAATTCAAGGTGTTCAATTCCGTTGAGCTCACCGGCACGGCGAAGGGTGTAAATTGCACTGTGACCTTGGTGGACGATTTTATGGTTTTTGGTCTCCACCTTGAGCAGGAGCGCGCGCAATTCCTTAAGATAGGCTTCATTGTCAATTTCACCCAATATTTCATCAAACATGATGAGATCGTGCTGGCTGCCGTCCACAAAAGTGCTGACGGAATTGACGATGCCAAGCAGTTCATTGGCGAGGGCGCGTTCGAGCGCTTTGCGTTTATAGTAGTAGGCGGTGATTGTGGAGATGGCGACGGAAAAAACCACTAGAAATGTGGTCATCGCAATCAGCTTGGTTGAGAACCGGAGTTTCATCGGTTGTGCCTGCGGAAACCTAATTCACAACCTAAAATGCGGAAAGGGTTTTTATCGGGCCGCACATCGGTTAGATTGATCTCATGCAGCACACCACGCAAAGCCTGCTCCTATTGGGAATCCTGCTGGGAATCGGGTGCAAGCATGAGGCCGAGACCGTCCCACCCACGCCGGTGGTGGAGGCGGTGGCCTTTGATCATGCGCATCCTGCGTTTGGGAAAGTGCTCGGCAAAGTGGCCGATGGGTTCGGCCATGTCGATTACCAAGCGTTGCATCAGGATCCAGCAGAGTTGAACCAGTATTTAGATGGGGTGGCCACCGTGCCGCGTGCTCAATTCGACGGATGGACCAAGGCGGAGCGGATGGCGTTTCTTCTCAATGTGTACAATGCGGCTACTTTAAAATTGATGGCGGATTATCACCCGGTGGAATCGATTAAAATGATCGGCGGCGTTCGAAACGTGTGGGCGCTCAAGATCGTGCGTTTGTTCGGCGCTAAATGGACGCTGGATGAATTGGAACACGGCATGATCCGTAAAATGTTTCAGTCGCCCGAGATTCATTTTGCGCTCGTTTGCGGCGCCAACGGTTGTCCGATTTTAAGGCGGGAACCCTATACGGCATCGCGCCTGGAAGAACAGTTTGCCGAACAAGCGAAATCATTTCTTGGGGACCCAGACAAAAACTATGTCGATTTGGAGAAGCAGGAGCTGCATCTCTCGCCGATCTTCAAATGGTATGGGGAAGATTTTGGCAGAGACGATGCGGCCATCATCCTTTTTGTGGCGGATTATTTCCCGGCCAAAACGGCTGCGGCCCTTCGGCGGGGCGGATTCAAAATTCGCTATACAGACTACGATTGGAACGCAAATTCAAAGAAATAACTTGCTCCAGAAAGGGGAAGCCGATACATCTCCCGTTCCGGCTGCGCCCTTAGCTCAATTGGATAGAGCGTCTGACTACGGATCAGAAGGTTAGGGGTTCGACTCCCTTAGGGCGTGCCATTCTTTTTTCAGGGTTTAACTCGGTAATACCGAGACGAACTCTGAATCCTCGGGAGATTGTTGATTACCGCTGATGACCCCTGAAATGGCCTGATATGGTCTCCAAAATGGTCTCCAAGACCATCTGAATGGGAATCAGAAGGTTAGATCCCTGCGTGTATCCTGCGTGTATTTCGGCGTACTGAAAGCTACCGCCCGAAATCTTTTCGGATATATTTACGGGGCTTATGAGGAATCCAATTCAGGCTATTTGCCATAGCAGCATGATTCAGGTTTTCGCCGGTCAGAGCTACGAGCCCGCCAGTAGTGGAAAGGATAGGACAAACTAGAAATGAAATTATCCACTCCAAAACTGACAAAGCGCGAGGGCCGTTACGGCTACTTTATCCGGATCAAAAACCCGGCCACCGGCAAACGTACCTGGAAGTCTCTGGGCACCAATGACATTAAGGCGGCCACTAAGGAAGCTGAACGGGTCTACGGTGAATTGTTTAAGCTGCAGGATGACGCTAAGGCGGCCACCAGGGCACTGGACAAAACAGCGAAGCGAAATAACTACAGCACCGTAGGTGAAATCATCGAGGTCTATGAGAAGGACAAATCTCGTGCCTGCGCCCAGAAGACGGCCAAGCAGAACACCGGCGCGTTAAAATTACTGCTGGCCGGTGCCGGTTACAAAAACCCCGAGAAGGCTCGTCTGGATTCACTGACAGCCAAGGCCGTTCGTAAATTACCGGACAGCCGCCTTGAACCATTGGACCGAGACTCCGAGGAATACGATTCGGCAGTCATTTCGTGCAACGGCGTTTTTCGCCAGGCTAAGTCGATCTTCTCGAAGGCCCAGCTTGCCGGAGGGGCTTATGATGAACTCAAGTTGCCAGACCTCACGGAGTTCTTGGGCGTCCCGCACCTGGCAGAGGAGGGGGATGATTACTCATTCATCGGGGTGGAGTTGTTTTCCAGGCTGATTAACGACACGACCCGACTGGCCAAAGAGGATCCGGAATTGTACGGGGCCTTCCTGATTGCCTCGACCACCGGCCTGCGTAAGAACGAAATCATTCATGCCCGTTGGGATTGGCTGAAGGTTCGGCCTGATGGCGTGACCGTCATCGACATACCGGCCAAGGAGCGGTTTGAGGGGGAAACCTTTCGGACTAAAAGCCGCAAGGGGCGTCAGGTGCCAATCGCTGATGGCGTCATAGAAGAGCTCAGAAGCCTCAACGCGGCCATTGAATACCGCCCCGACTATCCTCTTGGCCACCCGGGGCTTACACGCGCGTAAGGACAGGATATGGCGCCGATTCAATGCCTGGTTCAAAGCCTGCGGCATCCACCGTAAAAAGCCCGCCCATGAGTGCAGGAAATTCTTTGGCTCTCAGGTAGCAACCTACGAGGGCATTTACGTTGCCTGTAAGTTGCTAGGTCATTCCAGCGTGGATGTGACTGAAAAATAATATGCCGATCTTGTGAAACCCACACCGGTGCCACGAGTGGCCTTGCCGCCGCACCTGGAAGAGAAGCAGGTCCAAAAGATCTCCGCGTCTTAACCGGAGAACCCTGGCTCAGAGGTATACCGGCCGGGGTTACTGTTAGGACAAGTGCCTCCCTTGGGAAGTCAACCAAGGGAGGCTTTTTTGTTTATTGCCAGCCGATGCGGGGTCGCTAGATTCGCCGCATGGGATATTGGCAATGCCCAAGATGCGGGTCGCGCGAAGTTTTCCAAGGCACTGAAGTGGTTGGTTCAAGCGGTGGTACTGTGACGATGACGAACGAGCACGGGATGTCCTTGTCTCGCAGTACTGGGATGGAAACCAAGCAGGTGCAGGTGATCAAGTGCAAGGCTTGCGGTGAGATTTTGAGTCAGCAGCACAACTATTTCTACACACAGGAGGAGCTTGCTCAAATTGCGGCCCAAAGAAGAAAATCGGAGGCG
>JAYQQG010000171.1:0-5936 GCA_038145765.1 Verrucomicrobiales bacterium
GGCCCATCACTCACATACCAAAGCTCCATTAGGACCAACGTGACGCTCCCCAATGACACTCCTAATCGTTTCAAATCAGGCAAGCTGAAGAAACTTAATAGACTGGAAAACTGACCGGCCAATGCCAAGACAGCCAACTTACCAGCCCAGATCCACAACCAAAAATCGAAAAAGCGCGACGCATGATCCGTTGGCACGACAAAATCAAAACGCAAACCATAAGCGATCCAAGTCGCCGTCATAAGCACGACACTATACATCCCAAGCAACACCGCAATCCGTTGCCCTCGCGTCAAATGAAGTGAATTTAGGATAGACATCCGATTATGCTCTGAGAGATTGATGGCGTTCGAAGACCCGCTCAACGTATAGAAATAAGGCTCCCCAAGCCAGCCCACACAACCCCAGTCCCATAGTGGCCGAGAAATCATCATGCGCCTTAAGCATCCACAGCACGACCCCGGCCTGCATCAGCCAAATGACATAAGCAACCCGTGCGTGGCTCCACCCACACCGAACAAGCCGTTGATAAAAGTGTTCACGATGGGGCTTCCACCATTTCTCACCCCGCCAAGACCGACGCAACACAGCCACCGAGCCTTCCAGAAAAAAATACATGGGCAGCACAGCCAACCAGCACGAATTAGCATCGGCCTCCATTCCCTTCCCGGCCATCAATCCCAGCACCCCCACGGCAAAGCCAATCCCCACGCTGCCCACATCACCCAAAAACATCTGAGCACGTGGAAAATTAAACGGCACAAACCCCAGCAACGCTCCCGCCATTACCCATCCCACTCCAACCAGCATTCCGTCGCTCATCATCCAACTCAACCCTGCTACTATGAGAATCAGCAGACCGCTCACTAGGCCATTGATGCCGTCCATGAAATTTACGAAATTGATAAATGCCACCAACCCAAACACTAGCCACCCCATGGTCCATCCACTCCATTCTCCGGCTCCCAATGCCCAAACCACCGCCACGGCTGCAGCAAACTGCGCCATCAAGCGCCATTTCACTGCCAGCCCTCGACGATCATCCCACAGGCTAATGCCTCCCAGCAGAAACATTCCGGCCAGCCATGCGATTCCCACTCGCGGCTGCTCCGGACAAACCCATCCAAACACTGCCAACCCAATGACCCCCAAGGGGGCCAATCCTCCACCCCGCAGCACCGTTCCTTGATGACTGGAGCGTTCATTCGATTGATCCCAAAAGCCCCATCGGCGCAACATCCATTTCACGGGAAAACAAAGTGCCCATGTCACCCATCCGGCCCCCAGGATGATTCCCCACTCAATCATGGCTCAGCCCATACAGCTCCCCCCAACGAGGATGGATCACTGCGTCGGAAAATTCCTGCTGCACTCGTGCGCGCAACCCTCGCGCCAAGGCGTCTCGCCGTTGCGGAGCATTGCGCAAAGTCTCGATTGCATTTGCCAACGCACCAACATCTTGAGCCGGCACTACCCAGCCTGATTTTTCGGCCTGCACCACTTCCCGGCATCCCGGCACATCCGTAACAATTACCGCCCGGTTGGCCAAACCCGCCTCTAAAACAACACGCGGAAAACCTTCCCGATAACTCGCCAAAACGAGCACATGTGATTTGGTCAGTTCGTCCAATACATTTTCCCGTCGCCCCAGCCACTCACAACCATCCACGGTCGCCATCGAGGCCAATTCGCTCGATCGCAAGCTCCGCGGATTCCCCGGGTCCACATCCCCACACAACACCAAATCCACCGACTCATCCTTACCCCGAACCATTTGCCATGCCTCAAACAATTCACGCACCCCTTTATCCTCCAGCATCCGTCCCACAAATAGCACACGAAACCTGCCGGATTCCGGTTCGGCTTGCGATACCCCTTCCTGCCATTCAATGCTGCCCGGCACACGCCTATACTGGGCCGCGCGCAACCCCGCCCGCTCGCACCAGTACAGCTCATCATTTCCATTCTGAAACACCGTCGTGACCCTTCGCCCTTGGAGCGCCCGCTTCAAAGCCCACTCCACCATGGCCCGCAACACGAATGATTTCGCCCCCTTTGGCTTCTCGGAAAATAGACTCCCCATTCCGATGATATGGTGAATCATCCGCCAGCGCCGCTGCCTGCAACCCAGAGTTGCGATCCAGCCCAGCAAAACACACCGCACTGAAACACAATGCACCACATCAGCTTCAAACCCTTCTGCCACCGCTCGGATCTTTCGCGCTGCGTGCCAAGTATCCCCCAACGAAACACGCTCACGCGACCAATCCATCGTAAATACCTTGAGCCCTGCAGCCTCCAACTCCTCCTGTACTTCCCCCGGTGGACAGAGAACTCCAACCGTCGCCCCTCGATTGATCAACCATTTTGCCAAGGACAGCCGATGCACCCGAAAGGCCCAGTCCGCCGCCGACACGAACAAGATCCGACAGTTTAACTTTTCTGATTCCGCAACCACATCTCCAATACCAGCACTGTATATTTCAGCATGGGCATATTCCATTCCCCGTTAAGCTTGTCATTTAAAAGATCGCGGATGAACTGCCGGTCAATAAAGGCCGCCGTTTCCGGTTCTGGAGCACCCAACATATCATGCATTAGTTCTCTCCATTCATGGCCCAGCCATTGTTCAACAGGCACTTCAAATCCTTTTTTTGAACCGGTTATCACCGCTTCCGGCAAAACATCCGCATAAGCCCGCCGCAGTACACTCTTGGGCGTACCCCTCTGGATGAGCTCCTCGTCGGGCAGACCATACGATATAGCCGCCAGATCCTGATCAAGAAGCGGAGATCTTGCTTCTAAGGAATGTGCCATAGTTGCCATATCCATTTTTATCAACAAATCACTAAATAAATTGATACGAACATCCAGCATCATGCTTTGCCGCAGCGAAGACTCCCGATCATCCAACAAGCTATCAATCCAATCTTCAGTCGCATTTGCAGTGTCACGCTGCCAAACGCGTCGCTTGTCATCCTCCAACAATAAATCCGTTGACCACTCCAAGTATCGGCGCCCCGGATTTGAGCCCGCCCCTCGTGTGAAGCGCTTCAGGAATCCAAATCGTGAACGGCGATTCATTCTCGGTAACAGACTCGTCATGGTCCGCCAAACGGATTTGGGCATTCTCGGTAATTGCTCAAGCCGATATGCCGCGAGATGCCTCCTGTAGCCCCCAAATAATTCGTCCCCTCCGTCCCCGGTCAGTACCACTTTAAGATGCTGGGCGGCGGCCCTGGCCACGGCCCAGCAAGCCAATGCACTTGAATCCGCAAAAGGCTGGTCGTAATGCATCACCACTTCCTGCAAATCCTCTACCGGCCGAATCCGCATCGGGAGCACTTCATGTTGCATGCCATATTTCTTGGCCGATGCAACTGCCACTCTTGACTCATCCAGTGCCGCATCCGGCATTTGGACGGTATAGGCACGCAGCTCTCCATCGGATAGTTTGGCCGCTTCATAAGCCACAATATTGGAATCAATACCTCCTGACAAAAAAACCCCAACCGGCACGTCACTCCTCAATCGCAGACTCACAGATTCGTGAATCATCCGCCGAACGTCAGTGATATTCGTCGACACAACATCCTGCCCCAATGCCCAATAGGTTCGCTCTTTGAGCGATCCATTTTCAAAAATCACCATGGACCCCGGGGCTACCTGAGAAACCCCTTCGTAAACAGTGTCCGGCTGAGGCACGACCCCCAAGGATAGATAGTCATATACACTCTGGTCTCTTAGTTGCCATTTCTGGCCCGACAACATCTTCCTCAACGCTTTGATTTCAGAGGCGAAAGCAATCCCATCACCAACGCAGCGATAATATAACGGCTTCTTTCCGAATCGATCTCTGGCCAACAATAACCGGCCCCGCCGGGCATCCCAAAGTGCCACCGCAAACATTCCACGCAAGTGGTTTACAAACTCATCCCCGTACTCTTCATACAGATGGGGCACGACTTCCGCATCCGTTCTCGATTGCAATGTGTAGCCGGCTCCGCGCAACTCTTTCGACAACTCAACGTGATTATAGATCTCCCCATTCATCACCCCTACGATCCGGCCATCCTCACTTTTCACCGGTTGCACTCCTGGCGTCAAATCGATGATCGACAAGCGCTGAATACCCATATGAAACGTGGCATCCTTTAATTCCTGCGTCTCATCCGGACCCCGATGGTGAAGCTGTGTTAAAGCAGCTGAAACATCACAGTCTGCTTCGAGTCTAATATGCCCTGCTATGCCACACATCCACTTAGTGCTCGGTCATATACCTGTTGGGTTTGCTCTACCATACGATCTATTCCAAAAGATCCATCAAAGAGTGCTAAAGCCGCATTTCCCATTTCTTGGCGCGTTTTTTTGCACATCATACGACTCATTCCTTCCATCATTTTTTGGGGATCCCGTGGAGGCACCAATATTCCCGTTGTTTCATCTTCGACCACCTCAGGAATGGCGCTTACGCGAGTCGCTAGAATTGGTTTGCCTGCATTCATCGCTTCCAACAGCACCAAACCAAACCCTTCGTAATTGGAGCCCAAAACCAATACATCTATCCCCGCCATTACGGTCGGAATATCATCTCGGTAGCCTGTAAATGACACTTTCTCCCCAACACCAAGTGCGATTACTTTTTCCCGTAACTTTTTTTCCAATGGCCCATCCCCCACGATCGCCAAGTGAGCATTAGGTGCCTTTAATGAAGCAAATGCAGCGATCAAGTTTTCAACTGCTTTTTGCGGCACTAAACGCCCAACGAACCCAAACAAAACAGCCTCGCTCCGAACCCCGAGATGGCCGCGAAATTGGGAGCCATCGGGGTTTTGGGCTGGTTCCATTCCATAATAAACCAATTCAGATTGTTTTTTGCTGATCACACTTGCATCAAGCCAATATTTCTCAACGGCTTTAGAAATACAGATCACTTTCTCCGCTCTTCCGGCCACCCAACTCGCCAACCGGTTTGGTAATGGAACGGGTGCGAACCGTTCGTCATTATGTTTGCTGATCACAAACGCTTTTTTGGAACGACCGATCAAGGCGAGGCGCGCATATAATTCGGCTGGCGGGAGATGAGCATGAATCAGATCCGGTTCTCTTTGTTGGATCAACGTCCGGAGAGCTTTGATTGGGGCGATCTGGCCGTACCATGTTAAACCTAGTGAAACCACCGAAATTCCCGCCTCATTCAACTGTGAACGAAGGTTCCTAAAGGATTCCTTTAGGTATGCAACAGTCACTTGATCCCCCTGCTCGACTTGAGCCTTCGCCAATGAAAGCAAATGATGTTCTGCCCCCCCAGGCTCGATCGAAGTGATGACGTGTAGGATTGTTCTAGCGGGCCTCACCTAAGTTCGTTGAAACGACTCATAATCTCCTTCACCCTATTACCCCACGTATATTGCCGCCCCATCCGTTTTGCTTCACCACCTATTAATTCAGCTTTTTTCTTATCTACTAGCGCTTTTGAAATTGCGTGCGCTAGGTCGCGGGGATTGCTCGGCTCCGTTAGCATTGCTGTCTTTCCGTCTGTTAAGATTTCCTCAATCGCCTTGAGCTTCGACGCGATTATCGGTCGCCCCGAACTCATGTATTCGAACATTTTAAGCGGCGAAACATGTTTCTCATAAAATTCATTCTTGGGGTGAGGCATCAATAATAAATCCGAAGCTTTCAGCCAAAAAGGCACATCACTTATCGGTTGTTTATCCAGAAAAACCAATCGATCATTGGTAATTCCACAACGTCTCGCCAATTTTTGGTACTGGGCCACTCGCGAGATAGGGCCTCCCACGAAATAAAAATGAAGGTCGGGATGGGCGTTCATCAATAACCCCGCCGCTTGGATGATTTCAGGGATTCCCTTTTCTTGACCATTGGTGTGGAACTTTCCGACATACGCTGCAATCTTCCTCTGAGCGGGAAGC
>JAYQQG010000172.1:0-5867 GCA_038145765.1 Verrucomicrobiales bacterium
ACCGCTTGATGGCCACATTGTCGGTTATTGGACCGAGGACGAAAATGGAGAACGCCATCATCACCATGTGGGCGCAGCCTTTGACGTCAGCTTCTGGAGCCATGCCTTAGCTTGGCGCTACGATCAGCGGAATGTCGGCCGAACCACTGGAGCCAAACGGGACACCTTTCTTGAGAAAAAGATTGTCGCCGTCGACATTGCCCCGGCACACGGCGTATGGGACAAAGAGCACACGGCCCATAACACCGCATCAAATCGGCGGTATGCCGAGGCCAAAACGGACACCGCCCACGACGGACACGATCACGGCAGCCATGGACATGTGGTCACCATCGACACGGCAAAGATCAGCCGCGTCTCCAGCTATGAACCGGCGCACAGTACGTTCTTTGCAGTGTACTATACTTTGACGGGACTCCACGCGTTGCACGTTTTTGGCGGCATCTTGGTAATGATTTACCATCTCCTGCCGATCAGTCGCCGCGTGTACGAAGCCGATCCCGAACGCTTTACCAACCGCATCGAGATCACCGGCCTTTTCTGGCACTTTGTGGACTTGGTCTGGATTTTCCTGTTCCCAATCCTTTACTTATTCTAACCGGCTTATGGCAGACGAACACAACGCAGAGTGGTATCGCACTAAATTTATCCCCATGATTTATATGGTCGGTGGCGTTCTTATTGGCGGCACCATCATCACGTTTATCGCTGACCTCATGGGGGTCGCAGAGGCTTGGGGATTCCGTAATGCCATCATTTTTGGATTGGGTGTGGCGACCATAAAGGCGGTCACCGTGATCTATATCTTCATGCACTTAAAGTGGGATTTAAAATTTAAAACCATCAGCCTCACTATGCTGAGCACAATCATCTTCTTTGTGGGAATGATGTGGCTTACCGTGGGTAGCGAGGTCAAGACGGTCGAGGGCAATAGCGGCAAGCCCGGGAAAACCGACAATACTTGGAACCACGGCGAGCACGCCATCGGGGCGAAAAAACCGGATGAAAAGGAAGAACCGGCCAATTAACAAAGCATGTCCTTAAAAACGTTTCATCTGATCTTTGTGATTGCCTCCATTCTGCTCGGGCTGGGCGTGGGGGTCTGGGGTGTAATTGAATATCGAGCCAAGGGTGAACTGGGTGCGCTCGCCATGGGCATAATATTTCTAACTATGGGTATCGGCCTGATGATTTACGGCGGGCGCATGCTCAAAAAGACCAAGCATATCGGTTATCTGGCCTTTGCGGCATTATTATTCACCCACCAAAACGCGGCCGCCTGCGCTACCTGCTATGGTGAGTCTGATGCCCCAATGGCCGAAGGAATGAACGCCGGGATCATGGTTTTGCTCATCATCATCACTGGTATGCTGTCTGGTTTGGGTGCCTTTTTCATTTTTTTGGTGCGCCGCTCAAAAATGGCAGCTGCTCGTGAAAAACTTTTGAAGGATCCCGACCTATTGGGGGTGCGATCCATCGACCTTTCTAAGCCAATCGAAGAATCCAAACAGATCTTTTAAGTTAGCATGAATAACAAACTAATTGCCGCAATCGCTGCCTCCATTATTGGAATGGTGCTCGCGGTGGTCATTGTCAACGGCATGAAAGTTGACGGACCGGACGGAATGAAGGAATTCCAGATGCTGGATTCCACGGTGGAAAACGTGATGCTGAACTGGTTCAAATCTCCGCCACCGGTGACCGACCACGGTTGGAACGTAGACCGCATGATTGTTTTTGTGCACATCCTCATGGCCATTCTGCTTGTAGGCTGGACTCTTTATTACGTGGCGTGTCTGTTTAAATTTAATTCAAAAGCCAATCCCAAGGCTGATTACCATGGCGTCCGGTCCAAACTGGGCACCACGCTGGCAGAATACGGTGTCATTGTGGTGGAAGTCGTATTGATCGCCTGTTTCGCTGTACCACTTTGGGCAGACGTGGTTAACGAGGAACAAATCGACAAAATCAAGGATGCATCCTCCAAGCCGGATGGCGATGGATTGGAACTACACATCTTGGCCAAACAATTTGACTGGAACGCTCGCTACGCCGGCAACGATGGCAAATTTGCCGCTCAGTCGCTGGAATTCGCCAACAAGGTCGACAATCCCTTTGGGGTGGACCCGAAGGACACGGAAATCGATGATGTCATCATCACCACCGCGCGCAGCAAGGACAACGCCATCGTCGTTCCTTGGGACCGCCCGGTGGCCTTGAAGATCACTTCCATGGATGTGATTCACTCATTCAAAGTCTTGCCATTACGCGTCTGTAAAGACTCCATCCCAGGCCTCCAGTTACCCATCCACTTCAAGGTAAACAAGGAATACCTCAAAGATGAAGCAGGCAATCCTGCCCATGATGAAGAGGATGAACACGTGTATCTTATCACCTGCGCCCAGCTTTGCGGGGACGGACATGGCTACATGAACGGCTACATGAAGGTAGTGTCCCCGGGCAAGTTTGACGCTTGGCTCAAGGAACAAAGTGCCGCCGAAAAACAAAAGCGTTTGGCGGCCGCCAACCAGGAGTCGGCCAACTAGGTCGGCACCGGCTGCACAATGGCCGGCTCATCCAAATCCAAGGTTAAGGACTTTATCCAATGGGCCCTGTTTGGGTTCCTCATAGCGCTGATCGTGACCTTCCTCTTGGGGCGCCTAGACCGAACGGACCGAATTCCCACACAGCAGCCCATCATCAAGCAAGGCAACACCAACTCGATATCGACGCTTCCGATCATCAGTCGCGTGCAACCGTTTGCCCTCACGAACCAATTCGGCAACCGGATCACTGATAAAGATCTAAATGGCACGCCCTGGCTGGCGAACATCATCTTTACCCGGTGCCCTACAGTCTGCCCCCGGATCACCCAATCCGTTTCCGACCTGCTCCCGGAGCTCCCCGAGTCATTAAAGATCGTGACACTTACCACGGACCCCACCCATGACACTCCCGAAGTTCTAGATGGATTCGCTCGGTTACATGGGGCACAAACCAACCGCTGGCATTTTCTCACCGGCGACAAAACTGAACTCATTCGATTGGCCGGCACTGACCTAAAACTGACCGCCTTACCGAAACCCATTGCCGAACAGGAATCGCCAAACGACCTGTTCATTCATAGCCCGCTGATCATCCTGGTGGATAGGGAAGGGCAGGTAAGAGCTTCATTTGAATACAACCTGCCGGGTTTATCGGACCGCATCCAGAACGCCCTCGAATCACTCCAGCCATGAACGTCGACCAAATGCCCAGCATCAATGCAGCCCTCAACGGGTTGGCTTCCGTTTTTCTGTTGCTCGGATATATTTTCATCAAAAAAGATAACAAAACCGCCCACAAAAACTGCATGATCGCTGCCTTTGTGACGTCGGCGATCTTCCTGGCCTGTTATCTCTGGTATCACTACAACTCATCCGCCCACACCGCCCTGAGCCATCCAACATCTGCGGTGAATTACATCTACTATTTTATCCTCATCACTCACATCATTCTGGCGATCGTCATCTTGCCGATGATTTTTATTACTTTTAACCACGCCCTTAAGGAGCGTTTTGACAAACACCGCAAGATCGCCAAATGGACCTGGCCGACCTGGATGTATGTTTCGGTTACGGGTGTGATTGTGTATCTGTTTCTGTACGTATTGTTTCCGGATCACACGGAAAAGAAACTCAAACTCAAGGGGGGCGGCGACCCTGTTGAGCAGAACGAAGCCACCGGGGAATGAATCCCCCCATCGTTCACGACGGACAACGCCCCGAGGCTTTGAAAGCCGAACTCTTGGCTAGCTTGAAGCAGGGTATTGTTCCGCCCAAATTTCTTTACTCTTCCCCCCGACAATCCGAACTCTGGCTCGCCTTGCATGAGCAGTATGCGCCAACCGAATCGCTTCAGGCGCCTTATCTAGAGGCGGTGCCATATTTGCCAATCGGACTCCAATCGATGATCGCCCTCGGCTGCGGCGGTGGGGAAAAAGAGATTGCCATGTTGCAGGCGTATGAAGCTCCTGTAACATTCACCCCATCTGACGTCAGCCCCTCGCTCGCCCGGCTGGCCGCCAGTCGCGCTCAAGATGCCGGCATAGCCACCGGCACACCTTTGGTTTTTGATCTGGCTGAAGCGGCGAACATCCGAGAAACCATTCACGCCCGTTCCAAATCCCCACGTGTATTTACTTTTTTTGGCATCATCCCCAATTTTCGTCCACCGAATATCCTTCCTCAAACCCGTGCTCTCATGGACCCGGAAGATTATCTGATCACCAGTGCCAATCTTGCTCCAGATGGGATCAATGCCATCTTGCCGCAATATGATAATGCCCCCACTCGATGTTGGTTGGAGCAATTTCTGACAGAACACAACATCGCCAACGGTGAATTACGAATCTCCACCCGCTCGACCAGCTTATTAGAATGGGTTCAGGCGGATTACGTATTCTATCATGATACCATCACGGAAATTGGCGCCGCCCAGATTCGTTTTGAAAAAGGCTCGGCCCTGCAGCTATTCATCTCCCATCGATACACGCCGGAAAGTGCGGTGCGGACTTTTGGAGAGTTTGGCATCCAAGTGGATAAAACCTTCCTGTCATCGAATGGCGAGGAGGGCGTATTTCTATGTCGCCCTCAATAAACCTTTAACGTCTCCAGAACCGCCCGCACCTTCGGCACTTCATGAGTCCGGAACAAAGACGTCTTTCCCAAAGCTGCTAGGACGGCAAAAAACGATTCCGCCGTCCTGACTTCTTCTCCGAAATACTCAAACGCATGGGGCAGGGCATGACATACCGGCCAGCCCAATTGGCGCAGCCGAAAAGTGTTCAAAAACACTCGCATCTGATGTCGCACCCGCTCCTCACTGTCGGTTAAATTCCGATAATAAAACCCGAGACCGGGATCGATCATGATCCGCGAAACGCCAGCAGACTGCGCCTTCTCAATTTCGCATCCAAAATAATCAAGCAACATAGGTAACGGATCATCGCCTAAACTCAACTGATCCACTTCGCGAACATTAGCCCCTTGAACGAAACAAATAATAACTGCGGCTTCACGGGCAGCTACTGCCTCATAAATCGGCACGGCATCCGCAGTGCCGGTTAAATTAATCACCCGCGCTCCCGCCTCAAGGCACATCTCAGCCACATCACAACGATATGTTTCTGCACTCACCACAACCTCGGCGGCTGCCAAGCTTTTGATTACCGGCAACAACCGGACCGATTGTTTTTCAGCATCAACCCGCTCAGTGCCTAGTAAGCTGGATTCTCCGCCAACATCCACAATCGCAGCACCTTGGGCAACCAATTGGCGCCCACGCGAAATTGCATCATCCGCGTTTAGGCAGACGCTCTCCCGGTACCAAGAATCGGGAGACAAGTTCACCACTCCCATTAATTTCGAATCCGCCCCAATTACCACATTGGAATCAGTAATCGAAAACGACTGCACCTCAGCATTCAATTCGCTTAAATGCGCTTGAGTGAGTTCCAGTAAATCTTCGAGTTTCAGCACGCCGCAATTAACCATGCAAAGCCGCAACGGCCAATCCTAGGCTTGTAAATCGAGGTAAGAATTGTTAATAACTTTTTAGTGTTGCGACACGAAAGGATGGGCATGGCAGCATTTAAGGGCATTATTCTAGGAACAATTCTACTGTTATTCACGGGGTGCACGGGAAAGTTCAATCCCTTCACCAATGAAAATCATTACGATACCGTTTTTGGATACCCGCCAAAGGTGATCGCCAAATTTCTGGATATAGAGGACCAACTCACCGTGGACCCCGATGACCTGAATAAGGAACGTCCGCGCTATTGATGGGCTTGCGCGGTGGTAAACTGGCGCTCCCGGCTGGATTCG
>JAYQQG010000173.1:0-5847 GCA_038145765.1 Verrucomicrobiales bacterium
ACGGTACAGGGGCGGCCCCGTTTCGAGCCAATATCTCCGTCCATCAAGGGCGCATAGTCTCGATGGACCAAAACCCAGTACGCGGTCGGCGGACCGTTGATGCTAAAGGACTGGCCGTTGCCCCCGGTTTTATTGATGTCCATACCCATGCGGAAAACATCACGTACCATCCCAAGGCGGAAAATTTTCTCCGCATGGGAGTGACAACTTTAGTACTTGGTAATTGTGGGTCTTCCAAGATTGATATCGGCAAGTTCTTTAAAGGCATGGAACAGATTGGTTTTTCGCCCAATCTGGCATCATTGATCGGGCACGGCACCGTACGGAATCAAGTCATGGGAGCGTCCATGCGTCGGCCACCCAGTCACGCTGAGTTAGTGAAGATGCAGCAATATGTTGACCGGGCGATGATGGATGGAGCCTTGGGGATCTCCACCGGTTTAATCTATATGCCGGGCACCTTTGCGAAAACCGACGAGCTCATCGCGCTCTCCAAAACGGTTGCGGCGCATGGAGGTATTTATGTAAGCCACATGCGCAGTGAAGGAACTAACATATTCAAGGCGATAAGTGAAGTGTGCCAAATCGGGAGGGAGGCCCGGTTGCCGGTTCATGTATCCCATTTAAAACTCGCGGGCCGGCCCATGTGGGGAAGACATACGGAGCTCTTGAAAATGATGGATGCGGCCCGCAAGGAAGGGTTGCGCTTGTCGCATGATCAATATGCGTACACCGCGTCGAGCACCAGCCTGAAGCAGTTATTGCCGGATGATATACTTTCGGGCGGGCCAGCAATGTATGCCCGGAACATTCGTGACCGTGAACGCTATGCTAAAACCGTCGAGTGGATGAAAACGCGATTGCAGGCAAGACAGCGCGAAGATTATGCCTATGCCGTTATCGCCTGGCACAAAAAAGATCCGCGCTACAATGGGCTCAATGTGGTTGAGGCGGCCCGGTTACGTTATGGTGCGGCAAGCTTGGATCACCAAATCGCCTTGATTATGGAAATCGAGCTCAACGGTGGGGCCAGTGCAGTGTTTCATGGGATGAACGAAGAGGATGCCCGGGCATTCATGAAACATCCGTATACCATGTTTGCCAGTGACAGCAGCGTACGTGCTTTTAATCAGGGTGTACCGCATCCACGAGGATATGGAAATGCCGCCCGATTTTTGGGGCATTATACACGAGATGAGAACCAGTTGGCATTATCCGAAACAATCCGTAAATTGACTGATCTACCGGCGCAAACATTTGGGCTGAAAGGGCGCGGGCAGTTGAAGGTTGGGCATGCCGCCGATATTGTGATCTTTGATCCCGCCCAGGTAAAAGACAATGCCACCTTTAAGAAACCTCACGCATACGCGACTGGGTTCCGGTGGGTTTTCGTGAACGGCAAAGTGGTCGTGGAGAATGACCGGCACAACGGGGCGGGTCCGGGGCAGATTATCCGCCGTGCTCAGTAAGGAAATCGGCAATGTGTTGAACACGCATCTCGGCCCCCGCTTTCTTCAGGCCTGCTTGAATTTGTAACATGCAGCCTGGATTAGTCGTGACGCAAATATCTGCCTCGGTGGCCAACAAGTTATCAATTTTGCGTTGTTGCAGGCGTTCGGCCATCTTTGGTTCAGTCAGATTATAGCTGCCGGCGCTGCCACAACAAATTTCGGATTCCGCTAGTTCAATATAACGGTCACCGGCAACGGCCTTCACCAATGCACGCGGTTCCATGGTAATGCCTTGGGGGTGTGCCAAATGGCAGGCATCATGATAGGTGACTTTCAAGCCGGATTGACTTTGAGTGAATTGCGCTGCATCAAGCCATTCGGTTAAGTCTTTGACGCGATCGCTGAATTGTTCGGCGCGTTCCCGCCACTCAGTATCTTCCGAGAGTAATTGTCCGTATTCTTTCAAAGTGCTGCCGCAGCCGGCGGCGTTGATGATGATGATGTTCAGATCGAGCCTCTCAAAGGCGGCAATATTGTTCCGGGCGCAGGCGCGCGCCTTTTCCAGCTGCCCGCTGTGGGCATACAAAGCGCCGCAGCAACCTTGTTCTGAGGGCGTTTCCACATCGTACCCCATCCCGTTCAGTAATTGCACACTGGCGTGGTTGGTGTCGCCAAACATAACCTGCATCACGCAGCCCTCAATAAAGCCGATGCGTCCCTTGCGTTTGCCCCGTGCGCGACTGGTTGATGGCAGCGTTTGGTTTGAGGGAGTGTCGGGCAACAGGGATAACGCTTCGCGAGCAAATTGAGGCAGGGCCCATGAAATCGCAGGAAGTTTCCCCAGCTTACCTAATAATAAGGCAAGTTTCATGCGGCGCGGGAAGGGGAATACCTGTTCAATTCCAATACGACGGAACAAGGTTTGAAACCAGCCGCGATTATGCTGATGCTCCAAATGATCTCGCGTGTGTTCGAGTAAGTTGCCGTATTCTACTCCGCTGGGGCAGGCGGTTTCGCAGGCGCGGCATCCCAGGCAGAGATCGATGTGATGCACGGTTGTGTCATTGATTGGGGTGCGTCCCGATTGCAGCGCCCGCATGAGGTAGATACGCCCCCTTGGCGAATCATTTTCATTGCCGGTTTCCAAGTAGGTTGGGCACGCGGACAAACATAGGCCGCAGTGGACACAAGCCAAAGTTTTGTCCTCATCGATGAACGGCTCACTCATAGCGGCGGGAGAATTTCCTTGGGGTCGAACAAAGCCTTAACGCGTTGTTCCAGGTTCGAAGGGGTGCGCGCAGGAGTTGGTCCAGGCAAGTAAACTACGCCATTGCCTGCACGCGCGACAAATTCATCGGCCGCTTTGTCCTGAATGAGATTTATCAAGCTTGCCGGCGGCACTGAGGCAACATGATGTTCGTTATTCAATCGCCACTGATCGTGGGCCAAAGCTGATTTCGTGGATTCTGAGAGCAATTGTAACTGGGTCGTTTGGGCTGCGACATCGGCTTGGGCACCGCTGAAACCGGTAATGATCAAGGGGTTGGTGTCCGGTTTGCCTACAAGATCGAGCACGCTGAAATGCAATTTGGATTCACGGAGTGATCGCATCAACCGTTTGGCGTGGGCTAGTGAGTCACAGGCCAGTTCACAGAATTGTTCACACTCAGGTATTGGTGCCAATTTGAATGTTGCCTCGACAGCGACGCCCAAGGTGCCTTGACTGCCAACCAGTAATTTGCACAGGTCGAAGCCGGCTACATTTTTAACCACTTTGCCGCCATTAAAAACCAATTCACCATTTGTCGAGACATAGCGGATCCCAATCAGCCAATCGCGGATCGTTCCAAATCCTAGGCGGCGCGGCCCGCTGTGGTTCCACATCAATAGGTCTGAAATGCTCAGCTGTTCGGCCCCGGGGGGATCGACGGGGAGCCATTGCCCATGCTTGCCGATCTGCGATTGAAACGCCGCCAGCGTCATGCCGCACTGTACCGTGGCCGTCATGTCTTCCGGAATATGTTCTTTAACCGTATTGAACGCCGATAGGTTGATGGGGCCAACTGGTGTTGAGGCGTTTTGCAACGACTCCTGCAACTCGGCGAGGGTGTGCGGGGTTAGGCTCATGCAGCTGCTTGTTTTTTGGGGGCGAATTCCGCACAACGCTTGGCCCCGGGGAACATTTTGTGCGGGTTGCACCGTTTCTCAGGATCAAACACTTGCCGCAGGAGCTGCATGGCATTCAGATCGTTCTTTGCAAACTGGCGGTCCATGAAATCAATCTTCTCTGCGCCAATCCCGTGTTCGCCGCTAACACTGCCGCCGAGTTCGATGCATTTGGTTAAGATCGCATCGCCGGCGGCAAGGGCGCGTTTGACCTCATCCGGTTTGCGTTCATCAAAAAGAATGAGCGGGTGAATGTTTCCGTCACCGGCATGAAACACATTTGGAATCCGCAGGCCGCATGCTTTGCTGGTAGCTTGAATAAACCGCATGATTTCAGGAACTTTGCTGCGAGGCACGACGCCGTCCTGGGTGACATAATTGGGGCTGAGCCGGCCTACGGCCCCAAAGGCGCGTTTGCGGCATTTCCAGATTGCAGCCCGCTCCGAGTCATCCGCCGCGACGCGTACTTCGCGTGCGCCGTTTTTTTTGCAGATATCCTCTACCACGCGGCCTTGAGCTTCGACGCCTCCCGGCAACCCATCCAATTCGACGATCAATACAGCCCCTGCGTCCAGCGGGAACCCGAATTGGTAGGCCTCCTCAACTGCCGCCGTGATGAGTTGGTCCATCATCTCCAAGGCCGCCGGCACAATGCCGGCACTGACAATGTCGCTCACGGTTTGGCTGGCGCGGTCCACGCTGTCGAAGACCCCTAAAAAAGTTTTATAGGTGGAAGGCGCAGGGGTTAGGCGAACGAGTATCCGAGTAACGACGCCGAACATACCTTCGCTGCCAATGGCCGCTCCGCGCAAATCCAAGCCCGCCCCTTCTTCCCCTCCGTCTATAGTCGTGCCAAGCCATTCCATTGAACCGTCCGGGAGTACAATTTCATAGCCGAGCACATGGTTTGTGGTCACCCCGTTTTTCAACGTATGGGGGCCTCCTGCGTTGGTCGCCACATTGCCGCCGATGGTGCAGGCCGATTGGCTGGATGGATCCGGCGCGAAAAATAACCCATAAGGTTCGGCTTCCCGGGTGATCCAAGCGTTTACACACCCAGCTTCCACAAGCGCCCGGCGATTGCTCGGGTCCACATTCAGAACGCGGTTCATGCGGGTGAGGGCAATCATGACTCCGCCGTCCACGGCCAAGACGGTTCCGCTCAGGCTTGTTCCTGCACCCCGTGGGATGATGGGCAGGTTGTGTTTGGCGCAAAACTGCACGATCGTAACCACCTCATCCGTGGTCCTTGGAAGAACGACGGCCGTGGGGAGATTTTTTTGCAGTGTGTATGCGTCACATTCATACACCAGCAATTCATCCTCATTCGCAATCACGGCGTCGGTGCCGCAAATGGCGCGCAACTGTTTGGCGAGATCAGCCTGCGTCATGGCCGGGTACCTTGCCCAAAACCATTGCCGCTGTCGAGCGAAGCGGATACGCTCTCCGCGCGATGACAATTCAGGCATTTACTCCTCCACAACGAATATTGATGGGGCCGGGGCCAAGCGACGTGCCCCCGTCGGTATTGGCTGCGATGGGACAGCCATTAATCGGCCATTTGGATCCTTCGTTTATCAACATGATGGAAGAGATCAAGGCCATGTTGCGCCGGCTTTACCTAACGGACAATGAAATGACTTTTCCGGTAAGCGGTACGGGCAGTGCGGGAATGGAGTTTTGTTTCACCAATTTAATTGAACCCGGTGACGAAGTGGTCATAGGCATTAACGGTGTGTTCGGCACGCGCATGGCGGATGTCGCCAGGCGGTGTGGTGCAGTGGTTACCGTTGTCGAAGCTGACTGGGGGCGGATTATTGAGCCTGCCCAAGTCGCTGAGGCACTGAAAGGTAGACGCGCTAAAATAGTGGCCATTGTGCATGCCGAAACTTCCACCGGAACGCTGACCCCATTGGGTGATATATCTAAATTGGCCCACGCGGCAGGGGCTTTGTTTCTTGTGGACGCGGTAACCTCGCTTGGAGGCTGCCCGGTGCGTGTGGATGATTGGGGGATTGATGCGATTTATAGCGGGACACAAAAATGCCTCAGTTGTCCTCCAGGATTATCTCCTGTGTCATTGAGCGACCGCGCCATGGAAACGATCAGGGCGCGCAAGGTGGGGGTGCAAAGTTGGTACTTGGATGTCAACTTGCTGGCCAATTATTGGGGGGACGGGGCTCGGGTGTATCATCACACCGCACCCATCACGATGAACTATGCCTTGCAC
>JAYQQG010000174.1:0-5691 GCA_038145765.1 Verrucomicrobiales bacterium
CCTCAAGGGCAGCCTTCATAACCACAGCAACTGGAGCGACGGCCACGAGAGCCTTGAGGAAATCGCCGAGCACATGAGCAGCCTCGGCTGCGCTTACTGGGCCATCACCGACCACTCAAAGGCCTCATTCCAAGCCAACGGCCTCGACGAGGAGCGCGTCAAAAAGCAGCTCAAGGAAATCGCCGCCGTAAACCAAAAGCTCGAGGATGACGGCAACGACTTCCGACTCCTCAGCGGCATTGAGGTGGATGTGCTCAAGAAGGGCCTCGATTTTGATGACGATTTACTGAGTCAACTCGAGGTTGTGGTGGCCTCCATGCACGTTGCCGGCAGTGACGAGAAAGACAACACCAAGCGCCTCATCGCCGCCGCTGAAAACCCCCACGTGCACATGCTCGGCCACCTCAGCGGCCGATTGCTGCTCGAGCGCGCGCCGCAAAAGCTCAACCAACAAGCCGTCATCGATGCCTGCGCCGAGACCGGCACCTGGATCGAGCTCAATGCCAACCCCTACCGATTCGATTTAGATTGGCGCCATTGGCAATACGCCAAGAGCCGCGGCGTGAAATGCGTCATCAACTGCGACGCCCACCGCAACGAACACGCCGGCTTCCTCCGCCTCGGCACCGCCATCGCCCGCAAAGGGTGGCTTACCAAGAATGACGTGGTGAATACGATGCCTCTGACGAAACTGCGGAATGAATTGGCGAAGAAAAACGGCTAACGCCGGCGGCGTCGGCCGCCGAACCCAAAGTGTTGGCCTTTGCCGATGCGGGCGGTTTTCATTTTGCGATCGCGCACGCTCACGCCGGTGAACCGTTTTTCGTCGAGGATGGTGGTGTAGCGGTAGTCGAAGCCCTCGAGCTTGGCTCGCTCGATCTTCTGCCCGATGAATCGTTCGATGGCGTGCACATGCTGGACGTCCTCGGCGACCATCAGAGTAAAGGCGTCTCCGGTGGCTTCGGCCCGGCCCGTGCGGCCGATGCGGTGCACATAATCTTCCGGATGCTGGGGCACATCGTAGTTTACCACATGACTCACGCCGGAAATATCGAGACCCCGACTGGCGATATCGGTAGCAACCAGCACTTCGAATTTACCGTCTCGAAATCCCTTGAGTGAATTCTCTCGGTCGCGCTGGGTGCGGTCGCTGTGCAAAATCGCAACCGCATGGTTGGCACGCTTCAACTGATTCCCGACCCGGTCGGCTCCGTGTTTGGTGCGGCAGAATATGATGGCGGAATCGAAATCCACGCTTTTGAGCACAGCAAAAAGCAAATCTGTTTTCTGCCGTTCGGCCACGGGATAAATGACATGCTTCACCGTTTCCGCCGGCGAACGGCGCATGCCAATCTCGATGGTCTCCGGATCTTTCATTGCCCAGGAAATCAGCGTCTCAATCTCAGGCGGCACCGTTGCACTGAACAGTGCTGTCACCCGTTCCTTGGGGCATTTCTCCAAAATCCGTTTCACGTCGGGCAAAAAGCCCATGTCGAGCATGCGATCGGCTTCATCCAGAACCACGTGCGTAATTCCCTTGAGCTTGGCGGCGCCCTGTTGCATGTGATCGAGCAGCCGGCCCGGGGTGGCCACGATAATATCCACGCCGTTCTTCAGCGCCTCGACCTGTTTCCCATAACCCACCCCGCCATAAATCACGGCCACTTCATTTTCGGTAAAACGCGCATAATCCCGGATCGCCGTCTCAACCTGTGAGGCCAGTTCACGCGTGGGTTCAAGGATCAGAACCCGCGAAGTGCCGTCCGGTTTCGGTAACTGAGAGAGGATCGGCAGGGAAAAAGCACCCGTCTTACCGGTACCCGTCTGGGCACTGCCAATCACGTCTCGCCCCTCCAAGAGCAGGGGGATGGCCCGCAACTGGATGGGAGAAGGGTCGGTCCAACCCATGGCCTTTACGCCATCGAGAATTGGTTTGGAAAGTCCGAGTTTGCTGAATGGCATAAAAACGGCACTTAAACAGGTGCGGATGACGTGCGCAAACCAATTCGTCGTTGTGTACCCGCCCTGCGTGCCGTATAAGGCGGGCGTTCGGAGCGTAGCACAGCCTGGTTAGTGCGCCTGTTTTGGGAACAGGAGGTCGAGTGTTCGAATCACTCCGCTCCGACCATTTTCATCCCTCATGAATCCGTTGCCTGACATCATCCTCGATGAGGCTCAACTGGATACCGTTCTTACCGAACCATCGGACGAGCTTAAGAATTTCATTCCCCAGGTCAGGAGTCCGCTAGTCATCCTCGGTGCGGGCGGTAAAATGGGCCCCACCCTCGCCGTTCTCGCCAAGCATGCGGCGGATTTGGCCGGGCATCCGCTCGAGGTCATCGCCGTCAGCCGGTATTCCAATGATGACACCCGTCAGTGGCTGGAAAATAACGGCGTGCAAACGCGCACCGCCGATTTGGTTGATCGCGATCAGTGGGCGGGCTTACCCGACAGCGAAAATGTCATCTATCTGGTCGGCCAAAAATTCGGCACCGAGGCCAACCCCGGCCTCACTTGGGCCATGAACACCCTTGTGCCCACCCACGCCGCCCACCGCTACCGCACCGCCCGTATCGTGGCGCTGTCCACCGGCTGCGTGTATCCGCTGGTGCCCGTGGATAGCGGCGGCTCTACGGAGGCAAGCCCGCTCGATCCACCCGGCGAATACGCCGCCGCCTGTCTCGCGCGCGAACGCCTGTTTCATTACCACGCCATCAATCAGCAAACCGGCCTCACCCTCGTGCGCCTCAATTATGCCATCGATCTTCGGTACGGCGTGCTTCATGACATCGCGCAAAAGATTTATCGCGACGAACCACTCGACCTCGCCATGGGCTATTTCAACTGCATTTGGCAAGGCGAAGCCAATGACCGCATCCTGCGCAGCCTTGGCCTGTGTGCCCACCCGCCCCGTGTGCTCAATCTTACCGCACCGGAAACCCTATCCGTCCGCAAGATCGCCACGCGTCTGGGCGAGCTGATGGATCGCGCACCCCGCTTTGAGAGTGCCGAGGCGGACACCGCCTGGCTCAGCAATCCCGCCGAATCCATCGCCGCTTTCGGCCCTTTAACTGTAGAATTGGAAACCCTGCTGCGCTGGACCGCTCACTGGACCGCCCACGAATGCCGCAGCCTCGGTAAGCCCACTCATTTCGAAGTGCGCGACGGGAAATATTGAGCCGCGCCTTCCCCTCACCTACACTGCCCACGTGAATCGCGCAGTCAACCGCGTTGGACTCGGCTACGATGTCCATCAACTCAAAGCCGGCCGGCCACTCATTCTCGGCGGCGTCAACATCCCGCACGAGACCGGACTCGACGGCCATTCGGATGCGGATGTCCTAATGCACGCCATTTGCGATGCGGTCCTCGGTGCCATTGGCGAAGGCGATATCGGCTCCTTTTTTCCGCCGAGCGACCCCCAATGGAAAGATGCTCCGAGCAAAATCTTCCTTGAGGAAGCCGCCCGTCAAATCGAAACGCGCGGTGGCCAGTTGATCAATGTCGACGCCATGCTCATCGCCGAGGCGCCCAAGATCGCCCCACACGTTCCGACCATGAAAGAAAACATCGCCGCCGCCCTCGGCGTCGCCCCCAATGCCATCGGCATCAAGGCCACCACCAATGAGACCATGGGCTTCGTCGGTCGCGGCGAAGGCATGGCCGCCCATGCGGTCGCCAGTGTGGAGCTGCCCGCCTAATGGCCCACAAAGGTGACATTGGCTGGAAACGCCGAAACGAAGATGGCGAGAAGATTCAGGTTTCCGCCCGCAAGGTCGGCAACCGCTGGCTCTTCCGCATCCGTACCACCAAAGGAGATTCCTGGAGTAGCTACGAAACGCCGGAATTAGAGGACTGGATGGAGTTGCTCGATTCAGTCCGGCGCCGCATCCAGCGCAACTTGATTCCGGAGATAGAGGAAACGCGCCTGATTGCCGCCATCAGGCAGCAGCACCCGGACGCCAAGCTATGAACCGCGCGCCGCTGATCCTGACCTCCACCATGAACGCCTCCAAGGGCGCGGAATTTAGTGATGATTCCAGCAGTCTCTCGCACTGGTACACGCGCACCCTTGCCAAAGCTGGCGGGGCACCTGTGTTGATGCCCAATTTGGTTGACCGCAAACTTATTGCCGCCATGGTCAATCGGTGTGATGGCATTCTGCTCACTGGCGGCGATGATCTGCAGCCGGATTTGTATGACCCAGAACTGGATGAACGGATCAAAGCCACGGCTCAGGGCATCGATCCTTCACGTGATTTGGCGGAATTTCTTTTGATCGAACAGGCATTACACCAAGGCAAACCGCTCTTGGCCATTTGCCGTGGACCCCAGGTTTTGAATGTTGCCCTCGGCGGCGGCTTGATCACGGATATTCCACTTGAACGGCCGAAGGCCCTGAATCATCGTCGTAAAGCCCAAGCCCATCGCCTCACTCAAAGTATCACCATCGAACCTGAAACCCTGATGCACCGAATTTTCCGGAAACGATCAATGAAAGTGAACTCTGCCCATCACCAGGCTATTGGCCAATTGGCCCCCATGTTGCGGGCAACCGCGCAAACTCGGGACGGCATAATAGAGGCCGTAGAGCTCACAACAGAAGAAGCCCAGGACCGGCCTTTCCTTCTGGGGATGCAATTTCATCCCGAACGATTGTGGGAGCGTTACCCGGAGTTTCTGAAACCGTTCCGAGCCTTCATCAAGGCCTGTCGCGCCTAAATCAACCGCTCAATGCGCTTACGAAGCCGGCCGTTGCTCGCGATCAGTTCATAAGTGTATTTGCCGCGCAATGGCCGGCGCCAAAATTCACCACCTGCACATTCGAGAATCAGTCCGCCCGCCGCGATATCCCAGAGGCTGATCCCGTTTTCCCGGTAAGCATCCAACCGGCCAGCCGCTGTCCACGTCAACGCCAAAGCGGCGCTTCCCATCAGGCGCACCTTCAGCACGCGCTGATACAACCGCGCAAACAACGGCAAATTGCGCTTCAATGTGGTCTTGCTCTTGGCAAACCCTATCGAAACCACGGAGCTTTCGAGGTTATCCGTTTCGCTTACCCGAATAACGCGCCCATTTAAACGTGCCTTCCCACCGCTTTTGGCCGTCCACATTTCGTCCAGAAACGGATCATACACAACCCCAATCTCAGTGAGGTAATCATCCCAATGCCCAGACGAAGCCGGCAAACGCTGTTGCAACGCAATACACACACAGGCATGCGGGAGGCCCCGACTAAAATTCACTGTGCCGTCGATGGGGTCCACCACCCATCGCCACTGCGCTCCGGGATCCCCCACCGTGCCTTCCTCTCCCAGAATAGCGATTTCCGGAAACGCCTTGCGCAAATCCCGCTCAATCATCCGTTGACTGCGCTCATCCAATTCTAACTTAATATCATGGGCGGTCTGCTGGTTGATTCGCTTGTGCGACCTCAACTTGCGCTTGAGGAACAAGCCTACCTTCCGTGCCACCTTTTCGCCCGTAGCCAAAGCAGCATTGGTGTTCGGTGCCATCATCGTTTCGGTAAGGCCTCCAAGCGGATCCAGCCTTTCGACCGGTAATAGGTCCAACCCACCGTTTCGTAAAGCCAAGTTCGCAAACCCACCAAACGATCTTGGGAGGGAATCAGTTTCCAACCACGTCGTAACGATTGCCCCATGTAATCACAACCCACCGGCTCTACGGACC
>JAYQQG010000175.1:0-5683 GCA_038145765.1 Verrucomicrobiales bacterium
GGATTGGCCGATTATGATCACGCCCGAGACGCTGCCGATCGAAGAAACAGTTCTCAAAAGCACCGATGTTTATGATTAACTCGTGCGTGCCGTCGGGTGAGTCAATTATGGTTTCCCGCATGTAATTGGCAATCAACCTGCTTCGCAGATAAGCAGCCAACCCATTTGAGCTTGAAAAATAGCCATTTTATGGTTAATTGAGAAGTGAACGGGGGTTGCAATACGCCAAGGATTAACCGCTCATGAAAATCATTCTATTTTGGAGCACTGCATTCCTGACACTGCTGCCAAGCCTATGGGCGGGTGTATCGACCAACGCCGTTCCCGGCATGGCCACCAACACACCGCCCACCATGATTCCCGGCGGGATCCCGGGAGGCGTCGGCACCATTCCCACGATCCCCGGCGTGGTGCCGGGCGGTGTGCCCGGAATGGTCCCCACCAATGCGGTTCCCGGAGTAATCCCGGGAGGCATACCCGGCACTATCCCGGGGACTTCAACCAATATGATCCCCGGCGGAATTCCTGGGGGAGGCATCCCGGGGGCACCAGCGATCAATCCTGGAACTGGAATCCCAATCCCCGGTGGCGGCGTTCCAGGCACCGGACTCCCCGGAACGACTCCGGTTTCCACGAATGCTCCCCCAGTTCAAGTGCAGGAAATTGTCACCCCCGAAGCCATCCAAGAGGCCATGCGGGTTTATCTACAGGGCGCGCGGGTAATCCGAGAGGAAGCGGAAAGCGGAATGGTCCGCCAACAACATAATTTGGCCGTATTATATGGCTTGGGATTGGGCGTCCCGCTGGACCACCAAAAAGCATTTGAATGGTACAAGAAAGCCGCGGATGAAGGCCTTCCGGAATCGCAGTTTAACCTAGCGATTGCCTATCAAAACGGCATGGGAACCCGGAAAGATTTGGTAAATGCTTTTAAGTATTTTATACTCGCCTCGGCGCAAGGGCTGATGATACAGGTCGCCCCAAACGAACTCCCCCGCCCTTTGGCATCGGAATACCGGGATTATCTCGCGCGATTTTTAAATCGGGATCAAATCGAAACCGGCCAGCGGATGGCCCGCGGATTCATGACGAACCTCGAACGCCGACGCTACTACAAACGGCGCCAACTCTTTGATCAGTTCAAGGCCAGTCTAATTTTATCCGGCAAGAACCACATGGATCCGGATAATTATTCGGATTACTTGGAAATCCTCTTAAAAAATGGAACTCCGGTTTATGATCTATACAACCGCAGCAACTTTTTCCCGCCGATGATCGGTAATTTTCTTTATCAAAGAATCCCACCGCCGGCAATTTTGAACCCGCTGGGAAACCCTAGTGATGACGGGTCGGGCAATGGCTCTCCTCTCGACCCCGGTACAACGCCAACCGGCAACTAAACGCCCTCAACTTCACAATGGCGGATTGCCAAACTCAGCAATTGCCCCACGAGCATGAGCACGGCCAAGTCGCTCGGGGAAAACTCAGCTCCTTCGTCCGTATTTTCCACGCACAACAGCCCTAGTTCTTCACCCGCCAATACCATAGGCACATACATTCCCGCGTTCATGGAAAGCCGCCGGACACATTCTTCCTTGCCCACTTGTTGCCAGGAGTAGCCCGTGCGTATTTCCAGCGCCCGATGCGCCAGCGTATCACTCAAGATGGGCCTGAGCGAAGGCCGATGCGATTGCAAACGGATACGCCCCGCCTCGTGATCCACCATAAAAATCGCTGCCCTCTTGACCGCAGGCAGCCATTGGGTGACTCCGTTCACAAACCAATCAGCCAGTGATTTTATATTTTTAGCACGGTGAATTTGCCCGATTAAATCAGGCAATTGTTTCAAAAACTCCTCTGAACTCGATCCGAATTCTCCCGATTCCGAAAGCGCCAGTTGCGCAATCGGACGAATGCGACCCATCGGAGATTTGCGACTCTTCAACACCGAATCCAAGTCAGATTTCTTCCGGCTCCCGGGTTTGAAATAGCGATAGCTTTCTTCCTTGTAAACCGGGTAGGAATCCAACGCTTCAAAGGCACTATCATCTTCCTCCTGAGTGGCCGGCACAGTGGGTGCCTCGTCAGATTTCCGTCGCGGCATGGCAACATGGCCACTCTCATACCGAAACCTCAGGGTCGCCCCTCCGATTTGCACCTGATCATCCGGCTGCACAACCCTTGCCCCTGCCAACGCCTCCCCATTTACCAGAGTTCCATGCGTGCTATCCAAATCTTCCACCCAACAAATCCCGCGAGTCCGCCAAACACGCGCATGCGTACGGGACACTTTTAAGTCTGAACTGAGATCAACATGAATCTCTTGTTCCGGATGTTTGCGGCCAACAAATATTTCATCCAAATCAAATACGAATTCTTCCTGGCCGGCATCGGTGGTCAAATCCAAATGAATCCCCTTAATTGGCCGCCCATCACCCGGCACAACCTGTTCCGGTTCCGACCCCGTTGGGCGCTCAGATCGGGCCCCCGACCGGAGCCGTCCGGGATTGGGTTGGTTGCGGGGAGCCCCGCTTCGGCGATGAGCCGGAAGCGGCTTGCGCAGACCGAGCACAGTCCCGCCAATCAACACCACCGAATCGGGAAGGATTTCCATTGCGGCCACCAATCGCTCCCCATTGACCTGGGTGCCGCCACTGCTGCCCAGATCTTCCAGAAACACCTTGTCCCCCGCCAGCCAGGCCCGGGCGTGGACGCGCGACACCGATTCATCCGGCGTCAGATCCAAATGCACCTCACGCATTTCGTTGCGACGCCCGATCACAATCTCGTCGTGCTCCAGCACAACGCTTCGCACCTCACCGCCTTGCTTGATCTCCGCTTCGATCATTCATCGCCAGCTTGGCGAGAGTCGCCCCAATCCGTCAACCCCGATTGATAAACGAAGCTTGAGCCGGTCGGCCCTTCTCCGGCATCGTTCCCTTCTTGGGGATGAGTTCCGGCACGACACGAGTCATCATTCAAAATCAAAACGGCGAGGTTCTGGTTGAACAACAACTAGGCTTCGGCTCCTACGGAATCGGCCGCGATCCAGACAATGCGATATCCGTCGAAAGCGACTATGTTTCCCGCCAGCACGCCACCCTTACTCTGACCTCGGATCATCATTGGATTCAGGATAATCAGAGCACACACGGCACCTACATCGACAGCGTCCGGCTGATCGAACCGACTGCCCTAGCCCTGAATCAAGTCGTTCGATTTGGCGACCTATACCTGACACTCACTCCTCCAGCCACCATGGGAACGGCTGCCCGCCTATACGTCCCCGGCGACCTCGTCGGCAATGGTCGTTATACCCTCCGGCAGGAACTCGGCCGCGGCGGGGGCGGCGTCGTATGGCTCGCGCAAGATGAGCACCTGCAACAACAGATCGCCATCAAACGCCTCCCTGCCGAGTTAGCCAATGATGCGGTGGCCATGAATGACCTCGTGGGCGAGGTGCAAAAGGCCCGCTTACTCACTCATCCCCACATCATTCGGATCCATGATTTCGTCAAGCTCCCGGACGAATTGCCGTTTGTCACCATGGAATTCGTTGACGGCACAGACTTGGGGGCACTGCGCAACCAGCAACCCAATCATTCCTTTACCTGGGACCGGCTCGAAGGATTAGCCAGTCAAATGTGCGAAGCCCTGCAGTACGCGCATGAACAACAAATTATCCATCGCGACCTCAAGCCCGCGAACATGATGATCACCCGTGAAGGCAACCTCAAGCTTGCCGATTTCGGAATAGCCGCCAGAGTCTCCGATCAACTCACCCAATCGGAGCAGGAGGGCGACGCCAGCGGCACTACCGTCTATATGAGCCCACAACAAATGCGCGGTCTGCGACCGGAACCCGCCGATGATATTTACGCCCTTGGAGCCACGCTGTACGACCTGATCACCACGCGTCCACCTTTTTACACGGGCGATATTTTTGACCTCGTTCAACACGTGCCCCCTCCCACCCTCTCCCAGCGGATGAATGATTACGGGTTGGAGAACCAGCTCCCGCCACACGTTGAGCAGGCCATTATGAAATGCCTGGCCAAGGAACCGGGCCAGCGCCCCGCGGGTGCCAAGGAACTGGCCGCCCTGCTGCACCCCGGCGAAGCCCCGGCACCCCCGCCGCCCAAACCGGCTCCTAAAGAAATCGAGGAGATTGAATCCGTCCTCTCAGAACCCCTGCTTAAAACCCAAAAATTTCTGGAACAAAACCTGCCTCAACCTGTTACCGGCTGGTGGCGTGTCGCTGACTCACGGAATCGCGACTACGCATTATTTGCAATTCTGTGCACTGTCCTAATCCTAATGGAATTTGCCTACTCCAAACTGGAGCATGATGCTTTTTGGCAAACCTTGAAGAGCAACCGGTTTTTCCTGCCGTGGTAAATTGAAGCGTAGCGGGACTACCGCAATGTGAACCCCATGCGCACATTCCGTCGCTGCACTGTCCGGCTGGCCCGTAGTGAGGAAGCCGAAATGGTTGAGCGGGTAGACGCACTTCCCACATTCCCAGAGCTTGATGTTACGCCCGATGAAGCCGCTACCCTCGGGTTCGTTGCCGAACGCCCAAACCGTGGGGTAAGCCGAAAGCCGCCAAATCCCCCAACCATTCGCAAGATACCACCCCGTCGGAGAGTTGCTGACCCCGTGGCAACATCTGCCTGCACCGGCACAGTTAATACACGGATAGTCCCAGCCAACATCGGATGATGCGACCCGGGCGCGGGCCGAGTCACTGGGCGTGGCGACGGGGTTACAGGTTGAATCGTCACTGGAGTTGGAACGGGCATGGCTCCACCTGTCCCACCTGTCCCACCTGCTCCACCTGCTCCACCTGCTCCACCTGTTCCACCTGTTCCAACCGAACCCGGTTGCGCAACCGGCATGACTGCCGGCCTAACGGTTGGAACGATGGGCGTAGTGGAAGCCGGTGGCGGCGTTCCATTGAGTGCCTGATTAATGGCCGCATTTTGTTGGGCATTTACACTATTGGCCCCGTTCGCTGCGTTAAGTCCTGTGAGCGCTGCGGTACTGTTCATCGCCTGCAACGAGCCCATGATCCCGGCCGCCCCCATCGTGCCCACCAGCGTTTGTGCATTCACAGAAAGAACGCCAAAAAACACGATTATGAATGCTCGTCTCAACATAGACTGCTCAGCGTGACATTTTTCAACTCAAGGTCAAGCCAACTCTAGGTTGTTTCCGTAAATACGACCGCTCAAGTTCGCTGAACCCTTCTATTTCAACGCCGCCTCAATGGCGGCAATGATTTCCGGGGCATCCGGTTCCGTGTTGGCGTCAAACCGCTTCAATACCTTGCCTTGTGCACTTACCAATATCTTCTCAAAGTTCCAGCCAATTTTCTTGAGGCCGGCCTGTTGCTTCAGGTTTTTATATAAAGGATGTGCGCCGGTTCCATTAACCTCAATCTTAGCGTACATCGGAAAAGTCACCTTATAATTGGCTGTGCAAAATTCCTTGATCTGCGCCAGTGTTCCAGGCTCCTGTTTGCCAAATTGGTTGCAAGGAAACCCGCACACGGCAAACCCCTTGGCCCTGTACTTTTCATGCACCGCCTGCAGGGCTCGATATTGCGGGGTTAATCCGCACTCGGAAGCGACATTCACCACGAGCAGCACCTTGCCTTTGTGCGGCTTCAGGCTGGTGGCCT
>JAYQQG010000176.1:0-5628 GCA_038145765.1 Verrucomicrobiales bacterium
GGCTCGGAGATGTGTATATGAGTCAGGTGGATGCTGCAGACCCGTAACGGAAAGCGCACCGGTTTTGCCGCCGTCAACATCGCGCTTGATATGGTCAAGGAACGCCTCATCAAGAAGGAAGAGGCTATCCTTCGCATCCCCGCTGATGACCTCGGACACCTTCTCGCCCCAATCTTCGATGCCAAGGCTGAAAAGGCTGCCAAGAAAGTGGGTAACGGCCTTCCCGCCGGGCCCGGTGCGGCTTCCGGAAAGATTTATTTCTCGGCTGAAGATGCGGTGAAGGCCGCAGCCAAAGGTCAGAACGTGATTCTGGTCCGCCAAGCCACTTCTCCAGAAGATCTTCGTGGAATGATTGCCGCCGATGGTATTCTCACCACCGAGGGTGGAGCTTCCTCACATGCTGCACTTGTGGCCCGCCAGATGGGCAAGGTCTGCGTGTGCGGTGCCCACGGCATGTCAATTGACTATTCCAAGAAAACGCTCTCCGGGAACGGCGTTACCCTGAAGGAAGGCGATGAGCTTTCCCTGAACGGATTCGTTGGAAACGTTTACAAGGGCAACATCAAGTCTTCTCCTTCTCAGGTCATTCAGGGCCTCATCGAGAACAAGACTGCTGCCAAGCGTTCGGACACTTACAAGAAGTTCATGGAGCTCATGAGCTGGACCGACAAGCTGCGCACGCTGGGTATTCGCACCAACTCGGATACTCCGGAGCAGGTGCAGCAGGCCATCAAATTTGGCGCTGAAGGCATTGGCCTGACCCGTGCGGAGCACATGTTCTTTGAGGGTAACCGGATTGATGCGGTCCGTGAGATGATTCTCGCGGATGACGATGCCGGCCGCGCCAAGGCGCTCAAGAAGATTAAGGTGTTCATGAAGAAAGACTTCATCGGCATCTTCAAGTCACTGGAAGGGCGTCCGGCCACCATTCGGCTTCTGGATCCGCCTTTGCACGAATTCATCGGCACCATGGATGCCGCTCAGAAGAAGGATCTCTCCAAGAAGATCGGCATGAGCGCGCCTGCGATCACTCAGCGGATCCACGCCTTGCACGAGGAGAACCCGATGCTGGGTCACCGGGGTTGCCGTCTCGGCATTAGCTACCCCGCTGTCACGGCAATGCAAGTCGAGGCTATCCTCGAGGCGGCACACGAGGTGCAAAAGAAGGGCACTAAGGTCTTCCCTGAGATCATGGTTCCGCTCGTTGCCTATGCGCGTGAGCTTGAGCTCCAGAAGGAGGTCATCGATACCACCGCTGCTGAAGTTCGCAAGAAGCTGGGTCTCAAGAAAAGCCAGCTGAAATACACCGTTGGAACCATGATTGAAATTCCGCGTGCCGCCATCACTGCCGGCGAAGTCGCGAAGCACGCTGAGTTCTTCTCCTTCGGAACCAACGATCTCACGCAGACCGGACTGGGTTTATCCCGTGATGACTCCTCCAGTTTCCTGCCAACCTATCAGGATGAAGAAATTCTCAACAACAACCCATTCGCCGGCCTCGACCAGGAAGGCGTGGGCAAGCTTGTTGAAATAGGCGTGAAAGGGGGGCGTAAGACAAACAAGAAACTCAAGATCGGCATCTGCGGCGAGCACGGAGGCGATCCTGATTCCGTGAAATTCTTCCACCGCACCGGGCTCAACTACGTGTCCTGTTCCCCGTTCCGGATCCCCATCGCCCGTCTTGCCCTCGCGCAAGCCGCCCTTGAGGAAAAGGGGATGGCCCGCGGCGAAGTGAGCTAATCGCTGTTAAAATAGTTCAGAGCCCCGTTCGCCAAAGCGAGCGGGGTTTTTTTGTTGTGCAAAGCCGCCGGCAGCCAAACAATCCGTCCGTGAAACTGCTTTGTGTGCTCACGGCTATGCTGTGCCTGTTTTCAGGGTGCCAGTTCTATCGTAATGTGGTTGTCGGCGAGGATGGCAAGTTGTTGCCTTGGCGTGGGCATCGTGATGATCCCGAGGCCAAAGCCCGCTGGGATGAACGCCATGCACAATGGCAGATTGAGGATGCGCATCGCCGATTTAATGCCGGCTTCATGGACCGGTATCAATACAACCAAATCCGCAAACAACACGGGCTCCAGCCCGTTCAATAATTTATGCAAAAACTAATCCTGACCCTCTGTGCGGGAGCTGTATTGACGCAGGCCGCGGAACCGAAATTTCGAATGCAGGAGATTGATGCCGAAGTGGGGGTCGGTTACGGCCTGCAGATCGCTGATATGAATGGCGATGGGCGTACGGATATTATCCTGTGTGATAAAGACAAAATTGTCTGGTATCAAAATCCCACCTGGAAGAAACACCAGATCAGCGGCAAGTTGACCCAGCGTGATCATGTGTGTGTAACCGCCCGGGATATTAACGGCGATGGCAAGGCAGAGATCGCTGTGGGCGGACAGTGGAACATTGGTGAATCGAACGATGGCGAAAAATCCGGTTCCATTTTTTACCTGAACCCGACTGCAGATCGTAGCGGCAATTGGGCACCGATTCGTTTGCCCCACGAGCCAAGCACCCATCGGATGCATTGGATTGCCGCGGGGAATGGGAAATATGACCTCGTGGTAAAACCGTTGTACGGGCCCAAAGGAGATGATGGTACAAAGGGGGCCACCAAGGTGTATGCCTATCATATGCCCAAAGATCCGTCCCAGCCCTGGAAACGAACGTTGATATCCCACATGATTGAGGACAGCCACAATTTTCATCCGATTGACTGGGACCGGGATGGGCGTGAGGAATTTTTGCAGGCGAGCTTGAAAGGGGTGTACTGGTTTGGCCGCGATAAGAGCGGTAAATGGAAATACATGCAGTTTTCGCAGAATTATTGCGGCGAAGTGAGGGATGGAAAGACCCAGTCGGGCAAACGATTCTTCACGACCATTGAGCCAAAGCACGGCACCACGGTGGCGGTGTATCTGCAAACACGGTTCCAATTTTGGCAGCGGCGTGTGTTGGACGACACACTGAAGGACGGCCATGCCCTAGCGGTGGCAGATTTCCTTGGCACTGGCGGCGACCAGATTGTGGCGGGTTGGCGAGGCATGACAACGCCGGGTGTGCCTGGGGTGCGCCTGTATGTTCCGCAGGACGATCTCTACACCAAATGGAAAACCTACCAACTCAGCGGCAAAGAAACGGCGGTGGAGGATATCAAGGCGGCCGATTTAAACGGGGACAAACTGCCTGAGGTCATTGTCGCCTGCCGGCAAACGCATAACTTGCGCATTCTTTGGAATGAATCCAAGTAGCCTTTAGGGTTTCTGGTAAACGCGGACCCAATCCACTTCCATTCGGGCCGGAAATCGGGTTTGACTGTCCGGGTTTCCGACAAACCCGCCGCCCACGGCAAGATTGAGGATCAAGTGGAATCGTTGATCGAATGGCGCCGGAAACGAGCCGCCATCAGTCGTCCATTTTTTTTGCGTCTGCCAAAGTTTTCCGTCGATATACCAGCGAATGGCCCCAGCTTCCCATTCGATGCCATACACATGATCTGATTGGGTGAAATCAGTTTTTGGCTTAACAAAGGGGGCACCGGAATGCTTATTATTTGGCCATTTGCCGCCGTAATGAAGGGTGCCATGATAGCGGTCCCGTTCTTGCCCTTTGAATTCCATAATGTCAATTTCCCCACTCGAAGCCCAGGTTCCGTATTTCTCATCGGTGGGCAGCATCCAAATTGCAGGCCATAGGCCCCGGCCGGCGGGGAGTTTGGCTTTCACTTCGATACGGCCGTATTTCCAATCGCCCCGATGTTTGGTTCGGATGCGACCGGAGGAATATCGGCGTTGAGTGCCGGCGATTTGAGCGTTGTCTTGATGGGCTTCAAGTATGAGCCTGCCGTTGGCTACGCGGACATTTTTTGGGCGGTCCGTGTAAATTTGCAGTTCGTGATTGCCGCCGCCAAAGGCGTTTTCCTCCACCCCCCATTTTTTGTAATCCAATTTTTCTCCGTTAAATTCGTCGGACCAAACCAGTTTCCATTCCGCGCCAGTTAAGGTCATTGCGGTAACGGCGAAGGCAATCAGTGAATGGCGCATGGCGAGGGGTGTAGCGGTTTGGAGAATGAATGGCAAGGATGGGAAAAAACTTTGATTTTGGACTGGTTTCAGCCAGTATCCGCCTCCATTTCGCCCAAAGAGGGCGGAAAATCCATGAAAAGAACGCATCATTGCAACGAATTACGGCTGGACCACGCGGGCCAAGAGGTCACGTTGTCCGGCTGGGTTCACTCTCGCCGGGATCTGGGCGGAGTGATTTTTATCGATGTGCGCGACCGGGAAGGTCGTACGCAGCTGGTTTTTGACCCGCAGGAAACAGATCTTGCGTTGGTGGAGTCGGCCGGAAAACTGCATAGCGAAAGTGTCATCACGGTTTCCGGCAAAGTCCGCCAGCGGCCGGATGAAACCGAAAATACTAAGATTCCAACCGGCCAGGTGGAAGTGGTGGCAGGGATGATGGAGGTCAATAACCACGCGCAAGTGTTGCCGTTTCAAATTGATGACCCGGAAACGGCCGCGAAGGTGAATGAGGAATTGCGTTTGCAGTACCGTTATCTGGATTTGCGACGGCCAGAGATCATGCGGAATATGCAGTTGCGTAGCCGAGTGGCCACGGCGACGCGCGTGTTCATGGAGGAGGAAGGGTTTCTGGAGGTGGAAACGCCAACCTTGTTCAAGTCTACCCCGGAAGGAGCACGGGAATTTCTGGTGCCCAGTCGCGTGTCGCCCGGTGAATTCTATGCGTTGCCGCAATCGCCTCAGCAGTTCAAACAGATCCTCATGTGTTCGGGCGTGGATAAATATTTCCAACTCGCGCGGTGTTATCGCGATGAGGATTTGCGGGCGGATCGGCAGCCTGAATTTACTCAGGTCGATATCGAGATGTCCTTCATTGACCGTGAAGATATCTATGCCTTGATTGAAGGGCTGCTGAAGCGCGTATGGAAAGTGGCGCTGGACTACGATGTTCCGACGCCGTTCCCGCGCATCCCATATCAGGAGGTGATGAACCGTTGGGGCATCGACAAGCCGGACACGCGTTTTGGGATGGAGATCGCGGATCTCACCGAGGATTTCGGCAGCAGCGAGTTTAAGGTTTTCAGTAGTGTGATCGCCAACGGCGGTGTGATCAAAGCACTCAATGCCAAAGGATACGCTTGTGTGACGCAGGGTCAGATGGAGGCAATGACGGATACCGCCAAGAGTTTTGGTGCCAAGGGCCTTGCCTATATCAAGGTGGAGAATGGAGAATGGAAATCGCCCATCGTGAAGTTTTTTAGCGAAGCCGAGAAAGCGGCCCTGCAGCAGAAGCTGAACATTGAAGAGGGTGACCTCATTTTGTTCGCCGCGGATGAATGGCTAAATGCCTGTGAGATTCTGGGTAAAATTCGCCTGTACGCCGCGGAAAAACTGGTCGCGTTGGGTAAACTGGAGATCAAGTCGGATCAATTTAATTTCCTTTGGGTGGTGGATTTCCCGTTGCTCGCCTTCGATAAGGAAATGAATCGCTGGTACTCCAGCCACCATCCGTTCACCTCGCCAGTGGCCGAAGATGTGCCGAATCTAACGGCTGATCCAAAATCGGTTCGCGGCCAACATTATGATATCGTGGTAAACGGTGTGGAGC
>JAYQQG010000177.1:0-5539 GCA_038145765.1 Verrucomicrobiales bacterium
GATCAATGCGCGCTAGTGTTTAGGCCATTTCTTGCCTCTCTTTGTTGGAGGATTCTACCTTCGATTCCAGCTTGTCCACATCCTTGCGCAGGTGCTCGATTTCGACTGGCAAGACGGCGAAAGCGCCGTACATGCCCAGCAGCGCGAGAAACAGCGAGCCGCCAGCGACGATTGTCTCCCATTTAATCCATTTCGCTCCCTCTCCCCTGGGTGACATGATTCAATCCTTGGTGCGTTGCGTGGTCTTCCGTTGCGCTTCGTTTTCGAGTTTCTCGATTTTCGATTTCATCGCGCGCAGTGCATTTCCTGAATTCACCAGTTCGTCGATCGAAAGCACGGTCTTGATCCGCACATCGTTCAACAACTGGCCTAATATCTTCTCCGGTTCCACAATGAATCAGGAATTATCCGCCAAATCATCGAACGCCCGGTGAAAAATATTGCTGATTTCGGTGTACAGCGCCGCGAACCGTTCGGCATCGACATGGCCGGCGGCGATCAGCTTGGCGCCGGTGGTTTCCAGGTCCAGCGTGCGCAGCGTTTTGACTTTGGCGCCATTGTCGTTGATGTCCGCCTCCTCTGCGGTGGCGGTGATGCGGGCATTTTCGCCATCCTCCCCGATTGGGGTTTCGACCGTGAACTTGATCACCTTTCGCTGCGGGGTGATCGTCGTGGTGCGTGTGTCGCCGATCGTTTTCATTTTTAGCCAGCTGAGACTTTTACGGTTCCCGAATCGTTCCAAAATTCTCCTGCCTGCGCCGGGTCCGATGTGGGGAGACTGCGCACGCGAAATGTGCCGTTTACGTCGAGGGTGGCCAATGGTGCGGTGGTCATGACGCCGATATTGCCATTGCCTTCGACACATAGGGGGGTCAGTGCGGTGCCGGCCGTTTTGGTGCGGAAGCGAATGTCTCCGGACGCTGAATTGTACGCGTTATCGATGTACAATATTGATCCGCTGTTATCGTAGGAAATCATCCCGTGGAAAGCAGATTCTTCCCCCATTTGAATGGCGCCGCCATCGTTGCCGGCGGAATCCGGACCCCAGCCCTTGACCAACAAAGGCACGCCGGATCCGGTGGCCACGGTGCATTGCCCAGTGAAATCGGCGCCGCTCAATGGGGCATAGCTGCCCAGGTCGGAAATCTGGCTTTCTGTGATTGAAAGCGCGGCCTGGTGCTGTGTGACGTTGGATTCCGCGATCCGCGCATCGGCTAGCGTGCCGCTGGTTACTTGAGACGCTGCGATTGATAACCCAAGCCCGAGATTGTCGCGCGTTATGAGGCACATTGAACCATCTGCGCCTTGCGTGGTGTCGCTGCGGTCGATTCCTATGATGTAATCGGTCCCGATCAGGGAGGTTGCGACGGTTTGATCTGTGATTTCCTGGGGGGTGCTCATGCTTTTTGTTGTTGGTTTTTGGTTCAGCCGATCAAAAGCGCGCGGCCGGCCGGGGTGAGCAACTGCGCGCCATTTGGCAGCAGTAAAAACGGCAGTGATGGTTCGTTGGCAAATTGGCCGCGGATCACCCACGCGCCGGCGCCTTGTTCGATTTCGGTGACGCGATAGATCAATCCTGAAACCGTCAGCCGTTCGCGCTTGGCGGGCCTGGTCGTCGGCAGATTCGCCACGGGCACGAAAAGCTCGAGATCGGAATCCACCAGGTGCCCCACTTCCTGCATGTCCTGCTCGGTGGCCAGTGCATAAGCCTTGCGCGCCGTGAAACCGTTGCCGCGCTGATCGGTGACACTTACCGAATCCTCGCTGGTGATCTCCGCGAAAGCCGCGGCCAATTCGTTTGCGTCAGACATTCAGCGCTTGGCGTTCTTGTTTTTCGGTTCTTGGTTCCTGATCGAAAAAAAAAGCGGCGGCGGGAAATGCACCGAACCCGCCACCGCCTCGCTGGAGGAACCGAACGCATTGCGAATTACTTGCCGGCGGATTTCTTTTTGGCCGCCTTCTTTTTGGCACCAACCTGGGAGTCATCGGCGGCGCGCTTGGCGCGGCCGCTGGCGATCAGGTTGTGCATGTCTTCATTGCACACGTCGACGATGTCGCCGGCGTTTGCAGATTTCCCTCTGACAAGGGTTTTGCTCAAAATTTCAAGTTTCATGGTCGGTTCACAAGCCGGCTGGCGGCGGGATCAACCCGCCACCAGCGCGCTTGAATTACTGGTTGCCCGCGTCGGCCGAGACACTGAACGAGGCAGCCTGGCGGACTCCGATGTCGAAGTGCTGGTTGAGCGTGATCCGGATCAGGTTCTCGGTGTCCTTGATGTAGGGATTGACCACCACATCCAGTCCGCCGAACAGTCCGATGATCGCGTCGGCCCAGTTGCCGAACACAACCTTGTTGCTCGGCACCTGCTCGGAGACTTCCGCGCGGTAGCCGTTAACCTCGGCGCCTTCCCAGAGGAAGATTCCGGAGCCGCTGTCCTTCTTGATACCCTTCCAGGCGCCGCGGACGGCGGCCGTGGTCAGGTAGCTCATGTTCTCAACGTCGGCGTTGGCCGTGGCCACGTCGGTCTCGAATTCGATCACCTTGTCCCAGGTGGCCGTGGCGCCGAACGTTACGGCACCCACGCCGCTGGTGTTGATGATGCCGGTCGGCTCATTGGAGGTGCCGGATCCGTTCAACGCCATTTCGTCGATTTTCAGCGCGATGGCGCGCATCAGGTCGTTGCGGACGAATGCCTCGACGCCGATGGAGCTCTGCAGCAGGAGTTGCTTGGAGTATTCGGTGAAGGCACCCACGCGCTTCGGGCTGAGCGTCAGCTGGTTAAACGCCTGATCGGTTTCTGCGTTGGCGTCGGTCTCGCCTTCAAGCGCCGCGCTGCCGGCCGTGGTCTGGCGCGGAATAGCGACGTTGCTGGTGAGTCCGTCCATCACCATGGCGCCGAGCTCGATCACCTTGGTACGATTGCGCAGGATGTCGATGAAGCTGCCGGCCATCAGGTCGGTGGCGACGGTGTGGCCGCCGGCGGTGGCGGTGCCGGCGGTGAGATCACGCCATGCCTCGGCGGGGACGTAGAAGCCCTGGGGGTCTTCCTTTGCGCGGCGGGCGATTTCGTCGGATGCCTCGCGCTCGATGCCGTCGAGCTCACGGCCGGCGAGTTTGCACTGGATGGCGCGCAACAGGCTGTACTGCTTGGCTTCCTTCTCGTTGAAGCCCACGGTGGTGAGCTTGTTGTCGGCCTGTTTGCTGCGGATGTTCTCGAGCACCTTGGCGCCGAAATCGGCGGTGCTGGTGCCGTCAGCAATGGCGCGCTCGGCGATGTCGGCGCAGTCGTGCTGTTCGCCGAGTTCGCGGATCTGCGCGGTGCGCTGGCGTTCATCGGCGAGCAACTGCTGCACGTCGACGGGTTTTTCGGAATTGTTTTCGGAGCGATTGTCGACCACTTCGACCGTCACTTGACTTTGACCACCTTCAGATGTGGGGGCAGCGCCAGACGGATCGACTGCGGCCGGATCGCGGAGGATACGGTGTTGCATGATACTTGTTCTTTCTGGATTCGTTTTGCGGTTTGCTGGGCTAAGTCGATTGCAGCCGCGTTTCGGCCCACTCCCACGGACGTGTCCGCAGGAATCGAAACGATGCTGATTTCGAACGGTTCCCAGTCGACCACGCGCACAAATTCCACTTTGTCGCGTTCCTCGACCTCGACCTTGTGGATTCGGTAGCCCACGGAGACCAATCCGCGAATGCCATCTTCCACGTCTCGAAAGATTTCTTCACCCAGGGCACCGCGCGAAAAGCGGACGGTGGCGCGGCCGCGCTTGTCGCTGCCGTCGATTTGGGCGGTTTCGACCACGCCGATCTGCTGATCGCGGTCGTGGTTTAGAAGCAGGGGAGCGGAGTTGCGCAGCCGATCCATGCGCACCTGGGCGCCGTGATCGAGGATTTCCACGCCATACCAGCGCTCAACCTGGGCTTCGGATGAAAAGGAAAGATCGACCGTCCGCGCGTCGGCATCGACGGCGTGGCGGTTGATCAAGTGGGAATGCCGGAACTCTTCACCATAGAGTCGATCCAGCAATTCACGATTTTGAGCAGCTGCGCTCATGTCACAAATTCGCGCGAAATTGACAGGCTGACATGCGGAGTTGGCGCCGTGCTGCGTGCCTTAGGTGGTTGCAGTTTTGTCTGCGTTGCCTAGCTGCAGGTTGTGGTTGGCGGCGAGTTGGTTGTCGGCCTCCATTTCTGAGAACACGTCGGAAATATCGCCGCCGGTTTCGGAGATAATCGCCCGGCGTGATTTGAGCCCGTTTTCGATCTGGAGCAGGTTGGCCTTCACATCCTTTTGCGGATCCACCCAGGGCCATCGGCGCGCGATGTGGCTAGGGGCGTTGAACTTGTCGTATTTGGTGGCCGGCAGCGGTGATCCGTTGGGCAAGGTGATCGCTTCGGCGAGCAGTGCGATTTGTAGCCAGTATTCGAACACGGGGGAAATGAGCTCTTCTATCAGCCAGTTTTGTTCGCTCATAAACTGCTCGCGATCCTCGAGCACGCCGGCGCGGATGCTGGAAAAATTCACGCCTTCCAGGTCGTTCCCGAGTGAGTTGTAGGAAATGTTCAACCCGGCGGCAATATCGCGCTTGGCGCTTTTGCTGAAGTCGCCATAGCCGGAATTGGGGTGCGTCGGATCCCATGGCTTGAAATCGACGCCCATGGGCAAATCCTGAAATTCTCCAGGCTCGGAATCCATGATCCCGGTGCCGTCCTCGAGCTGCTCCAGGCTGGGCTCTAGTCCGTCCGGAATGCTGCGCACAAAGAATCCGGCCTTGTTGGCAGCCACTCGCGCGGCCACTAATTCGGCCTCGTCGTAGCCTTCCAACATCTTCATGCGGATGAGAACGGCATGATTGGCTGGCACGCCTTCGCACTGCTCGATGCGCTTCGGATCGTATAGGTGAATTATCTGGTCTGCGGGCACGCGCTCGCGGCTCATGGTGTTGTAGCTGCTCCAGTTGAGCCGGTCGCCGGGGTGATGTTTGAACAGGTGCCAGGCGACGGTGCGGCCGTTGGGATTCTTCTCGATGCCCATCCGCACCTTGTTGCCGTTCTTGAGGTTGGCCGAATAGCGTACGTCTAGATAATCCGCCTCCTGCATCCGGAGACTGAGCCCATATGGGTTGTGTTCCGGATCGACATATAGGCGAATAAAGCAGGATCCGTCGCGCTTGGCGCTGCGCAATGCGAGCTTTTGAATTTTGAGCCAGGAAAGGGAACCATCAAAAGAGCACCACGCCATCTTGCCCTGGCCGGGGATCCAGCGTTTGCGGCCCCATTCCTTCCAGTGCTGTTCGATGGCCATATTGGCGAAATTATCCGGCTGACCGGGAATGATTTTGCCGCCGGGCGCCACGCGGTCGGGATCCTTCACCTTCATTTGCAATCGCACGCCATGCGCGCCGATCACGTTGTTCTCCAGCAGGGTCAGCCAGCGTCCGGTGAGTGGATTGTCGCGCTCCATTTCCCGCGAACGGTTGCGCAGCACCAGGACGTTGGATTCGATGGCCGCATCGGCGGAGGATACGCC
>JAYQQG010000178.1:0-5452 GCA_038145765.1 Verrucomicrobiales bacterium
CGGAAAAACTGCTTGGGAAGGTGCTTGCGAAGCGGGCCTGGCTGGCTTCGGTGGATGAAGGTTTTGATTCGGTGGATGAATTTATCCGTTTTGCAGTTCGGAAAGAGGCGGACGCCGCAGACCTAAAGCGGGAAAAGAATTCGAGCATCGCCAGGAACTCACAACCGAGTCCGGATGAACCGGCCGGGGATGTGGCAAGGGAACTGATCCGGAAAAAGTCGGATCAATAAGGCGGCGAAAACGAAGGAATTCGCCTGTGTGTCCGCGGTGATCAGTTGAGGCGCAGCCGGCGCCGGGGCAGCGGGCGCATCGATGGGCGCGGGTTGCTTCGGTTTTGGTCAGCCAGGGCGATTCTCCCGCGCATTTCGAGCTGCCGCGCGAAGTCGGCAAAGTAGCGGGCCATGCGCAGGCATTTTCCGGGTCCCCATCCGTGTGCAAGTTGTTCAAATTCGGGCGAGAGTTTCACCCGGAATTCCTTGTTTTTCATTTTATCCAGTCCTTCCTCGTCGATCGGCGCCGCGGGACACGGCCAGGTGATCAATCGACGCATCGACCATGGCGCGAAGGGTTGGTCAATACGTGTCTGAGGCAATAAGAGGTTAACAACTGGGCAGGTTGTTCACTTTTTCCAACTGGATACAAAGCCTTTTCGGGGACCGCGCGCCGGGCGTTTTTTCCTGGTGGCTTTGGGTTTCATCTTTTCACGCGGGGTGAGGTAATACTCCTTTGGCTGCGGATCCGCTCCTACGGTGGATTCGTCGGCTGGCTCGGCGAGTTGCTTGGCGAGTTGCTCAAGGTTGGGGCGTTTGCGGGACAGGTAGATTTTCCAGGCGCCTTTGGCATAGACGGCTAGGTCGAGGGCCTCATTCCGCGCGCCTTTGGGCAGGTGCCAGACGCGTTTGGGAAATCCGCGCGTGTCGTAGACGGTGCGGCATTGCTCGGCGGTGAGCTGGTCGAAGTATTCGGTGCCAAATTTGTCATCGTCCAGCGGGTAGTGGTGATATCCGGCGCCGTGCTCGTTGATGGCGAGCTCGGAAAAAAGCTGATCTTTGGCGGTGTCGGTGCCGATGTGGTAAGGGCGGAGACCTTGGACAAATTTTTTCTGCGTGCGAAAGAGTAGCGCGCCGGCTTTGGAGTCACCTTTGACGGCGATGGCTTTGCCGCGGCGGGCCTTTACCCATTTGCGGACCTCGTCGCGTTTGTAGCCTTCATCGATGGCGGTCAGTGAGGCGGTGAGCAGGTGGCCGTTCTCGTGGCGGTAATCGGTCTGTGTGTCTTTGGTGAGTTCGTCCCATACGCCGCGCTTGGTGGGATCGCCGGCGATGACGTGGTAATCGATCGCCCAGCATTCATCGCCGATTCCATAGGCGCAGGTGTAGACCTCGAGACGATCTTTTTGCACGTCGACGGATTTGATCAGGATAAGGCCGCCAAGTGGAACGGCCGCGGGCTATTTCTCGCGGCGCTTCATCAGTTCGTGTGCGTCGTGCTTTTCGGCCGGAGGTTCGTAGGTGTCCGCCAGAAATGTATTGATCCAGGTTTTGCGCTCTTCCTCGTTTCGTTGCGCCTCGAGGTGGTCGAATACCATTTGTTCGAGGCGGGTTTTCCAAGGTCGCTTCGGGGAGATCAGGGCGTTTATGCCGTTCAGGTGGTAGCCTAGGACGGCGGCGCCGGGGTTGTCTGGGCGCCATTGGCCGGCGCGGATCATGGTTTTGCGGTCGTCGTCGGAGAGCTCGGCTTGGCAGTGTTGGCAAATGAGCCGCGCGCTGGTTGGGTCGTCGTTGTCCCACTGGATTTGGGCCCATTGCAAAACCTGGAATTCTCCGCATTGGGGGCATGGGCAATGCCACCGGCGGCGGTCGGAGTCGATAAATTCCCGTTCGATGCGGGAGATGCCCTTTATTGTTGGGGTCGATGTGAGGACAATGAATGCGTCAGGGAAGGATTCGGTGCGCTTTTCGGCCAGTTTGATAGGGTCGCCTTCTTTGCCGGCGCTGGCGGGGTAACCGTCGATCTCGTCGGCGAAAACGAGCTTGATGGGACGCATGGCCAATTGCCGAGGGGCGTTGGCGCCAACTATGGTGAGCCGGCCGCCGGGGAACTGTTTGTGCAGGATGGTATTGCCGGCGTCTCGGGATTTGTGGCCGCGCACGCGGTATCGGATGCGCGGAGTATCTCGGCGCATGGTGTCGAAGCGGTCCTTGCTCCACGTTTGGCCAAGGTCGACGGTTGGCTGCAGTATGAGCATGGGAGCGGGGGCAAGGTCAATTTGGGAGCCGATCAGGTTGTTGATCGTTTCGGTTTTGCCGGTGACCTGCGACGCCCACATGAAAACCATCCGGCCATGATCGGGCGATTCGATCATGTCGATCGGTTCGCGTTGCCAGGGGAAGTCCTCGAAAGAAAAGAGTCCGCCGGCTTTACTGCTCGCCTCGGGTGACAGTCGGCGGTGGAGTTCGGCCCATTGCGATGGGGTCAAATCCTCTGGCGGGGCCAGTGCCGAGAACATGCGGCCGGCGAGTTTGGCGCCGGCGTTCATTTGCCGGGGTCTTCGGCGGTTTCCTCGAGAAAGTCGGCGGGTTTCACGTTGGAGAGCTCGGTCAAAATCTGGTGTTTTTCTTTTTTGGTCAGTCCGCTGGTCAAAATAATTCGTTTAATAACGGCGGCCGTTTGCTCAAAAACTCGGAGCGCGGCGGCGGTGGAGATCAGCAGTCCTGCCTTCGTGTCGCGTTCGAGTGTGAGGATGGCGATCTCGACGTTCAGCTTCTTTAAACGGGCGGCGTCGATGCCGTCGGCCTTGGCAACAATCGCGGCGCGGTAGTATTTGAAAAGTCCCTTGAGCGTGGCGCCGGTTTCGTATCGCCCGCGGGTGGGTGGTGGAAAATGACCAGCCTCGGCAAGTTGCCGGTGTCGCCGGTCGGACAGGCCGGTAAGGTCGGAAAGGGTTTTGCCGTCGATGTTTTTTGCCATTGTCAGATTTCAATTTCGGGAGCGGGAGCGGTATTCCGGGCGGCGAGGCGGTCAATGGTTTTGATGGCGGCGAGTGCGCCGGAATAGTCGCCCACCTCGCTGAGCTTTCGGTAAGTGTCGAGGGAGGCGGCCAGGCACCAGCCGCGCAAGGAATCGGGGGATTGCTGGGAAAGCTCGAGGAAGGTCGAGTTTGCCGCGGCGATGGTATGGTCGGCGGATACCTGTGGATATTGAGCGGCCATTGCCTCGCGGATGGCGGCGAGGGTTTGGCCTTCGATCAACCAGGTTAAAACCTGACGCGTGACGGCTGGATCGAGTCGGGGCGCTGGCGCTTTGGGTTCAGATTTCGAGTTTTTTGAATTCTTGCCAGAAGGTCGCGCTGCTCGTTTTGTCTTTTTGCGCTTCGCGGTCATAGGTGCCGAAAATGTTTGTAAAAATGTTGTCGAGAAATTGGAAAAGGTCGGGGTCGTCTTTGACCTCGATGTCCTCGATTCGCGGGTTGGTGTTGAGGTTCATGGAAGTGCGGACGGTAATCCGCCATTTGGCCGCTTTGATCAGCGTGAACTTGGCGTGGATCTTGGTCAGGGCGATGGCCTGGTTCCCGAAAGTCTCGCGCAATTGGGCGATTATTTGGGGCTGCCTTTGTTGGAAAGTGTAATCGCAAAGGAAGCGAATGGATTTGATACCGTGGCCGGTGAGGATTTCGGAGAGTTTTGACAAGTCGGCGTTGGCCGCCGTCCAGGTGGAGATTGAAACGTCGGCGGGGCCAGTTTGTTCGAGCAGTTCGCCGATGGCATCGATCAATGAAAATTGGCCCTTGGTGATTCCGAACAAATGAAAGCCGGGGGAAATGGTGCCGACAAATTCCTTGGGGGAGATTGTGCCGGCGGTAAACAGTCGGCGCTTCTTCGTGGTTTTCTCATCGCGGAAAACAGTCGGGGCGGTGATGGCGTCGGGTTTGAACTTGAGAATCGGCTGCGAAAGTATCGGGTTCTGACTGGTTTGCATTTTTGAAATTGAAACGGGTTTTTCGTGCCTGTGACTAAAAAAACCACGCTAGTCACAGGACCCGCTTTCGAGGTTTCGCAGGAAGGACCCGTCCGCCGTAGGTGTAGGTTGATCGATCAGCCCGCGGTTTCATCCGTTCATTGATGATTCCGAATTGCTTTGAGAAATTGTTTACAGCCCGGCAGAACGATTGAGGATTGAGCCCGTGGCGCTTGGCAAACTCGCGCTGCTTGAATCTGCGGAACTGGGTCGGATCAGTTACCCAAGTTGATGCTAAGGTTCGGTATCTGATATTCTTGCGAGATTGGCTGACGTAACCTCCGCGAATCCAATCCATCATTCCGATGAATCCCGCCTGGGCGATGTCGCGGGCCTCTGTGGCTTGAGACACGTCTTCGCTTAGCTCATCGGTGTGAACTGGAACAGGTCGGCCGCTCTCGAATCCGTGGTGCATGAACTGGTTGGGCAACTGACGCGCAATTGTGTGAAAAATAGCACCAATTCAGCACCAGCGAAAGAAAAGTGACTTTTTGTTGATAACTTTCGCTGTTTTTAACTCATTCGTAATGAACGGGTCACCAGTTCGAGTCTGGTCGCTGGCTCCATTTTTTCGCCTTTTCTGGCATTTTTTTCGCGTTTATTACGACATCACCCTTTCAAATTGTGCCTTGTTGCGGCACGGTGCGGCGAGTCAAAGCAATAAAATCAGCACCAATCAGCACCGGATTGTGACACTGAAAAGGGTAAAAAAGAACGGACGAACGCAATGGCGCTTGAGCTACCAGGACCATGGCATTCAGCGCAGGAAGTTCTTCGACACAAAATCAGAGGCGCAGCAATTCGCGGAAACGCTCACGGCCAAGGATTCGGCGTTCTTGCGTTGGATGGCGTTGGATGAATCCGCCCGAATGGATGCCTTAATCAGTGCTGAGCGTGCCGGCGCAATGGGTTTCACGTTGATTGAGGCGGTCGATCATTACAAACGAAAGGCTGGCGTGGTGGATATCATCACAGCAAAAGCCTGGGCGGAATTCCTGCACATCAAAAAAGCCGTCCGAGGAATTGGTGACCAGTCGCTGCGCAATGCCAATGTGGCCGGCCGCTTCCTTGATAATTACGCGGACAAACCCGTCGGCGAGATCACATCATCGAAGATTGAGCAATGGATTGCCTCGCATGATTGGGCGCCGGCGTCGGTGAACACATTTCGCACCCAACTCGGCGGGTTCCTGAATTGGTGCGTGTGCAAGGATTACCTGATCAAAAGCCCGTTGATGGCCGTTCCCAAGGCGCTCGAGACGGAGACGGATGTCGGAATTTTATCGATTGACCAAGCCACTGCCCTGATGCAGGCATGTGTCGACCATGACCCGGAATTGATCCCGATCGCCGCGCTGGGCCTGTTCTGCGGTCTGCGTCCGAGTGAATGCCACCGGCTCAACTGGTCGCAAATCAACCTTGAGCAAGGCATGAT
>JAYQQG010000179.1:0-5432 GCA_038145765.1 Verrucomicrobiales bacterium
GCGCCGGTCCACAGCTCGTACCTGCATGGCAACACGCTGGCCAATTATTGGGGGGACGGGGCTCGGGTGTATCATCACACCGCACCCATCACGATGAACTATGCCTTGCACGAATCACTCCGGCTGGTGCTGGAGGAAGGTTTGGAACAATGCTGGGCACGTCACGAATCAAATCATCAGCGATTGAAAGGTGGCTTGGACGAACTGGGGCTGGGGATTGCCTCACAGGAGGGGCATCAACTTTGGCAGCTGAATGCTGTCACCGTGCCTGAAGGCGTGGGTGAAGCTGGTGTCCGCAAGGCACTTCTTGAGGGCCACGGAATAGAAATCGGGCCAGGGTTGGGACCGCTGGCGGGCAAAGTGTGGCGCATAGGGTTGATGGGGTATTCTTCAAGCGCAAACAATGTGGACAAAGTGCTGGGTGCACTTAGGTCGCTGTTGTAGGCCATCGCAGGAGTTGGTTGATGCGCGTGAAATGGCTGAGAGGGAAACCCATTGCCCGCTTGGTTTGGTAGTCCATTTCAATCGGGTTATTCAGTTTACGGATAACGTTCCATTGTTCGGAGTCAATTAGACCCCGTATCCAGGCGGGAGTCGGGGACGTGGGCACCGGGTAATCGCTGCCGTGCACGATGCGTTCGATCAGGGTTTGATTATGCAGGCAAGGACGTAACCCGTGGCTGCGGGTCACGACATTTAATGCACTGGTGTCCGCGTATAGATTGGGGTGTGTTTTCATCATTTCAATCAGTCTCGGAAGGTAATTCGGGTCAAACAGTCCGCTGTCGGTGGCGGCATGGGCGGCGATGACATTCACGCCGCATTCCAGAGGTAGCCGGAGGGTTTCCGGATTGGCGTATTCGGCATTCACCACTTCCAACGTATGCTCGCCGCCGGTGTGTGCCAGTAACGGCAGTCCAGCGTCTGCCATTCGATTCCAAAAGGGCCGATACTGCTTGTTGTTACAGTTGATGTTCTGGCAGTTAGGCAGGCATTTCATCATGGCTGCGCCCTGTTCCAGGCATCGTTCTAATTCCTCCAAGGCATCCGGCCGGGCCGGGTGGATTGAGACGGCCGGTATAAATTCGTGATGCCCTCGGGCCAGTTGCAAAACATAGTCATTCGGCACATATGCGTTGCCGGCCTCCTCCCACATTGTTCCATTATGGTGGTACACCGCTTCCTGCGCCAGCAGGCAAACGGCATCCACACTGGACTCTCGGATAAATTTCAGGAGTTGATCCCGGTAGAGCTGATCGAATTGGGGGGTTTGAAGCTGTCTATACTGCAAGCCTAGTTTGCGAAGCATTAAGGCGTACAGGGGGGCCTTGATAGGGGTGACGTGCACCCAGCAGCCATTCCCGCCGGATTCCGTGCCGACCATGTGCACGTGCATGTCGATTATCTTCATGGCGTGCGCGTTTCGCGGAATGGCGGAAGGGGTGGGATTCGAACCCACGGAACAGTTGCCCGTTCACTCGATTTCGAATCGAGCGCCTTAAACCGGACTCAGCCACCCTTCCGTCGCGCGCACTGTAATCGGAGGGTGTGGGCTGGGCAATTTGATTTTGTGCCCCATGTTAATAATTGGCAGGACGGATGCTCGACGTGGTTGAAATGGTCCGGTTAACTGCGCCGCGGTGATTGATCAGGAGGATCTGTTAAGTGAGTTTGTGGCCGACTTGGAAAAGGCGGATTGGGCGGCGATCGATACCGAGGCGGATAGCTTGCATGCTTACCCCGAAAAACTGTGCCTCATTCAGGTCACCATTCCCGGGCAGGATGTCTTGATCGACCCCTTGGCTGAATTGGATTTTACCGAATTGTTCGCTGCCTTAAACCGCCATACTCTATTGATGCACGGTGCAGATTACGATGTGCGCCTCTTTAAGCTGGGGCATGGTTTTGTGCCGAACCGTATTTTCGACACCATGCTTGCCGCCCGCTTAACCGGTCGCACCCAATTTGGATTATCTCATTTGTGCAAGGACATTCTTGGGGTTGAACTGGAGAAATCATCACAAAAAGCCAACTGGGCCCAACGTCCATTAACCGAAAAAATGGAGGAATATGCCCGGAACGACACCCGGCACTTGCGACCATTGGTGGATGCCTTGCGGGCTGAGCTAAAGAACACGGGACGCACTGACTGGCACGCACAAGAATGCGAACGGCTTGTGCGGGATAATTCAACTCCACGCGAAGTGGATTCTGATCAGGTTTGGCGAATCAAAGGAAGCGCTCGGTTGGAGCCTCGGGCATTGGCCATTCTTCGAGAGCTTTGGTATTGGCGGGAAAAAGAGGCGCGCCGGCGCAATCGTCCTCCATTTTTCATCCTGCCGCCGGAAGCCATGATCAAGATTTCTGAGAGCGCTCAGGCAAACCAGCCGGTCAACGGCTTGATTCCGCGACGGATGCCCGAACATCGCCGGCGTGAGATTCAGCAATGTATCAAGAACGGACGGGCTGTTGTTGATGGTGAATGCCCCGCGAAACATCGCCCTCCGCCGCGGAAGCATATCACACCATCTCAAAAGAAGCGCTTCGAAGAGATTCAATCCAAACGGAATCGTGAGGCAGAAGGATTGGGTATTGATCCCACCCTCATCGCCAGCCGTGCGACTATGGTTCGGCTCGCCTGTGAGGCCGACGACATTATGGTTGAGGTCCTGCCTTGGCAGCGTGCGATTCTCGGTGTGGCTTAAATGAGTTTTTGGTAAGCCTTATTCGCCGCGAGCTGGGCGACTAAATCCCGCATTTTGGCAGTGGCCTTTTTGTGGGCTACCAAGGTGGTATCATCAGTTTGAACGATCACACAATCCTTCAGTCCAACAACCGCAATAGGTTTCCGATTTTTCTTGGCCCGCGCGTCAAAGACCACGTTGCGCGCAGCATCCACATGGATCAAGTCCGCCTCGGCGCAATTGCCTGAGCTGTCCGGCTTAAGATGGCGCGCCAATGCCGGCCAGGCCCCAAGATCATCCCAATCGAAATCGCCATCGGCCACCAGTACATTGTGGGCATGCTCCATCACCCCGTAATCGAATGATACTTTCTTGAGGGTTAGATAATCCTTGGCCAAAACTCGTTTGAGTTTGGAAGCATTATTGGCAGCTTGAAACCAGCGTTCACAGGCCTCGTGCAGTGGTTTTTGGTGTTTGAGCAGGCTCTCGGCAATGGTGGCGAAGGAGAACACAAACATGCCGGCATTCCACCGGTAGCCACCGTCGTCCAGGTATTCAACTGCCCGTTCTAAATTTGGCTTTTCAACGAACCGGTGCGCAACACGAAACGTGCTCTTGTATGGTCGTCGATCTTTTGGCGGCGGCAAAGGCTCGCCCATTTTGATGTACCCGTAGCCGGTCTCAGGGGCGGTGGGCTTGATCCCGATGGTGACAATGGCCTGGCCGCGTCCTGCCAGATCAAAGCTATCGGCGAGATTTTGTTGAAATCGTTTTTCACTCGTGGCCGGAATCACATGGTCTGCCGGCAGGATTGCCATCGTGCCGGTGGTGCTCCGGGCTCCCACCAAGGCAGCAGCCAAGGCTACTGCCGGACATGTGTCCCGTCCGCAGGGTTCCGCGACCACATTATCTTTCGGCAGTCGAGGCAGTTGTTTGCGCACGGCAGAGGCTTGCGCTTGGTTCGTGATGACAAATATGTTTTTGAGGGGAACAATGGGCCGAATACGCTCAACGGTATGTTGAAGAAAAGATTGCTTATCGAACAAGGCCAATAGTTGTTTGGGGGTGGCTTCACGGCTGAGAGGCCAGAATCGTTCCCCTTTGCCCCCGGCAAGGATGACGCCGAATCGGTTTTTATCGGGCGAATTTTTTTTGGCCGGCATGATTACAAGGCATTGGTTAGTTCTTGAACGAAATTTCCCACACGATCCTCAAGCTCCTTCTCATGGCCGTGTTCGGCGATTTTATTGACAATCGCACTGCCCACTACAACCGCATCACAATCGGCGGCAACTTGGCGGACCTGATCTGCATTGGAGATGCCGAAGCCAACGGCGATGGGTAAATCGGTATGGCGTCGGATTGTTGCAATGCGGTCATCGAGGCTGGAGACAACATCTTGACGCATGCCGGTGACACCTTCGCGGGAGATGTAGTAGATGAATCCGCTCCCACGTGCGGTAATGGCGGCAATGCGGTCTTCCGGTGTGGTTGGGGCAATCAGCCATATACTGCATAAACCGGCTGCTTGCATCAGTTTCTCATACTCATCAGCCTCTTCTGGAGGTAAGTCGAGCGCGAGGAGACCGTCGACGCCGGCATCGGCCGCGGCTTGGATGAATTTCTGGAGACCGCGCCGATGGATGAGATTGAAGTAGATGTAGAGAACAATCGGCACTTCGGTTTGCTCGCGAATTTCGCGAACGATCTCCAGTAGTGCCTCCGGAGTCGTGCCGCTGGCCAACCCGCGTTGTGCGGCCAGTTGGTTGACCAGCCCATCCGCCAATGGATCGCTGAATGGAACGCCGAGTTCCAGTACATCAACGCCGGATTCAGCCAAGCGGATGGCGAGTGCCTTCGTGGCATTCAAGTTCGGATCGCCTGCGCCGATGTACGCGACGAATCCTTTGCGGTTCTGTTCGCGAAGAGATTGGAATCGTTGTTCAATGCGGTTCACCCGGCGGAGCATGTCAATTCCAATCGTTAGAGGCAAGCCGCAGTCCGTCGAGGGTTAAGCGAGGCCGGATTGCGGTAATCTCAGGAACCTTGCGGCCAATGAGCCGGGCACAACCGCCCGTAGCGATCACGGGCATGGTTCGGATTTTAAGGGATGCACAAATTTCTTGGATTAACTTTTGCACCATCCCGCGGTAACCATGGATTGCGCCGATTTGCATGGCTTGATCAGTGGATTTGCCGATGGCCGTCCCGTGATCCTTTAATTGGATGGCGGGGAGCAGAGCAGTTTTCTCGTGTAGATAGTCAGTCATTACAGATAAACCCGGAGCAATCACACCACCCACGTATGCACCCGCACGGTCCACGATATCGAAAGTGACAGCTGTGCCGAAATCGACCACTAGCACCGGTCCGCCAAACTCTTCCAATACTGCCCGTGCGTTGGCCAGGCGGTCGGGGCCAATGGTTTTGGGTTGAGGATAATCCAACGGGACGCCGCAATTGCGGGCGTTGAGGGCAATGAATGTTGCCGGGCAAGCCTTTTTCGCGGCCCGTTCCGCTTGGGGTACAACACTGCAATAAATGGTTTGCTGAACTCTGGTTCGGCCAATGATCTTTTTCAGGTGGCCCATGGCGCGTTGATTCTGCCAGTCGGCAGTCTGAAATATCGTGACCTTGCCGACACGGCGCGGGGTCGACAGGGCAGCGGAAGTGTGGGTGTTGCCTATGTCCAGGAGCAGCTTCATTTGCCTATTGTGACATCGCCCCCCATTACTCGCTGCATACGGC
>JAYQQG010000180.1:0-5385 GCA_038145765.1 Verrucomicrobiales bacterium
GTTGGCCATTTTGGAAAAGCGTTTCGGCTCAATCAATTGCTTTCAAGAATACCGGAAAGGAAACCAGGGAGAACGTGTTATGGGAATCCATACCGTGGAAAGATTGGAGGGAGATATAGATAAGGCCAGGGAATTATTTGGGGACGGGCTTCCAGGAGATGATTTTTCTATAGAATGGTTTCATAAGAACATGATTAACCTGAATGAATTCCACCTAACTTATCAAAGCCAAGTATTCCATATTGAACCGCACATACTCCAGCCAAATATTATCAATGAGTTCACAGATGAATGGGAAGAAAACAAAAAAAATAAGGATTACCTTCTTTGTGCCATGATGATGCCTTCATTTGATTGGATGATTAGGCTTGCCCAGATACAGGCTGCCGTAGATCAGGCTCGGCTTTCATGCCAGTTGGAGCTTTATCACTTAAAACACCACAAATATCCAAAACAACTGAAGGATTTAAAGGTTCCATTGCCAGCCGATCTCATGAACGGCAAACCTTATGTGTATAAACCAGATTTCAAGGGGCGCTATCTGTTATATGGTGTGGGCTGGAATCAAAAAGATGAGGGAGGCAAAGTGGTTATGTTAGGGCTTCCTCACGCGGATAGAATTGACCATAAAGCCGGCGATACAGTTTGGGGTTACATTCCAGCAGGCCTCGTAAAGCCCTAGGTGTCTTGCCACAGCAATAAACAAAAAATGATACGTGAGCATAAAACTCTGCCGTTAGCTGTCCTGATTTTTTGTAGCGCATTTTTTGCTTCTTCGACTTTTGCGCGTCAAGTTGAGGAATGGCACTATGAGCGTCTTTTTAAGGAGTCGGATCTTGTGGTCATTGCACACGTCCAAGGATGGGGTGTTACTAAAAAAGAGTGGAATGAAAAGTTTTTTGAAAAGACTCGATTCGAGGGTGTTAAGACTGTTTTCGGGTCTAATTTCGCCCTGAAAGGCGACCCGCCTTTGTGTATTTGGCTAGATCATTTCAGGTATAAAGATGGTGCTGTGCGTTACAATGACGGTCCGGGGTTGGTTGATTTTTTGAAGGAGCCTCTGAAAATTGAGGTTAAGCAAAATGTAAAGAATAGAGGCAAATTGCATCAGCAAATTCAGGGATTAAGACAAATAAGTCAGCCTGAATACCTGCTCTTTTTGAAGAAACGTAAAGATGGCGGGTACGAACCGGTTTCCGGTCAATTGGATGCTGACTTTTCGGTGCGTGTCCTGTTCCCTCCGGGTAACATCAGTACTGGGCACAAATGAAAAAAATCATTCTTTTAATTTTCACGTCAGTGTTCGTGTTGGGTTGTATTGACTTTTCAGGAGGAGGGTCTGGCATAGATAAAATTAAAATTATCAGTGAAGAGAAATCGCCTAATGGAAAATTCATTGCCACCAGTTTCTCCTGCTCCGGTGGCGGGACTGCTGGCTATTTCTATTTTAACGTGAGCTTGAGAAAGGCCGGTGAAAAATTGGATCAACGCGATGGTTTATTGGGCAAACACAAAACCTGGAATGCTTTTAGCGATATAAAGGTAAAGTGGATTGATGATAAAACCCTTGAAGTGTCCTGTAAGCAGACTGACTCACCCGACTATCGGGAGAATAATGCCGTTAAGGTGGAATCCAAACACGGCATCAAGATTCATTATAGGGTCAAATAAGGCAACTCATTAAGCGACTGAAATTTCCTAGTATACTATTTCTCTAAGAGCATGTATGAAGCCGGTAATGTCGTGCTGAGTCAAAGAATCAGGGCTTCAATGTGGGCTTTTGCTCTGGGATATTAGCGTGCTTGGCCATTTAATTTTCTAAATTTCGAGGGAGTGAGTTTCTCGATTCTTAGAAAGGCTTTGCTTAGGTGGTCGCTGTTGCGGAAGCCGCATTCAATGGCGATGGATTTGAGAGAGCCCTTAGTTTCAATGATGAGTCGTTTGGCGCGTTCAATGCGCATCCGAGCGATTTGCTTGGCGATGCCTTCTGTGGAGTACCGTTTGAAACGGCGTTCTAGACTTCTCCGGTTAATTCCGGTTGCGAGTGCCACATCTTTCACTGACAAGGGATGGTGGCTGTTTTCGGCAATAAACCGCAAGGCGTTTGATATTAGTGGGTCTTCTGCGGCAAAGGAGTCTGTGGACTGCCGCGGGACAAGTTTTTGCGGTTTTACTAATTCTGTGTTTGCTGGCGGTTGATTTCCTTTCATCAAGCCATTGAGTAAATCAGCTGCACGGTAGCCAATTTCTTCAAACCCCATGTCGATGCTGGTTAGTGTGGGGTAGGGGGAGTTGCAAATACTCGGTTCATTGGAGGTGCCGATAATCGCGTAGTCATGAGGCACATGCAGCCCGACGAACCGGCAGGTATCCATCAGATAGCGGCAGTACAGGTCGTTGCCCACAAAAATACCGATGGGCGGACGCCAGCTGGCCACCCATTTCAATAATCCGGATCGAAATTCGTCCCATGCATTGGCGGTGCCATGCAGACTGGTTCGCGCGAATCGATGAACTGAGCATTGGAAGCCCTTCGGCTCGAGCGTGTCTTTGAAGCCCTTGTACTGCCGCTTCGAGTCAATTTCCCGGACATAGCCGAGATACCCAAACCGGCGGAACCCTCGGCTCATCAAATGTTCCGCGGCAATCCGGCCCGATTCCTCAAAATCCGCATGCACACTGGGCACTTGGGTTGCCGGTGAATTCAGCCACACATTGACCATCGGCACCATTTTTCTTCGGGCGGTGGTGGCCATCGATTTTGTGACGCGCGCGATCACGCCATCAAAGGGCTTCTCGTCTTTCTTGGACTTAAAAATGTGGTTCGAGCTCGGGGTGATCACGCAATCCCATCCGGCTTCGGCGGCGTAGTTCAGGCATCCGGCGTAGGTTTCCAAGTGCCGTTTATACCCCCACTCCATCTCCAGCGCGATGGCTACCCGGGGTGGATTTGAAGGGGCTGGATTCATCGTGATTGGAATATTTTTGAATGTGTCGCAAAAAAAAGAATAGAAAACGCAAAACAAAGGCAAGAATGAATTGAGAGCAAGGGCTCCATCCAACAAAATATCAGGGCTTCTGCGCGAGGAATGAAAAGGGTAACTCATCTGGGTGATGATCTTCTCGGCAGGAATTTTAACATGAAACAAATCAATAAACTCACCTCAATCGTTTCAGCGGTCATTCTGACGACTGCTTTCGCCTCGACTGTTTTTGCCGAACTACCCGATCCGGACGGCAAACCGGCGGATCTGTCCAAGCCGGTGAAAGTGTTTATCATCATGGGCCAGTCCAACACACTGGAAATGGGCCGGGTGGCGGGCGACCGGGAAGGCACGCTCGAAAATGCGGTGAAAAAGGAAAACCTGTATCCGTTCATGGTGGATGCTGCTGGCAACTGGACCAAGCGCATGGACGTGCGCAACGTTCATACTATGGGTAGCGGCGGGCCTGGCGGCGGTGTTAGGCGCAACGATTGGCTGACGGTTTCCGGCGGCAAGATTGGCATCGAGATCGGCATTGGGCATCATCTCGGCAACGCGCTGGATGAGCCGGTTCTGATTCTCAAAAGCTCCATTGGCAATCGCTCGCTCGGCTGGGATCTCCTGCCCCCGGGCAGTCCGCGGCACGAGGTGGAGACCACTGACCGGGCCGGCAAGAAGGTCACGCTCGTGACGCCGGCCTTTAAGGACGATGTGCGTCACCCCAGCTGGACCAAGGGCGCTGTGCCCGAGCCGCCCAAACACAACTGGCACGCCGGCCTGCAATACATTGGCGACGTGGCCCGGGCGAAGGCGGTGCTCAAGGATCTCGACAAACATTACCCCGGCGGCAAGGGCTACGAGGTGGCCGGCTTCCTCTGGTGGCAGGGCGACAAGGATCGTTACAACGCCGCCCACGCAGCCATGTACGGCAAGAATCTGGTGCAACTGTTCAAGGCGCTTCGTAAGGAATTCAACGCGCCCAAGGCCAAGATGGTCGTGGCCACCCTCGGCCAGACCGACAAGGACAAGGCCAAGGGCAACGAAAAGTTGATCATCGATGGCATGTTCGCCTTCGGCAAAGCACACCAAGGTGAGGCTTCAGTGGTCTATACTCATCCGCTCTCCATGGGCGGCGCTTCCAACGGCCACTACGGCGGCAACGCCAAGACCTACATGAACGTCGGCCTCGGCATGGGCAAGGCGATGGTTGATTTGATTAAATCCAATTAGTGAATGATGAAGAATCTGCGCAGCTTTTTTTCCGGTGGATGGATCGCCCTGTTCGTGGGTGTGCCATCGTTGTTATTGGCCAACCCTCAAGCGGCCGGGGAGATTGCCTTAACCGAGGAGGGGCGACGCATTGAGGCCCGGTACAGCAAGGAGCTCGAGGGGCTGCGTTCGCAGTTGACCAAGAGGATTCCTTATGTGGCGGCCCCGACAACCGATGAGGCCCGGAAGCAGCAGTTCAATTTTCCGGACATCAAGCTTGGTGGCGACAAAAAGGGCGGAGACCGGTCGCTGGATGAATTGTTGGATGGTGGAAAAAAAACGGCTCCGAAGGGAGCGGGACCGACGCAGCAGGAGAAGTTCGCGCCCTACCTGACCCATGATCGGTTGGACGGGTTGTTGGTGAAATATGTTGTGTTGCTCGATGCCACCCCGCGTGGCTTGGCGGAATTTGCCCAGCAAAACAAAGAGCACGAGGCACTGGTTGAACGGTTGCTGGCGGACGCTGAACTGATGAAGCGGATGCTGGTGGCGGATGGTGCCAAAGCCAAACGCATCGGACGCGGTTTTGGTCCAGCCCGGTTCGGCGAGGCGATGAAAATCTATGCGGCGATCCGTCAAGCGAGCAGCCGGTCCGCCGAAGGTGTGCTTGAGCGGTTGGCATTGGCCATCGCCCTTGAGCATGCGGTGCCCATGGTGCAGACCAACCCCAATGCACAGACGAAGGCGCCGGCGACCATCGATCCCATCAAACGCTACCGACATTATGAAAAGGCTTATCTTGCCGGTGAGTTGGATCCGACCTTTAAGAACCTCAGTGTGTGGAGCCTGCGCATGGTGGTGAATGGGGATGAGCCGGATGAGGTGCTGGCGTGGGGACGGCAAACACTTCGGAACTTCCGGCCCGATCACATTTACGAATCCAACTTTGGCTGGCGGTACGTGGGTATCGTAAGCTCGGAGGTGAAGTACGGTTCAGGCGACGTGAAGTATGACCGGGACGAACTGCAGAAATACCAGAACATCATCATGAACGGCGGCATCTGCGGTCGCCGCGCCTTCTTTGGCCGGTTCATCCTGCGCTCATTCGGCGTGCCGACCACGGCGCGGCCGAGCCGGGGTCATGGCGCGCTTGCCCGTTGGACGCCCGGCGGTTGGTGCGTCAACCTAGGGC
>JAYQQG010000181.1:0-5362 GCA_038145765.1 Verrucomicrobiales bacterium
TCCAAGAACAACAGTTCGACTCGTTCCTTGGAATCAACTTCACGGCCACCACACATGAATGGACCGATGTATTCGTGAGCACCAACGGTCAGACGGTGATGAATCTCAATGATACTACGCCTGGCGCTTCCGCGTTTATTGGAGTCCCCACCCTCAAGCATTTTACCCAGCAGGTCGGGCGGGCGATTTTTCAGCCAGATATTTTGTTTGTCGCGGATGAACTAGGCGTTTCGCCTGACGGAATTCCCATCGCTTTTAACCGGACAGACAATACAGTTTGGGTAGACAACTACACCAACAACCTTGGCCCCGCACAGCTGCTCACCACCAATGTCGGTCCCGGCATTATCGGGGGCCCCATTCAGTACACGTTCACCAAGCTCGGCCAAGGCTTTGAAGTCATCTGGAGCGGCGAAGCCAGTGTGGTGGGCAACACCAATACCTACAGCCTGTGGGGCCACATCAAAGGCCCCGGCCCCAGCGACATTGTTGTGTTTCCGAACGACGCACAAATGTCGATCCTCGAAAATGCCATCTCCCCGGCGACCGCCGTACCGGTCATCACGCGCATTACCGATTCCGGTGAGGACAACCGACTCACGCGCACACAGGAAAATCTCATCATCGAAGGCAGTAATTTGGCCTCCGTCACGGCCATCCAAATCCTGAACGGCAATTTGGTGCTTCAAACCATTCAGGGTTCCATCGTTCAGACCTTTATCAACTCGCACAATCAAATCATTATTCCTCCCGGACATATTACTGAAGCCGCAGAAGGCGTGGATGGATCACGCACGGTGGTTCTTTGGAATACGGTCGGCAAAAGCGAGGCATCCACCGCCATTGGCATTGCCACCGGCATCCCGGTGGTCACCGGCACCAGTCGAGATCGGCTCAATTATGATCGAGTTGAACAGAACCTGGATATCTATGGATACGGCTTTAAGAGCGGCCAAGCCTTTGCCGAGGACGGCAATGCCTCTCTCACTTTTTTCCGAATGGAAACCGCCGACGGCACCATGGTGTTTCCCGCCGATGGCAACAGCTCCGCCGTCACCTTTGAAATAAGGTCCGATACCCACGCCGTATTACCGGTGAACGCCGTCTCTTCGCTGGCCGATGGTGCCAATCGCCGCATTCGGGTGGCCCGCAGCCCCGCCACCGATGCCTTGAGCAGCACCAACAGCGTCGACCTGATCGCCAACATCACCACCACTCCATCCATCGCTGCATTGACGTTGGACAGCAACAACAATTACCGGCGCGACGAAGCGTTCACCATCTCCGGCACCGCCCTGAACACGGCTCGTCGTATTGAGATTATCAATTCAGACGGCAGCTCCCTGGATCCTGCCCTGTATCTGGATTTACCTTATGCCGGCGTCTCTGTGGATGACAACGGCACACGGATTCAAATCTCGAGCAATACGTTCCTCGCCGCCGGAGCCGACGGCAATGGAACCAGCACGTTGCGCAAATTCAAAATTTATAACGCCATTGGCTCATCCGACAGCAACTCCACATTCAATGTCAACGCCCAGCCCAGCGTGCTGTTTATTGCCGGGTTCACCGCACCGTTTACCTTCAATCGTGATGCCGCCACCGGCGATAATGTCACCATCACGGGTTCGAATCTGATGAATGTGACTGAGGTGCAGTTGGTCGATGAGAACGGCACGGCCCTTGCGGGCGCCCCCAGCATTTCACTGCCGATCAACGGGGTTACCGTGACGGATACATCCATCGTGATCAATACTCAGACGGTCCAGTTCGGAAACGGCACCAACGCCGATTCGAACACCACCTCTAAATGGCGCCGGTTTAATTTGCTCAGCGCAAGAGACCCCGCGTTATCCCCGCAAAACCTTCGATTCCAAGTTGGAACGCCCCCCACATTCACCAGTTTCACAACCACCAGCGGCACCAGCAATTATCGAAGAGATAGTGACACCCTCACGATTGCCGGCACAGGATTTGGCTTGGTCAACTCGGCCGAATTGGTGGATGTCAACGGGCTAACCATCGCCGCCAACAGCGCCGCCAACACCACCAGCGGCGTGTTACTCGACAGCGGAACGCAATTCCGCATTCCTGCCGATTCCTTTTTCAATGCCAATCTATTGGATTCTTCGGGCGCCAGCAGCCGGCGCCTGAAGATTACCACCCCATTTGGGGTCGTGGTCTCCGACAACAACAGCACCGGTGCCTTCACCGTGAGCGCCACCCCCGCATTCCACGCCAATCTGTCCACCACCTTTGCCGGCGGCGGCTATAATGGCGGCAGCAACACCTACAACTGGAACGACGGCAAGCTCACCGTAAACGGCAACAATTTTCTCGGCGTAAAAACCATTCGCTTCGAGGACAACAGTTCCACTGCCTACATCACCGTGAATTTCAACCCGCACGCACCGCCTGCTGGTTTAGTGGTCAATACTCAAGGCACGCAACTGACCGTCACCAAGGATTTCATCAATGATCGCAACGCGACGTGGGCCAATTCGGGGGGCAATGCCACCCGCCGCATCCGCCTTACCTCAGCGGCAGATCAAAACGCCACCACTGGCCTGATCATCACCTCGACATCTACGGACTAAATGGCTGTTCCGTTGCTTGATGTCCCGGCTCAAAATGGGCCTTTGGAAGCGGAACTGCAGGCGGCGTTCCTCCGCGTATTACAATCCGGCCGCTATATCCTGGGGCCGGAAGTCCATGCCTTTGAAGCTGAGATAGCCGCCGATTGCAAAGTGGCCCATGGCATCGGTGTTTCTTCCGGCACCGATGCCCTGTTATTGGCATTATTGAGTTTGGATATTGGCCCAGGCGACGAAGTGCTTTGCCCTGCCTTTACTTTCTTTGCCACCGCCGGAAGCATTGCCCGCACTGGAGCTCGGCCGGTTTTTGTCGACTCACACAAGGATATCTTCAACATGGATGCGGCCGATGCCGCTGCCAAAATCACACCGTGTACAAAGGCGATTATCCCGGTTCATTTATTCGGCGGCGCTGCCGACATGGAAGCCATTTGCGAATTGGCGCAGACGCATTCTCTAAAGGTCATCGAAGATGCCGCCCAATCACAGGGCAGCCAATGGCAAAACCGGCCTGTGGGAAACTGGGGGGATTTTGCAACCTTCAGTTTTTATCCCACCAAAAACCTGGGCGCTCTGGGGGATGCCGGTATGTTGGTGACCCCGCATGACTCGCTCGCGCAGCGTGCCCGCCTGTTGCGTAATCACGGTGCCAAGCCAAAGTACCACCACGAAGCCATCGGTGGGAATTTTAGGTTGGACGAATTGCAGGCCGCGCTTCTGAGAGTTAAGCGCACCCATTTACCTCAGTGGATCACTCAACGCACCGCCAATGCCCGTCATTACCGGGATCGCCTAGAAGGCCTAGCCGGACTAGTATTGCCTTTGGATACTGCTGGGCATACATGGAACCAATACACGATTCGGCTGGAGACCCGAGCGCTTCGCAATGCCTTAGCCCTCAAGCTGCGCGAGGCCGATATTGGCCACGAGATTTATTATCCTGAAGCGCTACACACTCAACCCTGCTTCGCGCCATACACGCCCGCCCCCTGCCCAGTAGCCGAGCAACTCGCCGGACAAGTGCTCAGCTTGCCGATTTACCCTGAATTGAATACGGCCCAAATCGACCAAGCATGTGATCGTATTCATAGTTTTATGAAGAATTAGGCACACCTTCGGCCGGGTAAATTCTTTTCAGGAAATGCCGGCGACTAGTCCGGTTGATAATCTGGCGCCGCACGTCGAAGCCACGCGGCGGCGTCCTCGGGGCTCAGATCATGGAGCTGCTTCAACTGTTCCTGCAATACGCGCCAGGACGCCTCACTAAGATCCTCCGTATGAATGCGTTTAATCTTGGGATACGCAGTGGCTTCCACCGACTCGCCGAGGGCATTCAAAATCTCATGCTTTTTTTCACCCGATCCGAGTTGGGTTATTTTAATGTCAATTTCACTCCCAGGAGTCTTCCCACTGAGCCGAATCATCTGCTCTGCCAAATCCATAATCCGTACCGGCTCCCCCATGTCCAAAATAAATCGATCCCCATTCTCGCCGATCATTGCGCTGCATAACACCAATCCGGCGGCTTCCGGGATGCTCATGAAATAACGCGTTACCTCAGGATCACGAACTGTGACTGGGCCGCCTTCTGCAATTTGTTTTTGAAAAATCGGCACCACACTTCCCGAAGAGCCCAATACGTTTCCGAATCGCACGGATACAAACCGGGTCGCATCCGGCTCTAATGCGAAGCCTTCAAATAACCGCTCTGCCACGCGCTTGGTCGCCCCCATCACGTTGCTCGGAGCCACCGCCTTATCGGTAGACACTAACACCACCCGATCCACTTCATGTTCCCGCGCCAAGCTCGCCAAAGTGTGCGTGCCGGCTACGTTATTACGTAACGCCACCTCCGGTTGTCGCTCCAACAAACCCACATGTTTAAATGCTGCGGCATGGAAAACCACTGAAGGCCGGTATTCCCTCAAGATTGCGCCCAACGTGTTCGAATCAACTACATCCGCCAACTCCGGCACACAATCCACCGCCTCGCTCAATTCCGTGTTAATTTCAAATAAAGCTGATTCTGAGCGTTCAACTAACACTAGCCGACGGGCCCCGTGGCGCGCTAGTTGCCGGCATAATTCCGACCCAATAGTGCCTCCGGCCCCCGTCACCAAAACCGTTTTGCCCCCATAAAATGCCTGCAACCCTTCTGCATCCAGTTCCACGGATTCGCGCCCCAGCACATCCCCAATCTCCACTGGACGCAGGGAGGACACCATCTCTCCCTCAGCCAATTGGCCCAAAGAAGGAATTGTCCTGCACGGAATCCCCTGTGCGGCGAGAAATTCCAAGATCGCTCTTACCCTTTCTCCTGAAGCCTTGGGCATGGCAATGATCACCTCATCTAACGCGGGGATCGACGACTTCTTTATCGATTCAACCGGCCCCACAACCGCAATCCCATGCACGTGGGCTCCAATCTTCCGATCGGCATCATCATAAAAAACAACCGGCTTCAGCCGCCCACTCGTTTGTAATTCTCGGGCTAAGGCGGCCCCGACTTTTCCCGCCCCCACAATACCAACCCTTCGCACAGTAAGTTCCCCCTCACTACCTGTACTCTGGCGGACCAATCGGAAAAGCAAGCGGCACGCGCTCAATCCCAAAAAAGATAATAACCCGTCCAAAACAATTACCCCACGTGACATCGAGTGCACGGGCCCATCACTCACATACCAAAGCCCCGTTAGGACCAACGTGACGCTCCCCAATGACACTCCTAATCGTTTCAAATCAGGCAAGCTGAAGAAACTTAATAGACT
>JAYQQG010000182.1:0-5254 GCA_038145765.1 Verrucomicrobiales bacterium
CGGCCGTTGCAGGATCCGCTCGCCGAGGAGATGCTCCAGCACATCGAGCAAAACACCGCCGATCATGGCATCAATTTTTTCTCACCGGAAAAAGGCGAGCAGGGCGTGGTGCACGTCGTCGGCCCCGAGCGCGGGCTGACGCAGCCGGGCATGACCATTGCCTGCGGCGATTCGCACACCTCCACGCACGGCGCGTTCGGCACGCTGGCTTTCGGCATCGGCACCAGCCAGGTGGCCGATGTGCTCGCCACGCAAACGCTCGCCATGGCCAAGCTCAAGGTGCGGCGTATTAATTTCACCGGCAGCCTCAAGCCCGGTGTGTACGCCAAGGACGTCGCGCTCGCTTACATCAACCGCCTCGGCGTGAATGGCGGTGTGGGTTTCGCTTACGAGTTCGGCGGCGAAGTCATCGACCGCATGACGATGGAAGAGCGCATGACCGTGTGCAACATGTCCATCGAGGGCGGCGCGCGCTGCGGTTATGTGAACCCGGACCAAACCACTTTCGATTACCTCAAGGGCCGCGACTACTGCCCCAAGGGCGAGGCGTGGGATCGCGCCGTGGCCGACTGGCAATCCCTCGCCAGCGATGCCGATGCCGAGTACGACGACACCGTCGAGATCCGCGGCGAGGACATCGAGCCCTTCGTCACGTGGGGCATCACGCCCGCGCAATCCGTCGGCGTGGGGCAGGATCTGCCCGCGGTCGATTCCTTTGCCGAGGCCGATCAACTCGTCGTGCGCGAGGCCTACGAGTATATGAGCTTTGAGGAAGGCCAACCCATCGCCGGCACACCCGTCAACGTCGTCTTCATCGGTTCCTGTACCAATGGCCGCTTGTCCGACCTGCGCGAGGCGGCGAAGTTTGTCAAAGGCAAAAAGGTGGCCGACGGCGTGCGCGCCCTGGCCGTGCCCGGCTCGCAGGAAGTCGCCCGCCAAGCCATCGATGAAGGATTGGATAAAGTTTTTGATGAAGCCGGATTCCAATGGCGCGAAGCCGGCTGCAGCATGTGTCTCGCGATGAATCCGGATCAACTCTCCGGCAACGAAATCAGCGCCAGCACCTCCAACCGAAATTTCAAAGGCCGCCAAGGCTCGCCCACCGGCCGGACGCTTTTAATGAGCCCCGCCATGGCCGCCGTGGCTGCGGTAGAAGGCAAAGTCACCGACGTGCGGGAACATTTGACGTGATCGTGCTGCCGGCGCCCCGCCGGCAGGCCGAAAGCGTTCGTGTGCAACAAATCTGCCGGCGAGGCGCCGGCAGCACGAGACACCGCAGAAAAAAATTAGGATAAAAAATGGCAGGCGAAATCATCTCCCAAGTCACCGGCCCCGGCATCCCGCTGCGCGGCAACGACATTGACACCGACCGCATCATCCCCGCGCGGTTTCTGAAATGCGTCACCTTCGACGGCATCGGCGAGCACGCCTTTGCCGACGACATCAAGGGTCTCGCCGCGAAAGGCGAAACCCATCCCTTCGCCGACGCCCGCTACGCCAACGGCGCCATTCTTGTCGCCAACAAAAACTTCGGCTGCGGCTCCAGCCGCGAACACGCCCCGCAATCCCTCAAGCGCTGGGGCATCCGCGCCATCATCGCCGAAAGCTACAGCGAAATTTTCCACGGCAACTGCGTCTCCCTCGCCGTCCCGTGCTTTACCTCCGACCATGAAACCTGCGCCCGCTTGCAGGACACCATCGAGGCCAACCCCGAAGCCGAATTATCGATCGACGTCGCCACCGCCACCATCACCACCGCCGGCGAGACCATCCAACTCGATATTCAACCCGGCGCCCAAGGCCAATACCTCGACGGCTCCTGGGACGCCCGCGCCGGCCTGCTGGAAAATCTCGACGGCGCCAAGTCCGTGGCTGAAAAGCTGCCGTACGTTTCCAATTACGCGTAATGCGCATTTACCATAATCCTCGCTGTTCCAAGAGCCGGCAGGCGAAGCAGCTTTGTGAAGCGGCGGGGATGGAGCTGGAGGTGGTGGAGTATCTCAAAACCCCGCCGGATGAGGTAGCCTTACGGAATTTACTGGGCAAGCTCGGCATGCAGGCGCATGACTTGGTGCGGACGAAGGAGGAGATTTATGATCAGCTGGGACTCTCGCCGGATTCATCGGAAGAAACTGTGCTGGCGGCCATCATCAAGTATCCCATCCTACTCGAACGACCCATCGTGGTGAAGGGCAACCGCGCCGTGATCGGGCGTCCGCCGGAGAAGGTGAGCGAGCTTTTGTAGGGCTGGTTTCTTTTTGTTGTCTCTCTTGCGTCTGTGACCTAGCCTGTAATCATGGCGGTTGGCCACAAGCATGCCAATGCATTCGGTGATTTTCATGGCACCTCACGCGAAGGGGTGGCCATCACGGATCGTCGCGGGATGATCAAGGCCGGCATGGCCGGCATGGCGGGCTTGTCGTTGCCCGGCTTGTTACAGGCCCGGAAGGTGGCCCGCCAAACCGGTCGTCCCATGGGGGGGCATAAATCGGTCATTTTGCTTTGGATGTGTGGCGGTCCCAGCCACATCGATACGCTGGATCCCAAGCCGCATTTACCGGAAAATCGGCGCGGCCCGTTTGCCACCATTCCCACCACCTTGCCGGGAGTTCATGTCTGCGAGCATTTGCCGAAATACGCCAAGCTCACGGATAAACTCACCCTGATTCGTTCGGTGGATGCCCGGGGAAGCAATCATCAACCCAATCAGGTGATGCAAACGGGGAACCGTGCGGCGGCGCCTCGCGCCAATCGGGAGGGGAAACTGTATCCGGCCATCAGTTCCGTGGTTGGTCAACGCTACGGGGCCAATCAACCGGGATTGCCGCCGAGCGTGCATTTGAATTTGCGGGACCGCACCCACTTTGCTTGGGGCGGTTGGTTGGGGAAACAGCATGACCCCTTTGTGGGCGATAACCCCTCCAAGTTGTTTGAGTTGCCCGGCGACATCACGGTGGATCGCCTGAACAACCGACGGGCTCTGTCGAATTCTTTGGAACGGCTTCGGCGTGGATTGGATCAACGGGGTGATCTGGAGGCCATGGATACGTTCGGCCAGCAGGCATACGATTTGGTCACCGGCCCGCGCGCGCGGGAGGCCTTTGATATCACACGCGAACCGCAAAAGATTCGGGATGCCTATGGAAAACATGAGTGGGCCCAAAAAGCTTTGTTGGCGCGCCGACTAGTGGAAGCGGGCGTGGCGTTTGTCACGATTAACCTGTCCAACCATCGGGCGTCCGGTACATGGGATACCCACGGCGACAAGTTCCCGCCATACGGCGGAATCGTGAGCGGGCTGAAACCGTTACTGCCGGTCTTCGATCATCTATACTCCACGTTGATTGATGATTTGGATGAGCGCGGGCTCTCGGATGAAGTGTTGGTGATCGCCATGGGCGAATTCGGCCGGGCTCCATTGATGGGAACGCAAGGCAGCCCGGATGGACGCAATCATTGGCCTTCGGTCATGAGCCTGACGCTCGCCGGCGGCGGGTTTAACCACGGACAGGTGATCGGAGCCTCGGACAAGGATGGCGGTCAACCCGCGGAACGCCCCGTGACGCCGGGCGATCTGGCGGCCACCATCTATCATCACTTCGGCATCCCGCTGGACGCTACCTACGAGGATCACCGCAGCCGACCCCGATACATTGTGGAGGAAGGCAAACCCTTGGCTGAATTACTCTAGGGTTCCGCGCTTACCCAAGGCCGTTCGGGCACCCGTTCATCGTAACGGAAATTTCCCGTTCAAATTCGCGAATGCCCAGTCGGCCGGTTTATATTGGATGGCCAGCTCCGGCGTTTCAAAAGTCTTTCCGTTTAACATTGCCGAATGCATCGCGCGGTCGAGGATGCCGGTGGTCAGCAGCGTGCGCTCCACGGGATAGGCCGGCTGGCCGGTGTGCACCATGTGCTCGATGGCGCGAGTGAGATGCTCGAAGTGGCCGAACGGCGCGCCGTGCTCCAGCGGAAACCAGTTCACGAATGGCTGGGCCTGACCGCGCAGTTTCACGGCGGTGCCGAATTGCGCCGCGATGCCGTTCACCATTGCCACGGTGGCCTTCAATCCGTCGCGATATTCGAGCAGGAAAAATTTGCCCTTCTCAGTCAATCGCTTGTGCAGCTCGGCCTCCGGCAGTTCCGTGCCCGCGGCCATTAGCGCCGCGCGCAAAAGTTTGAGCGTCCAAAAACCATCCCGCCGCGCTTTCCAAATGGCGTCGCCGCTGGCCAACGTCACGCGCTTTACCCCGGTCTCACCGCCGCGCCGCCGTTCCAGCACGCACTGCAAAGTTTCCAGCGAATGAAACCCGTACGACTCCAGCCCCGCGTAGCCGATGCCAACCGCCGCCTCCACCTGGCTGCCCAGCGGCATCGCCTTCGCCGGCAGCCGCCACGTCACCGGCAGGCTGGAGCCGGCCATGAAGGGTATCTTCATCGTGCGCGCCGTGTCGTACATGTCTTTCGCATCCTTCCACGCGTACGCAAGGTGTTTGTCGTTAAACACCGGCACCACCTTGCCCGCCTTTTTGAAAGCCGCCGTGATGCCGTCAAAAAATCGCCGGCGCGGATACATGTGCTGCTTGGTGTCCGGCGTGTACGGATATTTCCCGTGCTCGCCAATGCTCAACACCCCCGCCACCTGCACTTGGCCCGTGCCCAGCGTGATCGCCTCCTCAATCGTCTTCACGATCGGCACGCCATGCTTCTTCGCCAATGCCCGGCTCATGTCCGCCGCCGGTACTTGATCCGTGAAAATCGAAGCCACCCGCAATGCCGGTCCCGCGCCGCCATCCTGCCGCCAGCCCTCGAGGATTTTCCCGATGATCACATCCGCATGCGAATTGCGCCGGTACTCCGTCACAATCGCCGCAACGGGCAGTGGCTCACGTTTTGCGCCCAACAATGGCACCGCCGCCCAGGCACCCAAGCCCTGCAAGGCGGTGCGGCGGGAAATTGAATTCATGAGGTAATTATCAATTTCCAATTTTCAATGATCAAGGAATTATCAATACCCAATGATCAAATGACCAATGACCAAGCTCCAATCCCCAAGGAACGACCAAGTACCAGTGGCCAAGTTGGGTTTTGGAATTCCTTGTAAATTGGTCCTTGGACCTTGAACATTCCCCCATGCACCGCATTTTCCTCCTTTGCCTTGCGCTCCTGACGGTTTCAGCTGATGCCAAGTATCGCACTTATCCGCCCAACATCCTTTGGCTGATCACCGATAACTGCAATCTCGACTTCGGCT
>JAYQQG010000183.1:0-5144 GCA_038145765.1 Verrucomicrobiales bacterium
GTACTCCGCCTGGCACCGCCATCCCCGGTACTCCGCCTGGCACCGCCATCCCCGGTACTCCGCCTGGCACCGCCATCCCCGGTACTTCGCCCGGCACCGCCATCCCCGGTACTCCGCCCGGCACCGCCATCCCCGGCGTTGTGCCGGGGATGCCTCCGGGAATTCCTGGCGCACCGGGAACGCCGCCAGTGGACAAGTGGGTGACGCAGGTCATTGCAGCGGCGAAAATGAGTTGATGGGAAAAGGGGGGCACTTTTTTCATCATGGTTAAATCTAGCACGTTATGTACCAATGCGACAGGGAAAACTGGGTGTTTGCCTCCTTCGCATCGCTTTAATTTGACCTAATTCACCTCAAAAGTCTATGCTTTTTGCCTGAAAGAGGTCCTTAACATGGCGACATTTTCCGGAAGAACGGTTCTGTTATTCCTGAGCTTGATGATTTCGGCTCGTCTTCACGCGGATAAAATTGATTTCGCTCGCGATATACAGCCCATTTTTGCCGAATACTGCACTAGGTGTCATGGGCCGGATGAACAAAAAAGCGGGCTAAATCTGACTGAAGAACAATCGCTTCGCAAGAAGCTCAAATCCGGTGCCCCCGCCTTGATTCCCGGCAAACCTGCTGAGAGTGAGTTGATCTACCGTATCACCACCAAGGATACCGATGAGCTCATGCCCCCAACTGATCACGGCCCGCGCCTGAAAGCCGAAGAAGTCACTCTGATTCATCAATGGATTTCGGAAGGCGCCCAATGGAGCCAACATTGGGCCTATCGACCGTTGAACCAGCCAACTCCTCCCAAAATCAAAAATGCTTCATGGGCCCGAAACGCCATCGACCACTTCGTCTTGGCAGAACTCGAAGAAAATAAACTCACCCCTTCTCCGCCAGCTGACAGGCATACACTCGTAAAACGGCTCAGCTACGACCTCATCGGCCTTCCTCCCACACCTGAAGAAGTGCGCACATTCGTAGAGGACAAAACACCCGATGCCTACACCAAACTGGTCGAACGCCTGCTCGCGTCGCCTCACTTTGGCGAACGTTGGGGGCGACACTGGCTAGACAAAGCGCGCTACGCAGACAGCGACGGCTATGAAAAAGACCGCCCCCGAATGAACGCCTGGCGTTACCGCGATTGGGTCATCCACTCCATTAACTCCAACCAACCCTTCGACCAATTCACCATCGAACAGCTCGCCGGCGATCTTCTGCCCGATGCCAGCGCCCTGCAAAAACTCGCTACAGCATTTAACCGCCAAACCCTGACCAATACCGAAGGCGGCACCGACCGCGAACAATGGCGTGTGGCCGCTGTGATGGACCGCGTGGAAACCCTCGGCTCGGTGTGGCTTGGCCTTACCGTCGGCTGCGCTCGTTGCCATGACCATAAATACGATCAACTCACGCAAAAAGAGTACTACCAACTTTTCGCCTACTTTAACAATGGAGACGAAGGCAATGCCAGTGTCCCGCGTTCCCGCCAAGCGCTGGTTGAATTTGAGGAAACCCGCAAGGCTCATGAACACAAAGTAGCCACCTTGCAAAAGCAAATCGCCGAACACGATCTCACCCTCAAAAACAGGTGGCCGACGCTCGAAAAACAACTTCAGGCCGAACTCGCCGCACGCCCCAAAGCGGACGTTGCCTTTCATCCCATGAAACTTCTGTCTGCCAAAGACCGGCGCAATGCAAAGGTGAAATTTAACACCCAACAGGAGGGCACTCTACTTGTCACCGGAGAAAACCCCGATACATCCGAGTATCAATTGGAATTCAAAACCACCCTGCGCGAACTAACCGGCATTCGGCTGGAAGTATTGCCGCACACTTCGCTAGGAGCCCAAGGGCCCGGGCGCGCCCCGCATGGGAACTTCGTCCTGACCGATGTCCGGATATACGCCGCCACAGAGCCCAAATTCACCGGCAAACCACTCCAACTGGCCAGCGCCACCGCCAATTATTCGCAGAATGACTGGCCCGCAGAGCATGCCATCGACAAACTTCGAGGCCCCAAACCCACCGGCTGGGCTATCGCTAATCAATTCGGCAAACCCCATCAGCTCACCATCACCTTGGCCGAACCTTTCAAGGCCGAATCGGATATCTATTTACATGTGGTGCTGGATCAAAAGTACGGCAGCCAACACACCATTGGCCACCTGCGCCTTGATGCCCGCACTGGGCAGCAAGCCGATGAGCATTTGCCTGCTACGATCACCAATCTCCTCGCTAAACCAACCGGCCAACGCTCCGTAAAAGACCAGCAGACGCTTCTGAAATTCGCCCGCGAACTCGATCCCGAAGCCAAACGACTGCAATTTGAACTTAAAAAACTGAACGACTCCACCCCCAAACCACCGGTGATGAGCGTCCGCACCATTACCCAACGCATAAACAATTCCCGAACGACACATGTGCTTCATCGTGGTGAATTCAAACAACCCAAAGACCGAGTCTCTGCCGACACCTTGTCCGCGTTGCCGCCCGTTAGCAACCGTGCCCAAGGTGACCGGCTGGATCTCGCTCGATGGCTTGTGGATGGCACGAACCCAATAGTGCCTCGCGTCACCATTAACCACATTTGGAGCCACCTATTCGGTCATGGACTGGTCCGAACCCAAAACGATTTTGGCGCGCGCGGTGATGCCCCGACTCATCCCGAATTGATCAACTGGCTCGCCAGTGAATTCGTTCGACGCAATTGGAACCGCAAAGACATGATTCGCCTCATCACCCACAGCGCCACTTACCAACAAGCTTCGATACACCGTCCCGAGCTGGCCGACATTGATCCCAACAATCATTTGCTCCACCGACAAAACCGTTTCCGTGTCCAAGCAGAAACCATTCGCGACCTGACCCTCGCCGCCAGCGGGCAACTGTCCTGCAAGGTTGGAGGACCCAGCGTCTTCCCGCCCCTCCCCCCAGGCGTGGCAGAACTGAGTTATGCGAACAATTTCAAATGGAAGAACAGCGATGGTGAAGATCAATTCCGCCGTGGCATGTACACCTTCTTCAAACGCACATCACCACACCCCAACCTCATTACATTCGACTGCCCGGACAGCAATGTGGCCTGTATCCAGCGCAATATTTCCAATACCCCGCTCGGCGCGTTGACCACCCTGAACAATACTGTTTTCAGTGATGCGGCAAAAGCCATGGCCAAACGCTTATTGAAGGAACGTGCTGATGATCAGGCCCGAATCCAGCTGGGTTTCCAGTTATGCACCGCCCGCCATCCCACTCCCCAGGAAGCCGACGCGTTCAATGAACTATTAATCAAAGCCAAGGCCCATTACGCCGAACACGAAGAGCAAGCGAAGGCGTTTAATGGTGACGCAGAATCCAGCGCATGGACCGTGGTTACACGCATCTTCCTCAACCTCGACGAATTCATCACACGCGAATAACCATGCATGCCATCCCCGGCCAGCTTCACCAAACTCGACGCGATTTTTTAGCTACAGGCGCCAGCGGCCTTGGAGGCGCTGCGCTGGCCTCGCTCCTAGTGGAGGACGGCCTGCTGGCCAAGGAATTCCGCAACCCACTGGCACCCCGAAAACCTCATTTCGAGCCCTCGGCCAAGGCGTGTATTAACATTTTCATGGCCGGCGCCCCTTCGCATCTCGACCTGTTTGACCCCAAGCCCGAACTCACCAAACGCAACGGGCAATCGCTTCCCAAGGAGATTCTGGATAAAGCCCGCTTTGCTTTCATCCAACCCGCCACCGCCAAACTGATGGCCAGCCAGCGCACATTCAAGGCGCACGGTCAATGCGGAATGGAGCTAAGCGATTACCTGCCACACCTTGGATCGGTCGCCGACGAGCTGCTGATGGTGCGCTCGATGCATTCCGATGAATTCAATCATCATCCAGGTCAACTCCTGATGCAATGTGGCGTATCCCGGTTTGGGATGCCCACCGCTGGGTCCTGGATCAATTATGGTTTGGGCAGTGAATCCAAGAACCTTCCGGGATACGTCGTCCTCACCGCCGGGCGCGGCTCCAGTGGCGGTGCGACTCTTTGGCAAAGCGGTTTTCTCTCCAGCTCTTATGCTGGCGTCCTCTTTCGATCCAGCGGTGAACCGGTGTTAAACCTTTCCACCCCCCCAGGACTCCCAGACGAGCTGCAACGGGCTGGGCTCGACACGTTGAATCAGGTCAATCAAGGCCGGTATGAGAAGATTCAAGACCCCGAGATTGCCAGCCGCATTGCCAGTTATGAACTCGCCAGCCGCATGCAAACAGCCGCCCCGGAATTGATTGATCTCTCCAAAGAAAAGGCCGGCACACTCAGGGCGTATGGCGTGGATCGCCCCGATCCCGGTGGCGGCGGGCGTGGCAAGTTCGGCAATACCCAACAGGATTTTGCCCGCAATTGCCTGCTGGCACGGCGCATGGTCGAGCGCGGCGTGCGATTCATCAACATCATTTACGCCTCCTGGGATCACCACAGCGGGCTGGATGCAGAGTTGAAATATAATTCCAATGTCGTCGACCAACCCATTGCCGCGCTCATTCGCGACCTCAAGGAACGGGGACTGCTCGACAGCACCTTAGTCCAATGGTCATCTGAATTTGGACGGACTCCATTGGGCGAAAATCGAGGTGGCAACAAGAAAGCCACCGGCCGGGATCATCACCCCTTTTGCTTCTCCATGATCATGGCAGGGGGCGGGCTAAAAGGCGGCCGCATTTACGGCAAGACCGATGAAATCGGCTGGAGCATTGCTGAAAACCCCGTGCACCCAAATGATCTCCAAGCCACCCTGCTCCATTGTTTTGGGCTCAATCACAAGAAACTCACCTACCGCTTTCAGGGACGTGATTTCCGCCTGACCGATGTTGCCGGCCGTGTCATGAAAGACTGGCTCACCTGATGGATGTCTTCCTTAATGGCGACTGGCTCCCCGAAGAACAGGCGCAAGTGTCAGCCTTCGATCGCGGCTTTTTATATGGTGACGGAGCATTCGAAACCCTCCGCGTTTACGGCGGCAAACCGTTCCTGCTCGAACGCCATCTGGGCCGGCTGGCACACGGACTTGGAGGCCTTTATATACAGGACCCCTATTCGTTTGACGAATGGACAGGGCTTTGCCGAGAATTGATCCAACGCGATGCAGTATGCGAAAT
>JAYQQG010000184.1:0-5048 GCA_038145765.1 Verrucomicrobiales bacterium
GCACGTACCCGCACAACGGCCTTGCCGGACTCTGCTGGGATCTCAATGGCGACCTGATCTTTGGGCTCGGAGAAAACCTCGGGCACCCGTACACCATGACGGGCACTGACGGCAGTCAACTGATTGGCCCCAAAGGTGTGGGCGGAGGCGTCTTTCGTTGCTCCGCTGCCGGCAAAAAACTCCAACAAATCGCCCGTGGTTTTTGGAATCCCTTCGGCAGTTGCGTCGATCAATGGGGCAATCTATTCACCGTCGATAATGATCCCGGCCACAGTCCGCCCTGCCGTTTGCTGCACGTGGTTCCCGGCGGTGATTACGGCTATCGGTTTAAGTACGGGCGCACTGGCATCCATCCGTTTGTTGCTTGGAACGGCGAACTCCCGGGCACGCTGCCCATGATCCACGGGACCGGCGAAGGCCCCTGTGAAGTGCACCCGCTCAATTCTTCGACCTTCCCTGCCGAATACCGCGGCCAACTGCTGGTCACCTCTTGGGGCGACCGCCGCATCGAAGCCTATCAACTGAACCCAAAAGGGGTTTCCTTCGGCGCAAAAATGACACCTTTGATTCAAGGCAACGATGACTTTCGTCCTGTGGGCCTAGCCGAAGCTCCCGATGGCAGCCTGTATGTTACCGACTGGAACACAGCCTCATATAACGTAAACCAGAAAGGCCGCCTTTGGCGCATCCGACCCGTGCGCGACTTCAATGCGCCCCCACTCCAGAAACCCAGCTCCATGGATTCCAGCCAACAGAAGCTCGCGGCACTCCTGAAAGGCCAACTCCAGCACGGACAATCGTTCGCGCACCTTGGGCTCAACCATTCCGATCCATTTATTCGTCATGCCGCTCTAGGCAATATCCGTCCGGGAAAACTCTCCCCGACACTGCACGCGCTGGTGGAAGAACATCAATCCAAACAGCCCGGCAAAACGAGTCTGGAGCAATTGATGCGAACGGATCCCCAGGTCCTGTTCGAATTCCTGCGTTGGGCTGCCGAGCGCGAAGCCCCATCCACCCGCCCCTTGATCCAGGCCGCGCTCAAGTTTCCGAATTTAACCTACACCAATTTCCGTGCCGCCTTGGCCGCACTCGATACATTAGACGGCCGCGAACGGCCCGATCAATTCAACAGTAAATTTGCCCTGCCCATCCTCATGGCGGCCGACACCCATCCAACACTGCGAGCCAACGTCCTTCGCTATGTGCCGGACAACCATGATGCCATCCAAGAAAATCAACTCGTGCAATGGATCCAATCCAAGGATCAGCCCTTGCAACGGGAAGCCATTTGGAAGAGCCGGACGCTTCTGACCGAATCAACCCACTTGGCCTTGCGCAACCTTGCATTGAACCCCAAGGCAGACTTGGCGCTACGGCTGGAATCCATCGCCGCCATGGGCACCTCCGAATCGCCTGACCCCGGCACTTTATTGGAGCTGTTGAACTTTAAGGACTCCGCCATCCAGGCCGAGACGTTACGCAGCCTTGTCGGGGCCCATCACGAGCCGGATACTGCTGCGAAACTAAATGCCCTAAAATCACCCGCCGCTCACCGCGCGATGGGCCGCCCCTTTGCCCATGATTACCCTGAAGCCAGCAACACCGGCGTCTGGCTGAAGCGACTCGACAAACTCCCCGGCAAAGCGGACCCGGACGCAGGGCGCCGCATATTTTTCAATCGTAAGATCGCCACGTGCGGCCGATGCCATCAGGTCAACGAGCGGGGCACACGCGTCGGCCCCGACCTCACGCGCATCGGCCACGGTGCCAGCCGCGAACGCCTGCTCGAATCCATCCTCCAACCGAACCGGGAGGTATCCCCCTATATGCGCCCTTGGGTTATTACCCTGAATGATGGATCCCATCACACGGGCATTGCCATGCGCCGCGGTGGCAGTGCCGAGGTTTATCTCGGCGTGGATGGCAACGAATTTCGGCTGGATAAAAACAAGATTATCGCCAAACAAGAACTGCACACCTCCCTAATGCCGCCTGGATTGGCCCATACATTAACCCTGCCCGAGCTACGGGATCTGTTGGCGTTTCTCATGGAGCGGCGTTAACCGCCTTTTGCTTCCAATTTTTCCACAGCCCCCCACACTGGGCTCATGCCAATCCGTGCCCTGCTCGCCTGTATCGGTTTCCTGACCTTCCCCCTTGACGCGCTGCCTTATTGGGTTTGGCATGACAACCCCGAAAGCACGGCGCCGATTCGGCGGGCATTTCCTATCGCCCATGAAACCAAGATCCAGTCCGCCCCGTTACGATTCATTGCCGATGCCGCCCATGTCGAGCTGCGCATCAATGATCGACGCGTCGCCATTGCCGAAATGTTCGGCCCAGTAATTGAACTGGATGCCAAACCCTTCCTCAAGACAGGCCGCAACGAGATCGAACTGCGCCCGCTGACGATCACCCGCAACCCCGCCGTCGCCCTCGATCTTAAAGTCAACACCAGCCATAAAACTGCCGCCCGTTTCGTTACCGCCGCTGGCTGGCACGGCATCGCTAACCTCGGGGATCTGGAATTGGAACACTGGTGGAATCTGCCTCCTTTAAATATCACCGAAGCCGACGATTACACGCAATGGAAACGCGCCAGCAACGCCGATGAAGGCACCGACCCTGAATCCTTTCAGCTCCTGCCGGGGTTCAAGGCCGAACGACTGATTTCTGCCGGGCCGGATGACGGATCCTGGGTGAGCCTAGCCTTCGACCCCAAAGGTCGCCTCACGGTCGGCCGCGAAGATCAGGGGCTCATCCGGTTCAACTTTTCAACCAAACACAAACGCATCACACGATCGGAAACCATTAGACTTTCGCTCAAGGAATGCCGCGGCCAGGTCTATGCCCACGACAGCCTCTACCTGCATGCCAACCAATCCAAAGGCATCTATCGCCTGCGGGATACCAACGGAGACGGGATCTTCAACGACCAGAAACTCATCCACCAGTCCGAAGGAGGGTTTGGGCATGGACGCAACGCCCTAACAATCGGACCGGACGGGAAAATCTATGCAATCCATGGTGATTCCATCCAGCTTCCAGCCAAGGCCCATGACCGCACCTCTCCGTTGCGCCGGCAATTCACGCCTTTTCGCCTCAATGAAGGCCACGTCCTGCGCATGAACGCCGATGGATCGGAAAAGGAAATCTTCTGCGCCGGATTGCGCAATCCCTACGGCATCGCCTTCAACGCGGACGGGGAAGCCTTCACCTACGATGCGGATGCGGAATTCGATATGGGCACGCCGTGGTATCGCCCCACAGAAATCAAACACCTGACCAGCGGCGCCGATTTCGGCTGGCGCGCAGTCACGGGCAGTTGGCCACCCCATTATCCGGATCATCCCGGGCACACCCAGGCCAGTGTCATCATTGGCAAAGGATCCCCCACAGGCATCCGTTTCGGCACAAACAGTCATTTTCCATCCGATTACCAAAAAGCCCTTTTTGCACTCGACTGGACCTACGGCCGCATCCTCGCCATCCACCTGCGCCCTCGCGGCGCCACTTACATGGGAAGCGCAGAAGTGTTCCTACGCGGCATGCCATTGAATGTAACCGATCTCACCTTCGGCCCAGACGGGGCCCTGTACTTCACCACCGGCGGGCGCAAGACGCAAAGCGCTTTATACCGCGTAAACTATCGAGGCCCGCACACGCAACCGCGTGTGGCCACCCAAGCCGAACGCAACAATGCACAGAATACCAGAACCTACCGCACCCATCGCAAACAAGCCGAGCAATATCACAAACCAGAATCCACCTTTGAAACAACTCTCAACACCACCGAACCCCGTATCCGGCACGCTTGGCGCATTGCTCAGGAGCACAATCCAAATGCCGTGCTAAAAAATGATTTGTACGATCTCGAACTGCTCACCGCCCAAGCCAATTTAAATGCTAGCCGCGCCCAACTCACCCTGAATCCAAATTGGACCAAACTGTTACCCTCCGAGCAATTGACTTACATCGCCCTGATTCACCGCACGCTTGAACGCAATCAATGGCCGCAAGTATTCGGGCAGCAAGTAGCCGGCCATATTTCACGCGCCTACCCAAACGCATCGCTAGAGCTCAATCTTGCGCTGGCCCCGTTGCTCATCCGCCTCAATCCCATTGAAGCCGTACCGCAAACGATGCGCTTGCTCGAGAAGAGCACGAACCAACATGAGCGCATCCATTATCTCCACCATCTGCGGCACGCAAAACAGGGATGGAACCCGAAAACGCGTACGACCTATTTTCGAATCCTCAACGAATACGACGCGTTTCTTGGAGGCCGAGGGTTGCCCCAAGCTTTGAATCAAATCCGAAAAGACAGCACGGCCACCCTCAGCGCCAAGGAGCAACAAATGCTCGCCAACCAACTCAACCAGCACCCCAAACTGCCGCCTTTACCCAATCTATCGGACCGGAAATTCATACGGGCTTGGGAGGCAAAGGATTTTGCCGACTCGATGACCGATGACTTGAGCGATCGTGATCCAGCGTCTGGCCTCAAAGTCTTCCATAATGCAATGTGCAGTCGCTGCCATCGGAAAGGGCCCGTAGGCTACCCCATCGGCCCCGACCTCACTCAGGTCGGCCGACGATTCGGCCGCGCCGCATTGTTTACAGAAATCCTAGCCCCTTCCCAGACCATTGCGGAAAATTATCAAACCACCGTGCTGAAATTGACGGATAACCGGACCTTAGCCGGTCAACTCATCCCCAATGCCGACTATCGCGAGCCCACCCTGCAACTCGCCGAAAACCCCCTGTATCCGGACAAAGTGACCAAGATCCCCAAAGCAGAAATCCTTTCGCAAACTCACTCCCCCACTTCGCTCATGCCCCAAGGATTACTGAATCTCTTTACGCGGGAAGAAATCCTCGATTTGGTGGCTTGGCTGGAGACAAACCCCTAACAATTAAAAATCCAACCCACCCTCAATTAAGGCATGGGAACAGGCCCGGGAGGAGTGGTGCCGCCGCCGGGAGGAGTAGTGCCGCACAGGGATGAGTGGTGCCGCCGCAGGGAGGAGTGGTGACGCCGCAGG
>JAYQQG010000185.1:0-4974 GCA_038145765.1 Verrucomicrobiales bacterium
ATGCGCAACAACACTCCCATGACACCGAATCCGGCCAAAGCGATCCCGGCAAAGATCCATTTGATGGTCGCCTGTTCCGGCGGCAGGATCACCACCGCAACCAAGGCACCCAAGGCGATGAAGGATGATTGAGCGACCGACTGGGCCGTCTTGGAGCGCACGGCGGCGGAGGTGGCGGTCAGTTTACTGACTCCATGCCGTTTCAGGAGAAACACCTTGGCCGCTTCGCCCCCGACGTACAGGGTGGGGATCACATTATTAATGGCCTCCCATCCTGTCCGTTGGATGAACCAGAAAAACAGCGCGAGGCCTGCCGTCAAGAGGGCCAGCCGCATGGACTTGGTCATGAGTTCGCCTCCGCCATGTCATCGCGGCGGAGCCATTCGCCGTAGATCCACAACCCTTGCACGGCAACAGCGGCTAGTATCAGGAACAACTCCACCTGTTCCATCACCGCCAATATCAGGAGCAGCGCTGAAAAGTCGCGGTTGGAAACGTGGGCTAACCAGGTCCGTAGTTTCGGCAATGGCCGGTCACTTTGCTCCACTCGGAGGCGCATAATAAATGAAGCCACCACGCCCAGTGCTGCAGCCAATGCCAACAAAATCCACGGACCGGATTGTCCGTGCAGGGCATGCAATCCCATGCCGATACCGGCGAGCAGGCAGAAATGCACCAGATGATCGCCTCCAAGGTCGAGCCATTTGCCGGTGCGAGATGCCTTGTGCAACATGCGTGCCAGATCGCCATCCACACAGTCGATGACCGCGGACACCTGTAACAGGACGGCCCCGAGAATCATCAAGTGCGATTCGCCGCGCGCGAAACTGGCGGCCGCTAGAATGCCCACGCCGGTGGCTGCCACGGAGACGGCATTGGGGGAGATGGGCGTGTGGATCAACAGGCGCGACGCCAGCCGGCCCAGGGGCCGGTTAAAGTTGCGATCCATGAAGCTGTCTGTCTCCAGTCCCATGGTATCCCACAAAGCGTCTTCCGCCTGAACAGCGGTTAAACCGTCCTTGACCTGCTTGGCGATCCCTCGCGCTTCCACCTTGGGGCGGATGGGTAGCGTTTCGTGGAGTTCGCCGGCCCACGCCGCGGCCACTCCGCAGGGCAACGGATCATGGCCCGGGGCGTGGAGACGGCCTTGGCGGTCCATCACACGTTCGAGATCCACTCGTTGCACTGTGAGGTTGCCCGCCACGAGCATAGTGGGCTGACGGAGTTCGGGGCGGTTTGAGGTCAGGGTGACTTCAATGGACAGTCGCGAAATTTGCTGGAGCTTCGGGGCCTGACCGGAATGCACCACGGTAATGGCGGTGGCCCCGGCTTCGTGGGCGGCAATGATGAGCCGTTCGACAACCGGGATCCCTGCCAGCACACGCTCGCAGGCCGGATCTTCAGCCAGAATCAGGACGGGCAAACTCACTGCAGTTTCGCAAGCCAAACCCGCGTTTTACCGCCAAGGCAAGGGAAATGAATCAAAGGGACTGTCAATGTCCCACTCTGCGTGGCATCGTGGGCCGGTCGATATGGTAGGAAAGCCGGAGTTCATTCAACTATCTTGGGATCGATCCCTGGTAAGTGGCGCGGTGGAATGGCTTTTGGACGGCGGCGATCAGCGGGACTTGAGCGATGTGTGGGTGCTGTTGCCCACGCGCCAGGCGGGGCGGCGATTACGGGAAGCCTTGGCCTGGGCTTGCCGCGAACAGGGCGGGATGTTTCCGCCGCGGACCGGCACGCCGTTTCAATTATTGAATCACACGGACGAAACGGTCGTTCCGGAGGTGGCGTGCGTGGGGCACTGGATGGAGGTATTGGCGGGGCGGGTGGTGGAGTCCTGTCCGAGCTTGTTCCCGGCATTGCCGGCTCAACGGGATTTTGGCTGGCGCCGCAAGATGGCCGAAACGCTGCATGCATTGCGGGGAACGTTGCTGGAGGCTGGCTGGGATTGTGCGCAGGTGGCGGAGTCGGACCATTGCGAAGAAGAACCGGCTCGATGGCGCGATTTGGCTCGGCTGGAGTCGGCGTACCGAAAACGTCTCGGCCAAGCAGGGCGGATGGATTGGCACGATGCCCGTCGGCACATGGCCGAAGCTCCAGACGTGGGGGGCGCACAACGAATCGTCGTATTGGGCGTGACGGATATTTCGTCGGTGATTGCGCAGGCTCTGGAGCGTTTGGCGGCCAGCGGGTTGTCGGTGCAAATCGTCGGCTTTGGGCCGGCTGAAGGATTGGATGACCGCGGTCGACCGCGACCCGATTTTTGGAACACCCGACCGCTTCCCTTACAGGAGGAGCAGTTGATCTCGGCACTCGATGAACGGACACAGGCCGAGGCCGTCGTCGGCCGGTTGAAACCGTATCAAGACATCGGGCACGAACGGGTGGCGGTGGGGGTGGCTGATCCGGCCGTGTTGCCGCAGTTGGAACGCCAATTGGCCGATGAATCTGTTGCCGTCTTTAACCCGGACGGCCAGCCCTACAGTCGCACGGCGCTGTATGCCTTCCTGCAAGCCTTGCAACGGCTCCTTCAACAACCGTCCTTTGCCCAAGCGGCGGCGTTGCTTCGGCTGCCGGACATCTGGCCATGGGCGCGGGGCGATGATGAGCAGTTCAATCCCACCCGGTTGCTGTCCGGGCTGGATGAAATGCACAAGCGGCATTTGCCCGCGAGTTTGGAGGATGCCACGCGTTTGCAATTTGAAGGCGGCTCGATCCAAAACCGGATCGTGGCGCGGGGTGCCCTGCGCCGTTTGGCGGAAGCGTTACGGCGACTGGAACGTGAGCCATTGGGCAAAGGGCTGGCGGATTTTCTTAATACGGTATTTGCGGGACGCGATTTTTGCGAAGGTCACCCAGCGGATAAATCGTACCTCGAGATGGCCCGGACCTTTATGGAGCGCCTGCGTGAATGGGAATCAGCAATGGTTGACGCCACCGTGCCGACTGCGGAAGCGCTGGCGCTGCTGCTGGACTCGGTTGGGAACGAATCGGTCATCTCCGAACGCCGAGATGAGGCGCTGGAGATTCAAGGTTGGCTGGAATTAGCCTGGGAAGATGCGCCGCACCTGATCGTGGCCGGCTGCAATGAGGGCCATCTGCCGCAGTCGGTGGTGGGCGACCGTTTCCTGCCGGAACGGTTAAGGGCACGTTTGGGCCTGACTACCAACGACGAACGGCTGGCGCGGGATATCTATTTGATGGAATTGCTGCATGCCTCCCGTGCTGAGGGGGGGCGCGTGGATTTGATCCTCGGCCGGCAACGGGCCAATGGGGATCCGATCCGGCCATCGCGCGTATTGTTGCGATGCCCGGATGACGAGTTGCCGGCCCGGGTGGAAAGATTGTTTCAGCCCCTGCCGACGCCGAACCCCACTCCCGCCTGGACCCTACCGTGGAAGCTGGATCCCTGCGCCATGCCGCCCTTGGACCGCCTGAGCGTGACGGCGTTCCGCTCCTTCCTGGCCTGTCCGTACCGGTTTTACCTCAGACATGTGTTGAAGATGGAATCGATTGATACCTCCAAACGCGAGTTGGACGCGTTGGATTTTGGTTCGCTGGTGCATCAGGTCGTGGAGGATTTCGGCCGAGACGAGGCGGCCCGTGAATTGCACGAGACGGCGGCAATCCACGATTATTTCACGAACCAATTACGCACGATCGTCGAGACCCGATACGGCACACATCCACCATTGCCGATACAGATTCAGGCGGACATCGCTGAGCGCCGCCTCTTCGCGGCGGCCGTGGAACAGGCGGAGCAATTTGCCGTTGGCTGGCGGATTATTGATACTGAGTTCGAGTTTAACGCGGACCTCAACGGTTTGATGGTGCGCGGCCGAATCGATCGTGTGGAACGCCATGTGGAAACGGGTGCCATGCGGGTGTTGGACTATAAAACCAGCGGCAAAGCCGCATCGCCCATGGCGGCCCATACGAAAAAGCCAGCCCATGATACGCCGGACTACGCGCTGGTGGAGGTGACCGACAAAGGTAAAACGACATCGCGCCGCTGGGTGGATCTGCAATTGCCACTTTATTATTGGGCGAAGGAAAGTGAAGCCGGTGCTGGTCTGCAATTGGGATATTTCAATTTGCCAAGTATTGGGGCCGACACAGGGGTTCAATTGTTTGATGCCTACAATCCGGATATTCATGCGGCGGCAATGGATTGTGCGGCGGCAATTGTGAAGCGAGTGCGGTCCGGAGAATTTTGGCCGGCCCGTGAGAAGGTGTCGTACGATGAGTTTTCCTCAATTCTATTTGGTCAGGTGGATGCGGCTGCGGAGGTGCCGCGTTGGGGGGAGATGACATGAGTGCGGGCGAAGGTATTCTTGGTAGTGAAATGATCCGAGCCTCGGCTGGCTCTGGGAAGACCTTCCGTCTGATCAACCGCTATATTCGCCTGGTGCTGGCCGGGCAGACACCCGACCGTATTGTATCGCTGACCTTCACCCGCAAGGCGGCGGGAGAATTTTTTGAAGGGATTCTACAACGACTCGCTGGGGCCTCTGTTGATGCGGCCAAGCGCGAAAAATTGGCCACTGACTTGGGCCTCCCCCAACTGAGCGCGGAAGAATGCCGGCGGGCGCTTCGCCATTTACTCGACCGGATGCCGCAGTTGGCGCTGGGTACGATCGACGGATTTTTTCATCGGGTACTCGGCCTGTTCTCTTTGGAATACGGATTGAGCGGGGAATTCGAAATCATGGATGAATTCGCTGCCCAACGGTCGCGCTTGATGACATTGGACCAGTTATTTGCGGCTGCGAAAGTCAACGAATCGAATCGGCAGGCTCTGATAAAATCATTTGAGCTCATGGCCGCCGGTCAACAAGATCGGAGGCTCTACGATGTGCTGGAGCAATATCTGCGCGATTGTCATGCCTTGTATCACAGCGCCCCGGAGGCTGTTGTTTGGGGACAGCCGGAATCAATCTGGCCTGAAAGACCGGAACAATGGTCTGTGCC
>JAYQQG010000186.1:0-4938 GCA_038145765.1 Verrucomicrobiales bacterium
TGAGAGGTGTGGATGACGCCGATAACGTGTACATCGCCGATGAAGCCAACGACCTGATCCGAAAATACGATCCGAGAACCGGCCGGGTTTCAACCATACTGGGTCACGGCAAGGTGAAGCTGGACTTTCCTCACGGTGTTACGTGGGAAAAGGGCAAGCTCTACGTCGTGGACACGGGCAACAACCGAATCCTGCGGGTTGAATAAATCCGAGTTTCTGATAGGTTGTCGCTGTGAATTGTAAGGTAGTTATTCATCGCGAGAAAGGCGGAGGGTTCTGGGGGGAAGTGCTCCAGCTGCCCGGATGCTATTCTCAGGGGGATACTGTTGCAGAGTTGATGGAAAACCTCAGGGAAGCTGCGGTAGGGTACTTGGAAGTTCTTGAAGAACAGGGGGAATCTCCTGAGCCAGAGGTGGATATTCGGGAATTAGTTTTGTGAAGCCGATTAGAGGCAAGAAGCTGTGTCGCCTTTTAGAGGAGTCCGGCTGGATTTTGCGGCGAGTTCGAGGTAGCCATCACATCTTCAGTAAAACGGGTGAACGCAAAATTATTACTGTGCCCGTTCATGGAAACAAACTTGTCGGGGCCGGTTTAGCGACTCGGATAGCTAAAGATGCGGGCTTAAGCTGGTGACCAATCCTCCAGCGCCAGCTCGAGGTAGTCGGCGGCGTTTTGGTAGCAGATCCGCTGAATCATACCCCCGACAAGTTCGTAATCATTGGGCACGATGCCATCACGCATCCAGCCGCCAACGAGATTGCACAGGGTGCGCCGGAAATATTCGTGGCGGGGGAAACTGAGGAACGATCTCGAATCAGTGAGCATCCCCACGAAACGCGAGAGCAGGCCGGTATTGGCCAGTGCTTTCATCTGCCATTCCATGCCCTCCTGTTGATCGGCATGCCACCAGCCGCTGCCGAACTGCAGTTTGCCGGGTGTGCCCCCCTGGAAATTCCCGATCATGGTTGCGAACGTGAAATTATCCATCGGGTTGTTGTTATAAAGAATGGTCTTGGGGAGGGAGCCTTCCTGCTCGAGGCGATCGAGGAATGCGCCAAGCGCGGCGGCTTGCGGCCAGTCGCCGATGGAATCGCAGCCAATGTCCGGGCCGATCGTGTTGAAGAGGCGCGTATTGTTGTTGCGCTGCGGGCCGATGTGCAACTGCATGGCCCATCCTTTGGCGGTGTAAAGTTGCCCTAGGTACGCCATGACATGGGCCCCAAATTGGCGTTGCTCGTCGTTTGAGGCGGCGCGGCCGATTCGGGCCTTATCAAAGATGCGTGCGGCTTCAGGTTTGCTCGGGAACACATCGAAGCAGTACGGAAAACTGTGATCGCTGAGGCGTGAGCCGATGGCATGGAAATCCTCAACGCGCTTTTCCAGTGCGGCGAGGAAGCCAGGCAGGGTGTTCGTGGCGATGCCGGATGCGGCGGCCAGCCGATCGGCCCAGGCATTGAATAGCTCGGGTTGGTCAACACTCCACGATTTGTCCGGGCGGAATGTCGGATAAACCTTGGTCTGGATGTCGAGTTCGGCAATGGCTTGATGATCGTCCAGCGGATCGGCGGGATCATCAGTGGTGCACAGGCCGCGGACTGCGAATTGATTCAGGATGCCGTGGACGGATAAGGCCGGGTTGCTCAGTCGCTCCGTCGTTTGTTCCCAGATCGCCTCGGCGGTGTCGGGGCCGAGCAGGTCGGTGATGTCGAAGTAGCGCGCCAATTCCAGGTGAGTCCAATGATAAAGCGGGTTGCCGAGTGTGTGCGGGATGGTGCGGGCCCAGGCGAGGTACTTTTCCTTGGGATCGGCGTCGCCAGTGATCACGGATTCGGGCTCGCCATTGGCGCGCATGGCCCGCCATTTGTAGTGGTCGCCTTCCAGCCACATTTCACCGAGGTTGGCAAAGGAGCGGTTGTTGGCCACTTCGGCCGGTGGTAGGTGATTATGGTAATCCAGAATGGGCTCGCTTTTGGCGTACTCGTGATAGAGCCGCTGCGCGGGGTCGTTGCCCAACAAAAAATCGTCGTGAATGAACGCCATGAAACGCGGTTTGTCTAATGGAAACGCATGGTTTTTGCGATTCTTTTTCTCAACGGCATCTCCGGTCAGCCCGCAAATCGGGTGAAGGGCAGGCCTTGGATTCCCAGCCTGGCTTTGAACAAGCTGCCGGCGTGCGGCTCTTTTTCCAGCGCTTCCGGGCCCAAATTTTTGCGGGCACTGGTGATGTACAATTCGTCCATGTTCTCACCGCCAAACGCGCAGGCAGAAATTTGACTGACGGGCAGTTCCAATCGCTCCAGTTCTTCGCCGGTTTCCGGATCCAGCCGTACCACGCCCCAGCCGCCCCATAGGGCCAGCCACAGTTTGCCTTCCGCATCCGTGGCCATGCCGTCGGGGAAAGCGCCTTCCTGAGTGACATGATAGATTGGTCGGCGGTTATTAATGGCACCGGTGGAGCAATCAAAATCCCAAGCGTCAATCCGGCGGGAGGGGCTGTCGATATGATACATAATGGTGGCGTCGGCGTTCCAGGCGATGCCGTTGGGAATCGCGTAGTCCGTGGCCATCTGTGAGGCATGGCCATCGGCATGTAAACAATACATGGCACCGGTGGCGCCTTCTTCACAAATCGGCATGGTGCCTGCCCAAAGCCGGCCGGCCGGGTCACATTTGCCATCGTTAAAGCGATGTTCCGGGTATTCCGGCTCCGGATCAGTAATGGTCTCGGTGGTGCCGGTTGCCGGATCAAAATACAGAAAGCCCTTTTCCGCCGCAACGACCAGTCGGTCGTCCTGAGCGCGTACGAGGGTGCCGGGCATCTGGCCAATATCCCACGTTTGGTTGGACCCATCGGTGGGGTTGTAGCACTGGACGAGGCGTTCGAGGATATCGATCCACCACAAGACCTTTCGGTCCGTATCCCAAAGCGGGCCTTCGCCCAGCGGTGAACGAGTGTCCAGCAGCAGTTGCGGTTCCTCAAGAATCAGGCTCATGGGGTGATGGTCGGGGAAGGCGGGGTGGCTTGCCAGTCCAAACATCAATTGCCTCGCGCCATAAACAGTTTTTCGCTACAAACCCGCGTCCATTTATGAGTAGGCCCTCGTCAGAAAATCGTGATCCCGCCCAACTGCGCAGCGCGCGTTGGTTTGCGCCGGACGATCTTCGATCGTTCGGGCATCGATCACGGCTCAAGGGCATGGGTTGGGCGGATGACGATTACCGCGATAAACCGGTCATCGGAGTCCTGAACACGTGGAGCGATCTCAACACCTGTCATTCCCACCTGCGCGAACGCGCGGAGAAAGTGAAGCAGGGCGTGTGGCAAGCGGGCGGTTTTCCAGTGGAAGTGCCGGTGATGTCGCTGGGCGAAATGCTGATGAAACCGACGACGATGCTTTATCGCAACCTGCTCGCGATGGAGACGGAGGAGGTGCTGCGCTGCCATCCGATCGATGCCGCGGTGTTGATGGGGGGCTGCGACAAGACGACGCCGGCGTTGTTGATGGGCGCGATCTCGGCGGATATTCCGGTGATCTACCTGCCGTGCGGGCCGATGTCCACGGCGCGCTGGGGCAAGGAGACGTTGGGCAGCGGCAGTTCGGTGTGGAGTTTTTGGGCGGAGCGTTGCGCGGGCAATTTGTGCGACGCAGACTGGACGAAATTCGAGAACGCCATCGGCCGTTCACCCGGTCACTGCATGACGATGGGCACCGCCTCGACCATGGGCGCCATTGCGGAGTCACTCGGTTTCTGCCTGCCGGGTGCCTCGAGCATTCCCGCGATGGTGAGCGAACATATGCGCATGTCCACCGCCTGCGGCCGCCGCGCGGTGGATTTGGCCTGGGCCAATCTCAAGCCGTCGGACATCCTCACGCGCGAGTCGTTTGAAAATGCCATTACGGTGGATATGGCGGTCGGCGGCTCCACCAATGCCATCGTGCACGTGATTGCGATGGCGCGTCGCGCGGGCTTTGATATTTCGCTGGAGGATTTCGACCGCATCAGCCGCGCCACACCCGTGCTTGCCAATGTGCGCCCCAACGGTGACGAGTATGTGATGGAGGATTTTTACAATGCCGGCGGTTTGCGGGCGTTGATGGCGCAGCTCGGCGACAAGCTCCACGGCGATTGCGCGACGATCACCGGCCAGACGATTGAGCAAAACCTCGCTGACGCGGAGTTGATTGATGATGATGTGATTCGCACAACGGACAATCCCGTCCAGGCGGAGGGCGGCACGTTTGTGCTGCGTGGCAACCTTGCTCCGCATGGTTGCGTGGTGAAACCTTCGGCTGCCGCGCAGGATCTTTTCACGCATCGCGGTCCGGCGCTGGTATTTGATAATTACCCGGACCTCAAGGCCAAGCTGAATGATCCCGATCTCGAGGTCAACAAGGGCACCGTGCTCGTTCTGCGCAACGCGGGTCCCGAGGGCGGGCCGGGTTTTCCCGAGTGGGGCATGTTGCCGATTCCCGATAAGCTGCTGAAGGAAGGCGTGCGCGACATGGTGCGCCTGTCCGATGCCCGCATGAGCGGCACCAGCTACGGCATGTGTGTGCTGCATCTCTCGCCCGAGAGCCATGTCGGCGGCCCGCTGGCCTTCGTGCAAACGGGTGATGAGATTGAGCTCAACGTGCCCGAGCGGACCATTCAATTGCACGTGAGCGATGAGGAACTCGAGGCGCGTCGCGCCGCGTGGCAAAAGCCCGAGCCCAAATACGCCCGCGGCTACGGCCAGCTCTACATCAACCACGTCACGCAAGCCCACGAAGGTTGCGACTTCGATTTTCTACAACACGGCCCGGCCACACCTGGGCCCTCCATTCATTGAAAATCAAAATCCCATCATTTGCCGACTCGTGCTGCCGGCGCCCCCCCCCCCCCACCAAAAAAAACAAAACCAAAAAAAAAAACCCCCCCCCCCCCCCCCCCAAAAAA
>JAYQQG010000187.1:0-4896 GCA_038145765.1 Verrucomicrobiales bacterium
GAAAAAGGTAGCTAAAAAGGCACCTGCCAAAAAGAAAGCCGCCAAGAAAAAGGTAGCTAAAAAGGCACCTGCCAAAAAGAAAGCCGCCAAGAAAAAGGTAGCTAAGAAGGCGCCGGCGAAGAAGAAGGCTGCTAAGAAAAAAGCCAAAAAGAAAAAGAAGTAGTCTCTTTTTTCGCGAAGACTATTTCCACACGGCGGCGGGTCAAACCGCCGCTTTTTTGTTTCCGCATTGATTTTTAAGCCTGAACGGCCACCTTAGGGGCATGTCCTGCTTGGTGTTTGATATCGAAACTTCCGCCTTGTCCAAAGATCATCTCGATGAGGCGCAATTGGAATATTTGTTCCGACCCGCAGAACAGTTGATGGATGAAGGTGAACGGGCACGAAAGCGTGAGGAGATCGAACGCCAGTTCAATCTGTGGCCCTTTACTGCTCAATGCATTTGCATCTGCATGATTAATTCCGAATCCGGCCGGGGCAAGGTGCTCTACTTGGCGGATGATTTTGAGGAAGGCCCGGAGGGGCCCATCGAGTACGTGCCGTGTATGGATGAGGCGGAATTGCTCGCGCAATTCTGGGAGCTGGCCGCCAAGTACAATAAGATTTGCACCTTTAACGGGCGCGGGTTTGATGTGCCTTTCCTTTATTTGCGGAGCGCCGCTTTGGATGTGCCGATCAGTCGCAAGGATTGGTTGGGTTATCGATTTCAAACTGAACCGCATTGTGATCTGGCGGATCAATTCACGTTTTATAACGTGGGTGGCTATGGCGGTGCAGCGCGCCGGTTTAACTTGGATTTTTACTGCAAGGTCTTTGGGCTCGCTTCCCCCAAAGCCGAAGGCGTGACCGGCATGGATATGAATGACCTGATGGCGGAAGGGCGACACAAGGAGATTGCTGACTATTGCGTGCGCGATGTGGTGGCCACGACGAAGCTTTATCAATTGTGGCGCGAGCGACTGGCCGGGGTACGGTAGGGTATCTTGAGGCTTGAGATCGGGGCGAGGTTATGCTCTTATCATCGCGTCTAACGCGCTACCTTGAATTAAGGTTGTGTGATGCCGTCTACACCGCAAAACCGCCGGGAATGGGCGGAGCCCTTGACGGGCCCGTTCAAGCTCCCAGATCGCTGGCATGTGCTGCCGCATGAAATTATTTTCATGCTGTTCATGGGTGCGGCATGGTTGCGGGTAGGATTTTTGGCCGGATTCGCTCAATCCAGTGCCATTCTGTTTTTCCTGTACGTCGTTTCATTGGGATGGGTCATCGGCTGGTGCCAGCAACGACCCTCTCCATACCGTTGGCGGGTGCGGATGTTGTTTACGCTGATCGTGAGTGCATTATCTTATTTTTCCCTCTCTACGGCGGTACCGTTGATGCATAATCCGGCTGGATTGGAGACGGTGATCTGGCATCAGGATGCCGCCTTGGGCCAGTGGGATGCCCGGTGGCTGGGGGATGCCCCGCGAATGCTGATGCAGCTAGAGCCGGCCGCGTGGGTGACCGATGTGTTCATGGCCTGTTACCTGTTCTTTTTTTATTACATCATCGGCGGTCTGCTTTATTACTTCCTGAAAGACCTAAACCAATTTCGCTCAGTGGTGGTGGGATTTTGCACGGTGTATGCCCTTGGATATGTGGGCTACATGTTAATGCCGGCCATTGGGCCACTGGAGGAAATGGGTGGCCGGTCCGGGGGTTGGTTGACGGAGACCGGCGGGATGTTTATCGCCCAGCGAACGAACGGGGTTGATGTCTTCCCCAGTCTCCACATGGCGGCTTCATTGTATTTGTTGTTGATTGATTTCCGCCATCGCCGAACCCATTTCTGGTGGGTGTTGGCCCCAACGGTAGGCCTGTGGATTTCCACGGTGTATTTGCGATACCATTATGGAGTGGATTTGTTGGCGGGAATCGTTCTGGCGTTGGGGGGGTATTGGCTGACACGTTGGTTTGCCCAATCCAGATTATGCGCTGAGGTGGAAGCGGAATGCGAAGCGCATGGCGCGCGACGTCATGTCCAAATCTGACGGTCCAGAGTGCGGTATTGGATGGCTTCAGAAACGTGTTCCGCACGGAGGTGTGGGGTTCCGGCCAAATCTGCAATGGTCCGGGCCACTTTCAGAATGCGATCATAAGCGCGAGCACTGAGATCCAGTTCTTCCATGGCCATCCGTAGGAGTTGGCGGGTGCCGTCATCCAGTTGGCAATGCTGCTGAAGATCCCGTGATTGCATGCGGGCGTTGTTGCCCGGGGCTGTCGGCCAGCGGGTGCTTTGAAGGCGCCTTGCTGCCATTACCCGTTGACGGACCTCGGCACTGGTTTCGCCTCCGGTGGTCGCGCTCATTTCCCGAAAATTGACGGGAGGAACCTCCACATGAAGATCAATCCGATCGAGCAACGGGCCGGAAATACGACCCAGATAGTTTTGAATTTCCCGCGAACTGCTGCGGCTTTCGCTGGGCATTTTTCCATCGGGTGTGGGGTTCATGGCCGCCACCAGCATGAAAGCGGAGGGGAAGGTCATTGTCCCGGCCGCTCGGCTGATCGTCACATGGCCCTCCTCCAGAGGTTGCCGCATGGTTTCCAACACGCTTCGGCGAAACTCGGGCATTTCATCCAGAAACAAGACTCCGTGATGGGCCAGAGAGATTTCGCCGGGCGAAGGGTTAATACTGCCGCCCAACAAACCGGTATCGCTGGCCGTGTGGTGAGGTGCCCGGAACGGGCGATTGGTCACCAGTGCCTGATGCGGTTCCAGTAGGCCGGCAACACTGTGGATGCGGGTGGTTTCCAGAGCTTCATCGAGTGTAAACGGCGGCATAATGGTGGCGAGCCGCTTGGCCAACATGCTTTTGCCAGTACCCGGCGGGCCGATGAGGATTAGGTTGTGGCCACCAGCAGCGGCGATTTCCAAGGCGCGTTTCACGGTTTCCTGGCCCTTCACATCACAGAGGTCGATCCCATCGGGTGAAGGTTGATCAAACAATGATTGGGTATTCACTCGGCAAGGCAGGAGCGGGCTGGTGCCGGTCAGAAACTCGGTAGCTTGCTTGAGTGTGGAAACGGGAATCACCTCGAGGCCCTGTACCACAGCAGCTTCTGGCGCGTTGTCCATGGGTACGAGCAATCCTCGCCGGCCAGCCGAATGCGCGGACAGAGCGATAGGGAGCACTCCCTTGACCCGTCGCACTTCCCCGGTCAAGGCGAGCTCCCCGATCAAGGCGTATTCCTCAGCCCGATCGGAAACCACCTGCCCACTGGCCATGAGCCAGGCCAGGGCAATGGCGAGATCAAAACTCGGCCCCTCTTTCCTTAAATCGGCCGGGGCCAGATTAATGGTCGTTTTTCCGGGCGGCAGACGAAAGCCCGAACTGGTCAAGGCGGTCGATAACCGTTCCACCGATTCACGAACGGCGGCATCCGGCAATCCCACCATCACAATGCGCTCCTCGCCGGGACCCACATGGACCTCGACCTCGACCGGCAAACTCTCCACGCCCCGAAGAGCGGCTGCATAAACCTTGGAGAGCATGCATTACTTTAGCCCAGAAAATCTGTAATGCCACAGGAAAAGGGGATGAAAATGGCGGAGGGGGCGGGATTCGAACCCGCGGTAGGGGTTAACCTACGCACGCTTTCCAAGCGTGTGCCTTCGACCACTCAGCCACCCCTCCGGGAGGGCGCAGTGTGGACAAGTGCGTAAGGCGACGCAAGGATTTCTGTTGAGATGAGCCTTGCGCACGGGCAGGCAGACACGGTTCAATGGCGGTGGATGGCCGTGCCCGAAAGCTATAAATGTTCCTGCCAAGTTTGTGGGGAACATGTGGAATATCCCCCCAGTTATGAGGGGCAACAGGTGGCCTGCCCTCACTGCGGCCAAGGCACTTTGTTGCAACAGCCTCGGATTCAGGCCAGCCCAACTCCCTCCGCCATCCCGGCTGCTCCGCCAATGGGAGGCATGCCGCCGCCTTCAGCAGCAGCTTCTCCCGCCGCAAGCCCTGCGGCCCAACCAGTGGAGGATGAAGGGCCTGACCCGTACCTCTGTGAAAATTGTGGGGCGGACATGATTCCGGAGGACAAAGTCTGTGTGGAGTGCGGTCACCGCCGGGCGGCGGTCAAGAAATGGACGGGGACAGCCGTCTTTCGTTTAGTCACGGGATTAATTCTATTGGGCGAACTGGTGGTGCTGGGTTTGCAATGGACCACTGAAGGCGAGCCATTCGGTTTACGCCAACGCACACGTCATGCCGTGTTGGTCAAAGTAGGGTTGCGTGAGGAATTGGACCCCGCCGCAGCGGCCAAGTCGGCGGGGTCCAATGCGCCAGCCGCATTGGCGACGGTGCCAAAGGATCCGGATCTCAAATTGGAGGACCACTCGATCAAGCCGGACCAAGACAATGGTGCGCTATATATTCACGGAGTAGTTAAAAATATATCTAAATTCCGTTATTTGGCGGTTCGAGTGAATTTCCAACTCAAGGATTCGGCCGGAAGTCAGATTCCGGGTGCCGTGGCCACGGCTTATTCCCAATCCATTGAGCCTGGCAAGGAATGGAGCTTCAAGGCCTTGATTCTGGATCCCGATGCCGTCGGCTACGAACCGCTCATGCCGATTGAAGGGTATCGTTAGGCAGGTTTTATTCAATATATGAAAGCTTTTACTCGGCCAAGTGCGGTGTGTTTAGCATTTCTTTTTGGGATGGTTTCGCTTGTGATCATGACTTCAAGGGACAAGCGTGATGAGCCGAAGCCCCAAGAACGATCGTCTGAAGACGGGCACCGGAAAATGGTGAAACAGCTCGCGGCGATTGCTCAAGATTCGCAAAACATTTTCTTTGGAGATGCCAAGTTAAACCGCTTAAAGGCTGAATTGTTGCGCGTTCATAAAAATAG
>JAYQQG010000188.1:0-4850 GCA_038145765.1 Verrucomicrobiales bacterium
TTGGCCCTTGGCGTTGAGGCCGAGGGATTCGCCGGAGTTGAGCGCGTGATTGCGGCCGCGGCTGAACATCCAGCCCAGCACTTCGCGGGAGTCGTTGGGCATGCCGTTCCAAAACCAGAGGGAAACGCTATAGCTTGTGCCGAGCTTGGGCAGTCGGGCCTGCATGCGTTGACCGACGAAATGGGCAGCGCGGTTCACTTGGCCGGGTGTGAACTTTTCGGAATGCGGGCCGGCGAGTTGATAGGCAATCTGAATTTCGTAGATGCCATCGTGCCGGTTCATTTCGTCCTCGGCACGCGGTCCGGCAAATTCATCCATGCGCCACCACGCGGCGGGTTTGAGTTTGGCAATGACCTCGGCGGCGGGGCCGCGCGGGGTGACGGGTTTGCGGCGGGGTTTGCCGGCAACTTTCTCGAGCAGTTGAATGCACGCCTCGGCGATGCGCGGCTCGGCGCTGGGCACGAGGCCGGCGGTGCGCGCGGCCCAGGTGTTGTAGCCGCCGAGGACGTGTTGCTCGGGCGGCGGAATATAGCCTTCGGACCCATTGGCGAGGTCGAAGGTGATGGTGGTGCCGAGCGGGCTCACGGCCTTTTGCTTGAGGCCGGTGAGGGCGTAGACTTCGTTGGGAATGCCGGTGAGGCCGATGTCGCCGATGCGGATGGCCTGTAGGCAAAGCGTGGCCTCGGGCCGTTCGTGCAGGAAAATCTGTTCGCGCGCATAAATCTCCGGCTGCGTTTTTGGCAGGCCCTCGGTCTTGGCGACAATGCCGCGTGCCCACTCGAGCAGTTGCGCGTTGGGCGCACGGAATTTCAGCGGCAGATCCGTCTGCGCCATGGCCAGCGTGGCGTCGCGGTCGTACTTGATTGTTTTGTACGCAGCCAACGCCTTCTTCACGAGAGCATCGGTGTAGTCCTCAATCTTCGGATTCTCCGTCGGCCGTTTCGTGTAATCGCGACGCCAGATATCGCCGCTGCAACCGTGGCCCAGCGCGCTAACGAACGGCGGATGCAGCGTCTCGTTGTTCGGCGGCGTGAGCGCCAGCTCCATGCGGTCATTAAACATCCCAAAATAATCGGCGTTGACCCCCTTGATGCCGCCGCTGAAATAGTGCATCGAGAAATTGCTCAGCACCGCAATCGGCCGGCCCTTGAGCGATTGGAAACTGATCAGCGAAAAATCCGGATCCTCCGGTCCGCTCTCGCCGGTGACATCTTCCCAGTTGCCGCCGGCATGCATCGTCGCGCGCACGGTGGGATTGCCAAAGGGATCATTGCGCACGCGGTCAGGCCGGATCACCCAACGGCGCAGCGCGGTGAATTCATTGGCATCAAACACCGCCGCCCCCACCTGCGCCGGCTCAAGATTTTTCTGCGCGGTGGCGACTGCCTCGATAATCTTGCGCTTAAGCAGCATCGGGTAGCGAGGATCCGGACTCGTCCCCAGCGCCCCCATGCACGACGGCGCCGAATGCGTGTGCGTGGCGCAGATGAATTGTTTTGAGGTGCGAATGCCGGTGTTTTTGTTCACCGACACCTTCACATCATCCAAAAACGCGCGCGGCAACATGCAGCTGTCCACCACGACGATGGCCAATTGCGTCTTGCCGTCATCCAACACAATCGCCCGCGCCGTGATCCGGGAGCCGACCTCATTGACCGACCGCGACGTCATCCCGCCATTCACCAGCACCGGCAGCTCCTTCGGCGTCGCATCCGCTGTGTGCGCCCCGGCCCGTAGGGCGGCTTGGGTGAATTGTGTGACTATTGCGAGAAGGAGAACGGCAAGCGACAAATGCAGCGTTTTCATGGTGTGCCAAAATCCAACCCCGCCATCGCCGTTTGCGCAACTGCAAAGCGAATCGAGGGTGGCGGGGAAAATCGTTGCCTCCCTATCGAAAACAGTTTTTCATGCCGCATGCACTTACTTCGGTTTATCGGCCCGTCCTTGATGCTTGCCACCTTGTCAGTTTCGGCGGCGGAACTCAGGGTGCCCGGGCAATTTGCCAGTATCCAGGCGGCGATCGATGCGGCCAAGGCGGGCGACACGGTGCGGGTGGCGCCGGGCGAGTATCGGGAGCGATTGAAACTCAAGCCGGGCATCACCGTTCGCAGTGCGGGCAACGCGGCGAAAGGCAAGCTGGGGTTGGCGCGGGCGGAGGCGACGATTCTGAATCACCCGAAAGGCCAGGGGCCGGGCGTGTTGATGGCCGAGGGGGCGGTGCTGGATGGGTTTACCATCACGGGCGTGGGGCGGTATGATGAGGCGAAATGGAAAAAAAATCACGCGACCCAGGGCAACGATCAGGAACACGAGCACATTGGCGGTCCGGGCACGGCGGGTATTGAGGTGCGGCACACGTGTGTGGTGGAAAACAATATTGTGCATCACATCGGCTACACGGGCATCGGCATCACGGGCATGCCCGGGCGCAAGGTGTCGCCGCGTATCATCGCCAACATTTGCTACCGCAACATGGGCGGCGGCATCGGATCCATGCGCGGCTCCACGGCGTTGATTGAGGGCAACCTGTGTTTTGAAAATTTCTATGCCGGCATTGGGCACAATGGCGCGAGTCCGAAGGTGATCGGCAACACGTGCCACTCCAATATCCGCGCGGGTATCGGCATCAGTGAGGGGAGTTCGCCGCTGGTGAAAGGGAACCGCTGTTACAAAAATCGCCGCGCGGGCATCGGTATTCGAACCGGTAAAGACACACGGCCGGTGGTGGAGGATAATGATTGTTTTGAAAACGACATGGCCGGCATTGGGGCGGAGGAGCATGCGCGGCCGGTGATCCGGGGGAATCGATGTATCAAAAACAAGCTGGCCGGGATTGGCTGCCGGCTGCATGCGGAGCCGGAAATCATCCAAAACATCTGCCGCGAAAACCGCGCCGCGGGTATTGGGGTGGATGGCGCGCAGGCGATGATCCGGGATAATCAATTGATCAACAACGCCCTGGTGGCGGTCGGCCTCCGCAAGGGGTCCAAGGCCACGCTCACCGGCAACACGTTTCAGCGTGAAGGCGGCATGCCGCCGTTGGTGGCGGTGCTGGAGCAGTCGCAGGCGGTGCTGGAGAAAAACGTGTTGCGCGGGGGCGGCGTGGCCGGTGTGTTGCTGCAGGGAACGGCTACGATTTCCGGGAATGAATTTCACGGCAACGGCCCGCGCCGGGGTGGCCCACCGAACTTTGCTGTTTGGGTGCGGGCCGGATCGACCGTGGAGTTTGTCGGCAACTCTGTGACCCGATGGCGGCACGCCCTGCACGCGGCCGGGGCGCAGGCTGTGAAAGCCAACGACAATCGCATGAGCCAGTTCCTCGGCACGGGGCTGGTCATTCAAAATAGCCGGACACCCGCGGAGGCCACGGGGAACACGGCGTTTGCCGCCGATCCCAAGGCGCAAGCGGTGGCGATCACCGGTCTCCGGGGCACGGTGAAAGACAATCAAGTGCAGCCACCGAAAGAGGAAGTGAAATGATCCATACCGCCGCGGCGGTGAGGGTGGTTTTCGCTGGGGGCCTGTGCTAGCCTTGTCGCATGAGGATTTTCCTCGCCATTTTGATTGGGATGCAGGTGATTGGGAAGGCTAAGGAGTGCCGGTGTTTTTCATCAACCTAATGGGCGTCTACAAACACGCCATGCCGGTGTTGTTGAATTCCCGGTCGTAGTGGGTCATGTACTGGACCTTGCGTTCGATGGAGTCGAGGACGGGGGTGCAGAAGTTGGCTTTCTCAAATTCGCGCGCGCTGCCGAGTCCGCCCGGGGTGAACACGTTGATCTCCATGAGCTTGTCGCCCACAATATCCAATCCCACGAGGAACATGCCGTCCTGCACGAGCTTGGGGCGGACGATCTCGGCGATGGCCAGTTCCTTGTCGGAGATATCGGCCTTGGCCTTGACGCCGCCGGCGTGGATGTTGCTGCGCAAATCGCCGCCTTCGCGGACGCGACGGAAGGCCGCGTAACGGCCCTTGAACCGCAGCGGCTGGCCGTTCATGAGGAACAGCCGGGTGTCGCCGTGTTCGGCGTCCTTCAGGTATTCCTGGCAGATCACGTAGCCATCCCGCACCACGGCATCGATCATCTGGTTGAGGTTGGGGATGTCGGATTTGCGGACCATGAACACATTGGCTCCGCCGGAGCCCTGCAGGGGCTTGATGACGGTGTCGCCGAACTCCTTGGCAAACGACTTGATCTCATTGCGGTCGCGGGTGATGAGGGTTTGCGGGCGCACTTCCTCGGGAAAATTTTGGAAGTACATCTTGTTCATCGCCTGCATCAGGCCGTTGGGATCATTCTGCGCAATGACGCCCTGCTGGAGCGCGTGGCGGCTAAACAGGATGCCCGCCTGCGCGGCCCAGGTGCGCGAGCTGCGTTCGGTGGAAGGGTCGTTGCGCAACATCAACACATCGAGATCGCCAAGGGTCAGTCGTTCGCGACCGGCCTTGGGGCTTTTGACGTGAGTGATGAAGCTGTTGAGGCTCTTGAACTTTCGGGCGGGTGGCTTGACGGCGCGGGCGCGCACTTGGTTGTCTGGATCCAGCGCAAAGTCATCGGGGGAAAGGTAGTACACCTGATGCCCGCGATTGTGCGCGTACATGGCCAGCCGCGTGGTCGTGTATCCGGCTTCCTCGGTCAGCACGTTGTTTACAAAAAAGGCGATTTGAATCGGTCTGGTGTCCATGAGCTTTACTTGAGGTTAAATTGGATGAGATCCAGCGGCGCGCATGGCTGGCGCAACCGGTCGAGCCGCTGGGCAAACTGGGGGGCCTCGGTGTAGGAGGGGGTGAGCAAGGGCGCCTGCAGCACCCCGCGCAGGCGCAGCTCGCGGATGGTGCCCAGGTGGCG
>JAYQQG010000189.1:0-4704 GCA_038145765.1 Verrucomicrobiales bacterium
GGATTGTATCAGCGACGCTTTGGCCGAAGGGCGGAAAGTGGAGTTGCGCAATTTTGGGGTGTTCGATGTCGTTACACGCAAAGCACGCGTGGGTCGGAATCCAAAGAATCCCACAGTCACAGTCCAGATTCCGCCTAAAAAGACGGTGCGCTTCCGGCCGGGCAAGGAGCTAAAGTGCGCGGTGTCCCAGTTGGGTTTGGCAGAATAATCGGCTAACCCGCGCTTGACCACGGGGCCCGCCGGTTGTTTCTCTTGGCGCGTGGAACGACTGCCGGGATTTCGTGATTTCTATCCCGAGCCATTGCCCAAGGGCGAGGCTTGGAGCGCCGATGTGCGCGACTACATCTTTGACCGCTGGCAGACAGTAGCCCGGCGGTATGCCTTCCAGCTATATGATGGGCCGCCGCTCGAGCCGCTGGAGCTTTACACTGCCAAAAGCGGGGAAGAGATCGTCGGGCAGTTGTACAATTTTACTGACAAGGGGGAGAGGGCGGTTTCGCTGCGGCCGGAAATGACCCCGACCGTGGCGCGGATGATCGCCTCGCGGGAGCGTCATTATAAGAAGCCGATCAAGTGGTATTCCGTTCCACAACTCTTCCGGTACGAACGCCAACAAAGAGGGCGATTGCGTGAGCATTTTCAATTCAACGCGGATGTTTTTGGGGAGGATAATCCGGCCGCGGACGCAGAACTCATCGCATTGCTCATCGATGTGTTGCGCAGTTTTGGGCTCACGGCTGATGATTTTGTGATACGCCTCAGCAGCCGCAATGCGTGGCAGAATTTTTTCTCGGCTCATTGCAATGATGAGAGTCGAGCCTACGATTTTTATCAAGCGGTTGATAAAATTGAACGCACGCCGCCCGAAGAGAGTGACACAAAATTTAAGGCGCTCGGTTTTTCTCTGCAACAAGTGCGGGCTTTCATTGATTCCGGCGAACCCACCGACGAACTCCAGTCTGTGCTCGATAACCTCTCCGCCCGTGGTCTCGCGGATTATATGAAGATAGATTACAACGTTATCCGTGGTTTGGCTTACTACACCGGCGTGGTTTATGAGGCTTTTGACCGCCATGGTAAATTCCGAGCCATTGCGGGGGGCGGGCGCTATGACCAACTGGTTCAACTCGTCTCGGGCGGCAAAAATGATTTGCCGGCCGCTGGGTTTGCCATGGGGGATGTGGTATTGGCTGAGTTATTGAAAGACCGCAAACTGCTGGGAGAATTCAAACAGTGCATTGATGCCTACGTATTGATTGAAGATGAGGCGCAACGGGCGTCTTCGCTGGCCTTGGTGCAACAAATCCGGGATGGGGGCCTGAATACGGAGTATTCCGTGGTACCACAAAAATCAGACAAACAATTCAAGCGGGCCCTGGAACTGGGGGCCATATACACGGTGCGTTTGGCGGGAGCGAAAGAAGCTGTGGTGAAAAACCTGAAGACACGCGAAGAAACAACCCTGCCGCTGGATCAAGTGGCTCAACATCTCATTTAGCATGCGCGAACTGTACATCGGAATCGACAGCGGGACTCAGTCCACCAAGGCCTTGGTGGTGAATGCCAAAAACGGCAAGGTATTGGGCAGTGGCCAGCGAAGCTACGGACTATTAAAGGGCCTTCCCGCTGGCGCAAAGGAACAGCATCCGGAAACATGGAAGAAAGCCACGGCCTTCGCCATCAAATCGGCGCTTAAGGAGGCCAAGGCAAGTGCGGCGGAGGTGAAAGGAATTGGGGTCAGCGGTCAACAGCACGGTTTTGTGCCGTTGGATCAACAGGGCGATGTCATTCGGCCGGCCAAATTATGGTGTGATACCACCACCAGCCCCGAATGCGATGTGATCACCAAGAAACTGGGAGGTCTCAAGAAGACCATTGCGCGGGTGGGCAATGCCATGCTGCCGGGGTTTACCGCACCTAAGATTGCGTGGCTTAAAAAACATGAACCCCAGAATTACCGACGCTTGGCCACGGTGTTGTTGCCGCACGATTATTTGAACTTCTGGTTCACCGGAAATGCAGTAATGGAGTACGGCGATGCCAGCGGGACGGCATTGCTCGATGTTGCAAAACGTCAATGGTCCGCGGCGGCGATTAAGGCGATTGATCTCAAATTGACCACGGCGTTGCCGCCCCTAATTCCCAGCGATCAACCGGTCGGCACCTTGTCTGCTGCCACGGCAAAATCGCTGGGGCTCTCTACCGACACTCTCGTCAGTGCGGGGGGCGGGGACAACATGATGGGTGCCATTGGCACGGGCAATACCCGCCCGGGAATCGTTACGGCAAGTTTCGGGACCAGTGGCACCATTTATGCCTGTGCAGCCAAGCCGGTGATTGATCCGGACGGGGAGATTGCCGCGTTTTGCGATTCCACCAATCGCTGGCTGCCGTTGCTATGCACCATGAACGTGACCGTGGCCACCGAATTGGTGCGATCGCATTACGAGTTGTCACACGGCCAATACGAAAAAAGTGCTGGTCGGGTTCCTGCAGGCAGCGACGGCTTGATGTTGCTGCCCTATCTTGAAGGCGAGCGGACGCCCAATGTGCCGGATGGAACCGGTGTGTGGTTCGGTGCCAACACGCGGACGCATCAGGCCGGGCATTTTGCCCGCGCGGCGATGGAAGGGGTGACGTTGGGAATGAATTACGGTCTTCAAAAGCTGTCGCGCTTGGGCGTGAAGGCAAAACAAATTCGCGTCACTGGAGGCGGGGCAAACTCCAAACTGTGGCGGCAAATCATGGCGGATATATTCCAGGCTGAAGTGGTGACTCTGGCCGTTGGTGAGGGGGCTGCGTATGGGGCTGCTCTACAGGCGATGTGGTGTGTGGCGCGGCAACGTGGCGAAAAAGTTGCAATCAGTGATTTTACTGATCGGTTTGTAACTCTGAACGCTCGTGAAACGGCTCGGCCCAACAAGGCAAATGCTACAGTTTATCGAGAATCGCAGTCGATTCAGAATCAGTTATCAGAGGATTTGCGGGGTGTTTTCGCAAAACATCGCCGTTTTCTGGCGGGTTAATGCATTTATCGTTTTGTGAATAAGTGAACCATTTTCCGGGCCTCAGCTGGTGGCGTTCCTAGGATTATGTGTTACCTTGTTGTAGTATGAAATTGGTCCTGTCTACCCACAAGGTCACTCTTACCGATGGCCTTAAGGAACACGTCCGCCTGTGCATCGAAAAATTGGATCATCAGGAAACCCACGCGCTGAAGGTATTCGTTAATTTGGAGCGTGACCACAAGGGAGTGCCAGAGAAGAAATATACCTGCACAATGAAGCTGGCGCTTCCCGGCCAAAATCTGATCGCACGAGATTCTGAGAGCGATCTGTACGCCTCCATTGATTTGGTGACCAAGAAGATTCAGGCACAATTGCGCAAACGGCACAACAAATTCAAAGCCCGCAACCATAAGGTGGCGGCCAATGCCAAACAGGCACTACACGCCATCGCGGCCTAGTCTTTTTTGTTCGCGGCGTTGACCGCGTGGATCGAAAGTCGGTAGCTTCGCGCATGCTCTTGCGTGCACGCTGGATTTATCCTGTTTCTTCGCCCCCCATTGAGGATGGGTTTCTTCGCGTGCAGGAGGGGCGGATTTCAGAAATCGGAATTTGGTCCGAGTGTACCAATCAAGCTGGGGTGGATGATCTGGGAGAAGTGATCTTGATGCCGGGAATGGTGAATGCGCATTGCCACTTGGATTATACAGACTTTATTGGCGCCATCCCTGCGCCGTATTCCTTCACGGATTGGATTCGTGCAATGGTTGATCTGAAGGCCGATGTTGACGATACCGCACATATTGAATCCTGGTTAAACGGAGCGCAGCAATGCCTGAAATATGGGGTAACTACGATTGGCAACATCGAGACCCGAAGAGATCTTTTGCCTGAACTGTGGCAGCACGTCCGCCTCAGAGTGGTATCTTTCATTGAGCATATCTCTTTAAAGCCCGATCGGAATGTGGATGCGGACATGCGGGAGCTTGCCCATTGGATGGCGACGCATCGGCCGATAAATGGTCGGGTCGGGCTTTCACCACATGCACCCTATACCACCACCTGTGACGTGTTAAATGCATGTGGATCGCTGCCCGGCCCGCTGACCATGCATGTCGCAGAATCCGATGAAGAGGACCGAATGTTCCGCGAAGGAGAAGGCCCGCTCTACGATATGCTCGAGGCCGCCGGCCGGGTGATGGATGATTGCGGAGATCGATCGCCTCTAGCTAATGCCTGCAATGCTGGTTTGGTGGGTGATGAATTCCTTGCCGTTCACGGGAATTATCTGAATGGAAACGACCTGCAAGTGTTGGGCGTAAATAACGCCAGTTTGGTGCATTGCCCCCGAAGCCATGGATATTTTCAGCATCAACCCTTTCCTGCGGAACAGGCTAGAGAGGCAGGTGTGAATTTATGTCTGGGAACGGACAGTTTGGCGACGATGCGAAATCCGGATGCTGAGCTGGATCTTTTGGAGGAGGTTCGCCAATTTCGTGAACAGCATCCCAGTTTCAGTCCGGAAGATTGTATTGCCATGGTGACTCGAAATGCGGCTCGAGCTATCGGAATGGCAGATCAAGCGGGTAGTCTTGAAATTGGAAAACCGGCAGATGTGGCTGTGCTGGAGTGTGACCGAATCGAGAGCTCCGTAGCCGAGCACATTGTTCAGTGCCGAGGGCCGGTTGCCGACGTCATG
>JAYQQG010000190.1:0-4679 GCA_038145765.1 Verrucomicrobiales bacterium
GAATTATTTGAGCCACCAGGGCCAAAAGGAAATTCATTGCGGGGCCGGCGGCGGAGACCAGGGCGTCGCCGTAGCGGCTGCGAAAGTTACGGGGATTCACCGGCATGGCGCCGAATGCCATGCCCACCAGGGCCAGCATCAGCAGTGACATGCCGCCCATATGCACCATCGGATCGGGAGTCATGTGGCCGGCTTGTTTCGGGGTATCGTCGCCTTGCCAAATGGCGGCCCAGCCGTGGGCGAGTTCATGCAGGACGATGGAAATGACCACCGTAAAGATAACGCAACCGAAATAAAGTTGCGTCTCCGGATCAAATGCCCTTTGGATGAACAGCGCTGCGATCATGCGCGGCGAATGGTATGGAGGCCTTGAGCGAAAACCAAACCCAAAACCCATCTCCCCGAAGACGGGCGGTGATCGATGTTGGCAGCAACTCGGTGAAGTTGCTGGTGGCCGATGTGATGGGGGAAACGGTCACCCCCTTGCTGCACGAAGGTGAACAAACCCGCTTGGGGCGTGGCGTGTTTGAAACGAACCGATTGGACCCGGAGGCAATTGCCCAGACGGCGTTTGTGGCTGGGCAATTTGCCGAGAAAGCCCGGCGAATGGGGGCCAGCGAGGTGAAAGCGGTGGCCACCAGTGCGGCTCGGGAGGCCCGTAATGGGATGGATTTGATCGAGGCTTTTCGCGATTTTCGGATTCCCCTGATGATAATTGAGGGGGATCGCGAGGCGGAGTTGGTGTTGTGCGGCGTGCGCAGTCAGCCGGATTACGCGGAGGGACCGCTGGCGATTATTGACGTGGGGGGAGGCAGTACGGAGTTGTTGGTGGCGGATGAATCGGGCCTGCGCGTGCAGCATAGTTTTCAATTGGGAACAGTGCGAATGCTGGAGCAATACGCGCCCAGTGACTTGCCGACGGCCGGGGAACGGGCGCAGTTGATCGAGGTCTTGGATCAGTTCTTGGATGAGCAAGTGACCCCAATGCTGGGCGGTGTGTCGTTGCCGGGCACGCTGGTGGGTGCCGGGGGGACACCCGTGTTTTTATCGAGAATACTCAAGGGAACCGATTCGCTGGAGGCGGATGAATTGGAGGCGCTTTGTTGGCCATTGCCGGAGGTGCAATCGCTGGCGGATCGATTATGGATGATGAGCTTGGAGCGAAGACGGAATTTGCCCGGATTGCCGGCGGATCGGGCGGATGTAATTTTATTCGGGGTGGCCATATTTGAGGCAATCATGATGCGGTGCGGCTTCCACGAATTGCGCCCGACATTGCGCGGGGTGCGTTATGGGTCGTTACTGAGTTAAAGCCCAAGCCGCTCGAATTCCAGCGCAACATAGCGGTCGGTCATGCCGGAGAGGTAATCACTGATGGCACGATGGAGTCCGTCCGTCTCAATGCGGGCCCGCGATTGGCTGCCGATTTCTTCCGGATGTTCCAAGTAATAACCAAACAACGCTTCCAGTAACTTGATGGCGCGTAGATTGGGTTTGTGGACTACCGGGTTGTAGTAGAGGTTTTCGTAAAGGTACTCGCGTAATTCCAGATTCGCCCGGCGGCGTTCGTCGCTGTATCGGATCAGGGGGCCTTCCTGAAGGCGCACATCGTCGGCGGATTGCACGCCGGATTCACTGATGAGGCGGCCACTGGTTTCCACGACGTCATGCACCTGACTATTAATCAGTCGGCGAATGACAGCGTAATGGCGGGTCTCGGTTTCCAAATCACCGTGCTCGGAGCGGACGGCCCCGCTGGTGTCACACCAGATTTGGACGTTGGCGTCGAGATCCGCTTCATCCAGCAATTTTGAATCAAGACCGTCATCGAGATCGTGACTGTAATAGGTGATCTCATCGGCGAGATTGGCGACCTGCGCTTCCAGCGAGTTGGATTTCGCCTCGAATCCTTCGCGTTTACTGTGGTGATTGTCCGGATTGAAATGTTTGACCAAACCCTCAAGCGTTTCCCACGACAGGTTGAGGCCTTCATGGTGGGGGTATTTTTGCTCGAGTGTCTCGACAATGCGCAGGCTTTGGCGATTGTGTTCAAAGCCGCCGTGATCCTGCATGAGTCGATCGAGCGCGTATTCGCCCTTGTGTCCAAAGGGCGAATGGCCCAAGTCATGGGCCAAGGCGATGGCCTCAGCAAGATCTTCATTCAGGCCCAGAGCCCGGGCAATGTTACGCGAGACCGCCGCCACCTCAATAGTGTGCGTGAGACGTGTGCGCAAATGGTCACCGGTACCGTTGAGAAAAACCTGGGTCTTGTACTCCAGCCGTCGGAAGGCACGGGAATGAATAATGCGATCGCGGTCGCGCTGATAATGGGTGCGCCATTCGTGCGGCGGTTCCGGATGGGAGCGTCCGCGGGAATCGGCACTGCGTTGGGCGTATGGCGCGAGGGTTTGCTTTTCGTTAGCCTCCAGCTGTTCGCGGGACTGGGGCATGACGTTAGTTGGCGAGGAATTCCTCCACGGACGTTCCGCGAAGATCCAATAGATGGCTGATGACATCCTCAATTAGGTTATTGGGACAGGAGGCTCCGGCAGTGATGCCGACCCGGACAGGTCCCTCGGGGAGCCAGTCATGTGTCTCGTCCAATTGCTGGGTGTGCTGGTTCCAGTGGCGGATGCAGCGGGTGCCATCGATCTCCCGCATACTGCGAATGAAATAAGTGGGTAATACTCGTTCGCCCATCTCGGCGAGATGCGAGGTGTTTGAGGAATTGTAGCCGCCGATCACCAGTAGGAGGTCCATTGGTTCCTCGAGCATTATAGTCAGGGCGTCCTGCCGGTCCTGAGTGGCGCCGCAGATGGTGTCGAAAAAGCGAAAGTGGGTTTCGGTGTTTTCCTCGCCAAACCGTTTTTGAATGGCGGCCTTGATGCGGCGTTGAACCTCCTCGGTTTCACCGCGCATCATGGTGGTTTGATTGGCCACACCGACAGCGCGCAGATGGGTGTCCGGATCAAAGCCGATGGAGTGGCAACCGGCGAAACGTTCGAGAAATGCCGCCTTGTCGCCGCCGTTCACAATGTAATCGCAGACGATATCAGTTTCCTCGAAGGTGTTGACCACGAGATAATGGCCATTCTTGGCAATGGCCTGGCTGCTGGTGGCCATGGTTTCCTCATGAGAAGCCTTGCCGTGTATGATGCTGGTGACTTCTTCCTTGGCGTAGGTGCGCACCCGTTTCCAGACACTCATCACATCGCCGCAGGTGGTATCGACAAACTGACATCCCTTGGCCTCGAGCTGTTCGCGAATGCTCACCTCAGTACCGAATGCCGGGATAATGACAATATCGCCTTTGCCCAGATCATCGATGCCTGCCGACTTATGGGGGCCGGACAGGAATTGAATGCCCATCTCGCGGATTTGATCATTCACCTCGGGGTTATGGATGATCTCGCCCAATATGTAGAGCGGCTGATTAGGGAACACCTTGCGAGCGGCGTACGCGAGGTCAATACAGCGCTCGACGCCGTAACAGAAACCGAATTCCTTGGCTAATCTAATGGTGATCTCGCCATTAGGGCAGGCGACCTCGCCCTTAACACGCAAGCGATCAACCAAATCACTGCGGTAATGCGACAGTACCTGAGCTTTTACCTGCTCCATGATATCGGGCCGGCGCAAGTTGATGCGCTTGGGCTTCGGTTTTGCGGCAGGAATATCGGAGGCGTCAGTGGCCATTGGCGTCAGCTTGGCACGGGGTCTTGGTCGGGTCGAGTCGATTCCCTAATTCACTAGCCAATCCAGAATCGCCTTCTGCGTATGCAGGCGGTTTTCGGCTTGGGTGAAGATGGTTTCGGCGTGGGCCTCGAGGGTGGGGGCGTCGATCTCTTTGCCGCGGTAGGCGGGGAGGCAGTGCATGACGAGGGCGCCTTCGTTGGCGCGGGCGACGAGGGCTTGGTTGATCTGGTAGCCGGCAAAGTCCTGCTCGCGTTGGGCGGCTTCGGCTTCCATGCCCATGGAGACCCACACGTCTGTGTACAAAAGGTCAGCGCCTTCGGCGGCGGCGTTGCAGTCCTCGGAGATGGTGATGTTGCCGCCAGCCTTGGCGACGAGGTCAGGGCAGGGTTGATGGGCCTTGGGAGCGGCGATGCGCAGCTCGAAGCCGAGTTTGCCGGCGGCCCAGATCCAGCTGATGGGTACGTTGCAGGCGCCGTCGCCGATGAAGGTGACGACCTTGCCGGCGATGGGGCCGCGGGCTTCCTGGTAGGTGAAAATGTCGGTCAGGATTTGGCAGGGATGCTCGGCATCGGTCAGGGCGTTGATGGTGGGGATGCCGGAGTGCTGCGCGAAATCCTCGACGTCGCTCTGGGCAAAGGTCCGGATGACAGCGCCGTGCACCATGCGGCCGAGCACGCGGGCGGTGTCCTGGATGGGTTCACCGCGGCCGAGCTGAAGGTCGTTGGCGTTGAGAAACATCACGCCGCCGCCGAGCTCGCGGATGCCGGTCTCGAAGGACACGCGGGTGCGCGTGGAGGACTTGGTGAAAATCATTGCCCACGTTTGGCCGGCGAGCGGTTGGTGCTGGCTGTCGCCGCGCTGCGCCTTGATGACGGTGGCGTTTTCCAGAATGGTCCCGATGGACGCCGTGTCCATCGCCTCGATGCTTAAAAGGTGTTTCATGATGCTAAATCCTTGATGACGCCCTCGATGATGGCTAGGCC
>JAYQQG010000191.1:0-4611 GCA_038145765.1 Verrucomicrobiales bacterium
GGCTATGCCAGCCTGATTAGATTGGGCTCCTTTTTGTGACCATCAATTGTTCCTAGGTTTTCCGTAAATTGGCCAAGCTACATTTGCCTCGCATTTTGTTGGGACTACTAGAGTCTGATTGTTATCCGATCGCCGATGAACTGCGAAAATGCCAGGCTCAACGGAGAGTTGATTCAATTCGATTGCCCCAACTGCGGGGTGGATGTGGAAATCAACGAGGAAACACTCAACGAATTGTGAGAGCACTTCGATGGCATGGTTACCTGCCCGCTGCCTGATGGGTGTAATTCCTTCATCAAGGTGCCGACTAAAGAGGAATGGGCCGCGCTGAAATCTCCCGACCCTAGCCCGGATTCAGTAACCGAATCGCCCCCTGCCCACACGGTCGATCCGAATAAACCGTTTCGTTACGTCTCAAAATCCGGCGATTCCACGGCGGTGGACCGCGGCATGGGCAACACTAGCACTCCAAAACCCAAAGCGCATTCGAACTCGCCTCTGGCCATCCGCACCTTTCGCAACAAGGATTGTATCGTACAAGGGCAAAACCGGTTTGATGAAATGGTCTCCACGTTTCTTGGCGAGATCGGCAAAGGCAATGTCCTTAGCGTATCCCCCATCAACTATGCCGACCAATCGGACAAACTTCCCGACTACGGCGTGATCATCTATTACCAAAAACCCAAAGCAGATTCAGCCTCAGCTGCGGCAAACCCCACGACCGAACCGGTGGTGTGGAGGGATTAAGCCATGTCTGCCCCCTGCATGTTTTTTGTGGAAACCGGTTCCGTCAACAGCCTTGCTACGATATTATTACTGGTCTTGCTCGGTTGTTACCTGGCATGGAGCGTCCTGCGTGACTACCGGCTGGTGCAGCATTGGGAATACAAAATCTGGGACATGCGCCGTGGACACGACCGCAAAGGCATCCAATACGAGATCGAGCGCATGAGGGATCTTGGCGAGGATGGCTGGGAATGTTATCAGGTGTTGGTCATCCCCAGCGATGATCCGGGGATCGTGCACCGAGAATACCATTTCAAACGCAAACGCAGTGTGCTCATGCTCGGCTTCAAAAAACCAAAAACCGGCTCCACAACCGGCGTCAAAGCCGGCCTCAAGAAATCGGCGGGCGATTAGGGGGTCGTCGCAGGCACGGGAGCCCCTCCCGGTAATGGGGGCAAAGCCGGCAGCGCATTGGTTTGAATCGTTCCATTTGCGTCTTGAAACTCCTTAAAGACCGCGCGCACCACATTGGTGTCCAGCAACAGGGCCTTGAAATTCCAGTTTGAGCCGCCGGGCAAGGTCGCGATGAAATCGCTGGTGGTGCCCAGTGATTGGTCGCCCGAATCGAACACATCGAACTCCAGCGTCAATTCCTCGATCGTATTGGTGCGCGTGTTGGTGACCGTCCCGGTCAGGGCACGAATTCCGTTGTTGGTATCGGTTACGATATTGAATGGAAACAACTGAATGCCCGCCACGGTGTGCACCGGTACCCCCGGGGAATTGGTGACTGCATTCGCTGTGGCGTTGGCATCCAATGCGGCTTGGCGCCGGGCTTCAGCCTCATCTTCCACGGCAGTTTCATAAACACGCGAGGCGCGGAATTCCTCGAATGCCAGCTCCTGCGCTTTTTTGTTGAGGATGGCCAGCCGGCGGGTCAGTTCGCGCGTGGGCGGGGAATCCGCAGGCATAGAGAGCAGTTTATTACGCACATCAATCAGCTCCATTTCATTGGCCGTCTTGGTCGCATTCACATCCCGCCACGCTTGAAGTGCTTTCTCCACTTCGGTCTGGGGTTCGTTTGAGCGAGCGCCTCCGTTCCTTCCGGCTCCTGCAGGCCCTTGGCACGCCAGCCAGCCCAACATGCCGGCCAGCAGGCACCCTGCTGTGATCCACCCGCGATTCATGCGCGAATCCTAGCCAAAAACAGCCAAGAAAACAAGCCTGCTCACACCGGCTCGCCTGTCTTGTGTTTGCCGCACGGTTCGGCTAGGCTTCGGGCATGTCGTCCCGGATTGAGCGCACCATCACGGTGAATTGGCGCCATCAAGTGTTGTTCACGCATAATGTGTTTGATGCCGAGAACGCGATCCTGCGGGATACGCTGGTGGATGCCGAAGAACGTGAGCCGCGCAAAACATTGATCGTGGTGGATGAAGCCTTGGCCAAGGCGCAACCCACCCTGCTCGCCCAAATCAATGCCTACTTCCAGACGCACGCGGATTGTCTGAATCTTGTTTGTGAACCGGTGGTGATGGAAGGGGGCGAGCGGACCAAGAATTCCTACTTTCACGTGAGCGAAGTGCAGTCGCATGTCGACCGTTATCACATTGACCGCCATTCCTATCTCATCTGTGTCGGAGGCGGTGCGTTGCTGGATATGGTGGGACTGGCCGCCGCCACGGCTCACCGAGGCATCCGCCATGTTCGCATTCCCACCACCACGCTTAGCCAGGATGATTCCGGGGTCGGCGTGAAGAACGGCATCAATGCGTTTGGCAAAAAGAACTTTATTGGCACCTTCGCCCCGCCGTTTGCGGTCATCAATGATTTCCAATTGCTGGCCACCCTTTCAGCACGTGACAAACGCAATGGTTATGTGGAAGCGGTTAAAGTCGCCTGCATTCGGGATGAGACTTTCTTTGATCAAATCGAATCCGATGCGGATGCCCTTGCGCAGTTCGAGTCGGCCGCCATGCAACGGCTCATCCACCGCAGCGCCGAGCTGCATCTTACTCATATCGCCACCAATGGAGATCCGTTTGAAATGGGGAGCGCGCGCCCACTGGATTTCGGCCATTGGGCGGCGCATAAGCTCGAACAGATTTCCGAATATCGCCTGCGCCATGGCGAGGCGGTTGCCATCGGCATTGCGTTGGATTGCCTGTATGCCCGTGACATGGGTTACCTCAAACCCACCGACTGCGATCGGATCTTGAGACTGCTGCAACGACTGGGCTTCCAACTCTGGAGCAATGACCTTTTGCATGAGGATGAAGCAGGCAAACTCGTGGTGATCGAAGGACTCGAGGAATTCCGGGAACACCTCGGCGGACGCCTTACCATCACCCTGCTCCGTGGCATTGGCGAAGGGTTCGAAGTCAATGAAATGAACCAACCCAAAGTGCTCAACGCCATCCACGCCCTGCGCGAATACAGCGAGCCCTCGGCCGACGCAAAAATCATTTCAGCCCGAACGTGAACCCATGAACCGGGTGGCGGCGATCAACGTGGTGGGCCTGTGCGACCGGCACATTGGGCTGGATATGCCCTTCACTCTGGCCCTGCGCGAGAACGGGCATCGTGCCTTTATTGACCCGGCATTCCCAGCGGTAACCTGCACGGCCCAATCGGATTATCTCACAGGCAAAACCGCCTCAACCCATGGCATCGTCGGCAATGGCTGGTATAATCGCGATCTGGCCGAAGTCCAGTTTTGGAAACAACCCAACCAACTGGTGCAGGCCCCAAAAATATGGGACACCCTGCGTGCGCGGCATCCCGACTTTACCGTGGCGCAAATCTTCTGGTGGTACAATATGTATACCGGCGCTGACTGGAGCCTTACCCCGCGCCCGATGTACCCGGCAGACGGACGCAAGGTGTTTGATATTTACACCCACCCATCGAGCATCCGCACAGCGATTAAACAGGATCTGGGCGAATTCCCGTTCCCGGGTTTCTGGGGACCTGCCGCCGGCATCCACACTCCGCAAGGCCCGGCCGACTGCGTCAGCCGCTGGATTGCCGATTCGGCTATGTGGATCGAGAAACGCCATCAGCCAACGCTCGCGACGGTTTATCTACCGCACTTGGATTATAACCTGCAACGGCTCGGCCCAAACGATCCGGCCATTGGCAGGGACTTGCAGTTGATCGATAAGATTATCCGAGATCTAGTGGAGTTCTACGAACACCAGGGTGTGACGCCCATCCTCCTGTCCGAATACGGCATCACGGAAACCACCCGGGCCATTCATCTGAACCGGCTATTCCGGGAGCAGGGTTGGATCACCGTTCGGGAAGAACTGGGCTTGGAACTGTTGGATGCCGGAGCCAGCAAAGCCTTTGCCGTGGCCGACCACCAAGTGGCGCACATTTACGTAAACGACGCCCGGCTCCTTCCCGAAGTCAAACGATTCACCGAAGGCACCGAAGGTGTCGTGAAGGTCTTGGGGGCCGAAGAAAAAATCGACCGCGGCATCGCGCACCCCCGTGCCGGTGATTTAATCGCCGTATCAGACGAAGATGCGTGGTTCACCTATTACTACTGGCTTGATGAGGCTCGGGCGCCGGATTTTGCCCGAACGGTTGATATCCATCGCAAACCGGGCTATGACCCAGTTGAGCTCTTCATCGATCCGGAATTGGCGTTTCCCAAGCTCCGGATCGCCCAACGGCTGCTCCAAAAGAAACTGGGATTCCGCATGCTGATGGACGTGATTCCGCTGGATGCGTCGCTGGTGAAGGGTTCACACGGAACCCGGCCGGTCAGCCGTATGGATTGGCCGATTATGATCACGCCCGAGACGCTGCCGATCGAAGAAACAGTTCTCAAAAGCACCGATGTTTATGATCAACTCGTACGTGCCGTCGGGTGAGTCA
>JAYQQG010000192.1:0-4608 GCA_038145765.1 Verrucomicrobiales bacterium
TTGAAAAACAGTGGTTTCCAGCAGGTTGGCGGCTTGGGCCAAGGGTTCGGCATCGCTTGCCAAGTAGTTGGCAAAGCTCGCCAACAAGGTGGCAGCACCCGCCGAATAGTGGATTGTTGATCTCACATTAAGGGCGGGGCGCGCCGATGGCTGGTCGGGCGCTGCTGGGAAGCGGGTTTCAGGCGATCGTGCCATGGCTATCTGTTTCCCCGCCGTGGTGGGGCGCATCCTTGGAGTGTCTCTGGGGCAAGGCGGTTTTGGAAAAGCGCTCCTAGTGGGATGGGGAAGGCGCGAGGCTCAAGCCGCGGCTGCGCCACCAGAGCCAGCTCATTTGGGCGAGGCCGCCGAGGGTCATGGCGCTGACGGCGGCGTTGAGGCCGGGTTGGTTTTGGTCGTGCACAATGAAAAACAGATAGGTGAACAGGGTGACGATGTAGAAGACCACGGCCTCGGTTACCGGCGTGCTGCGTTGATGATGGATGAGGAGGCCCTCGAGGTAGCAGCACCACGTGGTGCAGGCGGGCAGGGCGATGGCAAACCACAGGGCGGTCTTGCCCATGGCGGCCAGTTCGGCCCGGAGACCGATGAATTTGCCAAACCACACATCAATCAACGGCGTGAGGCATAATACCAGTAACGGCAAAGACAGCGCGGCGCTCAGGAGGATGGTGAACCGCAGCAATTGGGCGCGCCCCTCCGGGCGGTCCAGCAGGGCGACGACCACTTCGGTGTAGGCGATCCCGGCCGCGCGCAGCATAAAGATCAAGCTGTTGAGCGTGGGCCAGACGGCCAGGGTGAGCGTGGGGGCCTCCAACCGGCTCATGGCTCCGGTGAGGATGGGTTGGCCGAGCAGCCCGATGGTGGGCGCAAAGGCGATCGGCAAATAAAAGAGGACGACCTCGCGCATGGTGATGGCCGGTCCACTGGCTACGGCCAGGGGGCCGTTGAGGACGCGTTGAAACCGCCAGCGAATGTAGGCGGCCTCGGCCAGTACGCCCACGGCCACGGCTGCGGTGGCGACCACGATGCCCTGATACCGATGCAGGGCAAACCCGATGCTCAACACGAGGACATCGGCCAGTAATCGCATGGCAGTGCCCCAGCCCACCGCGCTGGACTGGCCGAACCGGATGAGTACGCCCTGATGAAAACGCCGATAGCCGATGGCCCAGGTCCAGGGCGTCATGATCTGTAATCCGATCCGCCCGGGCTCGATGATTTCTTCGGGCGCACCGATCAAGGTTCGCGCCACCCAATCGTACATGGGCGAGAAGGCGAGCAGCACATGCAGCGCGGTGAGACCCAGTCCGAGCAGGTTGGTGAGTCGCCAAAGTTTGTGGTAGGAATTGAGGTCGCGTCCCAGCGCGGTGGCGGCGGTGAGCAGCATGATGATGGGCGACTCGATCACCAGCGCGAGCGGGAACACGATGCCGCTGTAAGCGGCCAAATGAATATCCGGATTGTCTAACCGGGCCACCACCGCGCTGAGCAACGGCAGTTCCGCGCCCATCAACAGCCAGCTGGCAGCCAAGGGGAGCCAGGTGCGAATGATGACGCTTTGCGTCAGCGGTGAAGTGGAATCGGCCGCCATTGCAGAGGTACAATAAAAAAGGCGAGGTTGCCCTCGCCTTGGGTCGGGTTATTTTTTCTTCGGCCGATTCGGTTGATTGGGCCGATTGCGCTTAGGGGGTACGGGATCTTCCTCGGGCACCTGATAGTGCACCCTTAGGCGCTTGAGTTCGGCGAGGAGATCGGACTGGATTTTTTGGTAGTCGCTATTGCCGTAAACGCTCTGCAGTTCGTTGGGGTCTTTCTCGAGATCGAACAGTTCCCACTCCTGGTTCTGGTAAAAGTGGATGAGCTTGTGGCGGCCGTTGGTGACACCGTAATGGCGGGCGACACTGTGGGCACCGGGGAATTCGTAGTAGTGATAATAAAAGTGCGTGCGCCAATCCTTGGGGGAATGGCCCTTGAGGAGCGGCACGAGGCTGGCACCCTGCATGTCGGCGGGTGACTTGACTCCGGCGATGTCGAGGAAGGTCTGGGCAAAGTCGAGGTTCGACACGATGTCATCATTCCGGCTGCCAGGCTTGACGACGCCGGGCCAGCGGACGAGCAGGGGCATCACGAGGCTTTCCTCGTACATCCAGCGTTTGTCGTACCAGCCATGATCGCCGAGGTACCAGCCCTGGTCGCTGCTGTAGATGACGATGGTGTTCTTGGCGAGGCCGCTCTGGTCGAGGTAATCGAGCACGCGGCCGAGGTTGTCATCCACGCTTTGCACGCAGCGGAGGTAATCCTTGATGTACCGCTGGTACTTCCATTTCACTAGCGCTTCACCCTGCAGGTTGGCCTTACGGAAGGCCTCGTTCTTAGGGCCGTAGGCGGCGTCCCAGAGTTTCTTTTGTTCGGGTGTGAGGTTGTTCGGGCCTGCGTTGAGCTTCAGGTCATTGGGGCTGAGATGCCGCGCAATGGTCATGGCTTGCTGGGCGGCGGCCGAGGTGCGGCCTTTGTAATCGTCCCACAAGGTTTCCGGCTCGGGGATGGTGACACCATCAAAGGTCGTCAAATGTTTCGGTCCTGGTTGCCAGTTACGGTGCGGCGCCTTGTGCTGGTACATCAGCATAAAAGGTTTCTTGGAGTTGCGATCTTTTTTGAGCCAGGCGAGGGCCTTGTCGGTGATGATATCGGTGGTGTAGCCGGTGTGCGGCTTGGTGACCGGCTCGCCGTTTTCATCGGCGGTAATCATCGGCGGGTTGTAGTAAGGTCCCTGACCTTTGAGCACATCGTAATAATCAAAGCCCGTCGGCGTGCTGCCCAGATGCCATTTTCCAATAACGGCCGTGGTGTAGCCCGCCTTGCGTAGGAGTTTGGGAAAGGTCTGTTGCGCCCCGTTAAAGGTAATACCGTTGCGAAAGAAGCCGTTGAGATGGCTGTGCTTGCCGGTGAGGATCACTGCGCGACTGGGGCCGCAGATCGAGTTGCTGACATAACATTTCTCAAACAGCATGCCCTCGCGCGCAATGCGATCCATGTGCGGCGTGGTATTGATCTTGGAACCGTAGGCACTAATGGCGTGCGCAGCGTGGTCGTCGGTAAAGACAAAAAGAATGTTGGGGCGTTCGGCGGCGGCGGAAGGCATGGCCAGCAAACCGGCCAACAGGAACAGGGCAAGGTGTTGAATGTGTTTCATGAACGCGGCCACTCAAGCACCACGTCCGGACATTGGCAAGTGATGTTTAATCCACCACTTCCTCCTCGGCCGCAGGTGCGGTGGAATCGCTATCCGCGGCCTCGTTTTTTGGAATCATTTTCGCAAGCACCAAGCCGGCCAACGTCCACCCGATGACGTGAGTGAAGACGGCAAAACTCGTGTAGGAGTTGGGATAGGCGAACCATGCCCAATTCGGAAGAATCGCCGTGGCGGCGGTGAAGAGTGAAAAAAACACCGTCACCCCCATGCGGCAGCCCATGCCGTCATGCGACAACTTGGTGAGCAGGAACGTGACCAAAAGCGCCCCGATGAGGTTAAAGAGAAATTGCCAAGCGAGACATTCGCCGAAGCTCTTTTTGCCGCTAAGTGTGACAATGGCCAAGACAGAAAAACCCTCCGTCGCCTGCCGGTGTGCTGCTTCCCAAGCTTCCTGATGTCCCGGGGCGGCATGCGGCAGCATGTAGATTCCATCGGCTAAAACATTATCCTTAAGGGTTCGTTCAATCGTGGCTGCATCTTCAAAAGGCCCCATGGCGCTGTGAGACCAAGGCAAGGCCATGTGAGCGAATGATTGCCAAAGGAACAAGACCACAGCGGCGACCAGAGCGGCGAGCAGGGTACGGGGATTTTTCATGACGTTCGGACCGTAGTTTAAGGTTTAGCGTTTGTAGAGTCTGCAGGCTCGGGGAGCAAAGGAGATTCGTTGCCCCAATGGACCCAGCCACGCGCTTGCAGATAGATGACCACTGATGAGCAAAACATGTTCGCCACACTGCCGGTCAGGTAACCGTAACTAAACCAAAACACGTTGGCGATGATGCCCATCACAAAGCCGGTGCGGCTCTTGTTGCCAAGTAAATAGAGCGAGAGAAAGGTAAACACCATCGCGGCCCAGTCGCAGCCTTTATACTGCATCGCATGTTCGGTGAGGTAGTCCATCGTGCCGGAGGTTTAACGGTTTGGAACGAATAAAGCGAGGGATGGATTTAAAAATAAACACTTGCGCATCCATCCCCTCAGCGGATACTCGGCTAACCACTAACTTCACTGGAAATTTTTTATGTCACGCAAAACACTCATTAAATCCTATACCCGACGCGACGTGCTCAAGGCCGGTGCGGCCTCCGCGATCGCCTTCAATTTCCTCCCGGCGCGCGTCTTCGGCGCCAATGAACGCATCACCATGGCCGGCATCGGCGTGGGCGGCAAAGGCAGCAGCGATATCAACGGCGCTGGACAGGTCGGCGAGGTGATCGCGCTTTGCGATTGCGATTTCAACCGCGGCGCCGGCGCCGCCCGCGCGTTCCCCAAGGCGAAAAAGTTTACCGACTTCCGAGAGATGCTCGACAAGATGGGCAAGGACATCGACGCCTGCACCGTGTCCACCCCGGACC
>JAYQQG010000193.1:0-4577 GCA_038145765.1 Verrucomicrobiales bacterium
TCAGAGGATGCCATTGAAATCCCCTACGATCAATTTATTGGAATCGTCACCAATAAGGTAGAAGGTGAAACGAGTGATATACTGATTGAAGCCAAAATCATATTTTCCCAAGCCTCCGAGCTGAAGGAAATCATCGGTAAAGCCATCAAGACGCGTGAGACAGAGGATGGCAGTCTCGCCTTTGTTCGCGTGAACGGTGACCCCAAGGAAGAGGCCTTCCGCCTCCGCACAACGATCCCCGATGAGCATCAGGCCATCATCATCGGCCATCCTAAAATTGAACAGGAACAGGAGAGCACGCTGTTGTACAGTTTTCTCCTGACCATCCTCCCGTTTCTTTTAATTGTGTTCTTCATTTATTTCTTCTTCATCCGCCAAATTAAAATGGCCGGCAAAGGGGCCATGAATTTCGGAAAGAGCAAGGCGCGCGCGATGAACAAGGACAAGAACAAGATCACCTTCAAAGATGTCGCCGGGGTGGAGGAAGCCAAGGATGAAGTCTTTGAATTAGTTGATTTTTTAAAGGACCCCAAAAAATTCCAGAAACTGGGCGGCCGAATTCCCAAGGGCATTCTGATGGTCGGTTCGCCCGGCACGGGCAAAACGCTTTTGGCCAAGGCCATCGCTGGAGAGGCGGATGCCAGCTTTTTCAGTATCAGTGGATCGGATTTTGTGGAGATGTTTGTTGGCGTGGGCGCCAGTCGCGTGCGGGATATGTTTGAGCAAGCGCGCAAGAGCACTCCGTGCCTGGTCTTCATTGATGAAATCGACGCCGTCGGCCGCCACCGTGGGCATGGGCTCGGCGGCGGCAATGATGAGCGCGAACAAACGCTTAATGCATTATTGGTGGAAATGGATGGCTTCGATTCCCAAGAGGGCATCATTATCATCGCCGCAACCAACCGGCCAGATGTGTTGGATCCGGCATTACTGCGCCCGGGCCGTTTTGACCGCCAAATTACCGTGCCACTGCCGGATGTGCGCGGGCGCGAATCCATCCTTAAAGTCCATGCCAAAAAAGTGAAGCTCGCCAAGGAGGTCGACCTCTCTGTAATCGCCCGAGGCACACCGGGCTATTCAGGTGCTGAACTGGCCAACCTCCTCAACGAAGCAGCACTTCTGGCGGCCCGCAAGAACAAAAAGCGCATCCGGATGACCGAGCTGGAGGAAGCACGCGACAAAGTTCGCTGGGGGCGCGAACGCCGTAGCTTGGCGATGAGCGAGGAGGACAAAACTCGCACGGCCTGGCATGAAGCCGGTCACGCAATCCTCAACATTCTGCTCGAGCATTGCCACCCCCTGCACAAGGTTACCATTATCCCGCGGGGCCAATCGCTTGGGGCCACGATGAGTCTACCCAAAGAAGATGTCCTCAACCATCACAAGCTTCAGCTCTTGGATACCATTTGCATGACCATGGGCGGGCGTATTGCTGAGGAGATGTATTCTGGTGATATTTCGTCCGGAGCCGCCGGTGATATTCAACAAGCTACCAAAATGGCAAAGGCCATGGTGACCCAGTTCGGGATGAGCGACGCCTTGGGCATGGTGCAATATGGCGGCAACAACGAATATGTCTTCCTCGGGCGCGACATGGCCCAGTCCAAAGATTACAGTGAAGACACCGCCCAATTGATTGATAATGAGGTGAAATCCATTATCAACCGAGCCTATGAAAGGGCTAATCAGTTGATCACTGAAAATAAAGATAAAGTTCAGGCAATTGCCGAAGCGTTGAAAGAATACGAAACCCTCGACGCATCTCAAGTTGAAGAAATTGTCAAAACCGGCAAACTGGATCAATCGAACAAACCATCGGACGGGGAGGGGATGAGCGGGGCTCAGGCGACCACGCCCACCGCTGATTCTGATTCTGAAAACAATCCCTCCAAGGAAGATTCCGGCCTCGACTCGGGCACGCCCGCGCCCGCTCCATCCCCGGCTTAACGCCTGATGAAAATTGCCCCCTCTCTGCTGGCAGCGGATCACGGGAAATTCGCAACGGAAGCCAAACGCGCGGAACGATCAGGCGGCGACTGGCTGCATTTGGACATCATGGACGGGCATTTTGTGCCCAATATATCCTTCGGCCCCGAGGTCATCCGAACCTTGCGCCCCTTGACCAAGCTTTTCTTCGACGTCCACTTGATGTGTGCGCGCCCTGAAATTCTTCTCGAACGATTCGCCCAAGCCGGAGCCGACCAGCTCACCATCCACGTCGAGCTCACCAACCAAACACAAGATCTGATTTGGCGCATACGCAATCTTGAGCGCAAAGTAGGCTTGGCGGTCAATCCACCAACCCCGGTGTCGGCGGTTGAACCTTATCTTGATAAAATCGACACACTATTAATCATGACCGTGAATCCAGGGTTTGGCGGGCAATCGTTCATGGAAGAATGCCTGCCCAAAATTCAACAAGCATGGCAGTGGCGACAAGATCGTGGACTGGGTTTTCGTATTGAGGTGGATGGAGGCATTGACGCCAAATCCGCCATCGAATGCTCGCGCATGGGCGCGGATACCTTTGTTAGCGGCACAAGCCTTTTTAACAAACGCGACATGAAACGGATAATCACAACCATGCGGGAAGCCGTAGAACGTAACCGACGCCGATCATGATGAAGCCATGTCCGGTAAAATTTGGCACGGACGGCTGGCGTGCCGTGATTGGCGAGGATTACACATTCGACAACGTCCGATTAGTCGCGCAGGCGACCGCTGAGCATTTCTCCCGCAAACATACACGTTTCACTCATAAACGTGTGGTCATCGGCTATGATCGGCGGTTTCTTTCAAATGAATTCGCGCAGGAAACGGCCGAAGTACTTGCTGCAAACGGCTACGAGGTGTTGCTTACTGACCGTCCCGTTCCTACCCCAGCTGTTTCATGGCATACCGCAAAGCACCAGGCACGGGCCGGAATTATGATTACGGCAAGTCATAACCCGGCGCGATTTAACGGCTTTAAGATCAAGCTCCACCACGGCGGGCCTGCTGATCCTGAAACCTGCCGCGCCATTGAGTTACGCCTCCAAAAGCAGCCCGTGCAACAAATCACTTCCGACGAAGCCAAACGGCGCAAGCTTTTGCGGACCAGTAATTTATTGCCTCAATATTTCAGGGCCATCAAGCGACTTGTGGATTTCGACCTCATTCGGAAATCAAAGCTCAATTTTGCCCACGAAGCTTTATTTGGGGTAGGGGCTGGATGTTTTGATTCGATTTTGGCCGACACCCAATGCACAGTCCGCACATTTAATGGTGAACACGACCCCAATTTCGGAGGCTTAAATCCGGAGCCCATCGAGCGCAATTACACGCTCAGCCAGCGCGAGCTTAAACGCAAACGCGCCGATTTCTGCCTCGTCACCGATGGAGATGCCGATCGCATCGGCGGCATGATGGGTGACGGCAAGCTCCTTACCACACACCAAATCATCTGCCTTCTTCTGAGGCACTTTATCAAAAATCGAAACGGACAGGGCAGGGCAGTGAAAGCCCTTACCACAACTTCGATGGTCGATGCCATGTGCCATCACCATGGCCTTTCCTTGACCGAAACGGGCGTTGGGTTCAAATACATTTGCGAAGAGATGTTGAAGGGCGATGTATTGTTGGGCTTTGAGGAGAGCGGAGGAATTGGGTTCCCCGGACATGTGCCGGAACGTGATGGAATCCTGGCCGGTCTTATGATCCTCGAACTCTTGGCCATTGAAGGCAAATCCTTGGCCAAGTTGTTGGATGACCTGAAAAGAGAGTACGGACAATTTGCATACGATCGTATTGATACGCATTACCCATTGAACAAGCGTGCCCGCCTCATGCAATACGCTGCAGATTCTCCGCCCACTGATTTACTGGGTTCCCCGATAAAGAAAGTGCAAACTTTCGATGGGGTAAAATACACCAGCCGCTGCGGCAGTTGGTTAATGTTACGCGGGTCAGGCACCGAACCGGTCCTGCGCATCTACGCCGAAGGCCGCAGCGAGCAGTGTGTTGAGCACTTATTGGGGCAAGGGCAGGGCATTGCCGATCGGGCCAAACAATAGTATTTTCTTTTATCCGACGGCCACTCCGGTATTTTCTCCGGCTTTGTTCGAGCAAGCAATGGATCCCTCAAAGATCAGAAATTTTAGCATTATCGCGCATATCGACCACGGCAAGACCACGTTGAGTGATCGACTCTTGCAGGGAACGAACACTGTCAGCCAGCGAGAGATGGAGGATCAACTGCTCGACTCCATGGATTTGGAACGCGAACGCGGGATCACGATTAAATCACATCCCGTGACTATGTATTATACCGCCCGCGATGGGGAAACGTACGAACTCAATTTAATCGACACACCCGGTCACGTTGATTTTTCGTATGAAGTTTCGCGCAGCTTAAGTGCTTGCGAAGGAGCCCTTTTGATCATCGATGCCGCCCAAGGTGTTGAAGCCCAAACTGTCGCTAATGTCCATCTCGCCCTGAAGCAAGGGCTTGAGATTCTGCCGGTCATCAACAAGATCGATCTCCCTCATGCCGATGTGGAGGGCGCCATTACGCAAATTGAGGAAATCCTCGCCATCCC
>JAYQQG010000194.1:0-4556 GCA_038145765.1 Verrucomicrobiales bacterium
CCTTTTTCGTCAGCGGGTTTCTCTCGATTTCAACTGTGTCGCTCATGAAATTATTTCTCCTCCAACTTGGCTTGCACGCGGGCCAGAACGTCCTTCACGCGCCAGGTCAGGCCATCCGTCTTGTTGATGGCTTGAATCTTCGGGTCACAGAACCGTGCCCGCAACAGGGCGCAGAGTTGGCCGTAGCCGTATAGTCCCTCATCGTTGTTTTCAACGACATACACGTGATTAAATCCGGCGAAAATATCCTCGAGCCCTTCGGGCAACGGGTTGATGTGGCGAATGGTCAGTGCGGAAACACTATCACCGGCTTTGCGGGCGCGCTCGGTGGCCTCGCGCAGGCTGCCCTGGGTGCTGCCCCAGCCGACCAGCAACACATTGCCTTCTTCGGGGCCGTACACTTCCGGCTTGGGAATGGCGCGGCCCAGAGCCTGTAGCTTGCTCCGGCGCTTGGCAGTCATGTCCAGGTGCATTTTGGGGGAACCGCTGGGATGCCCCATCTCGTTGTGTTCCAGACCCGTGACCACCGGATATTTGCCGCTCTTGATAAACGTGCCAGGCGCGGCATGCTGAGTTTTGCCATCGGGTGCTGACAGATCGTACGGCTTGTGATCCTCGCGCGGGGAAAGGTCCGGCGCAATGTCCTGACACAATTCCTTGAGGTTCGGCATGCCAAACGCCTCGATGCGCGTGGCGATGGCCTGATCCGTCAGGATCACCACGGGCGTGCTGTATTCGCGGGCGATATTGACGGCCTCGATGGCCGTGTAAAAACAATCCTCCACACTGGCCGGTGCCAGCACCACGCGTGGGGAATCGCCATGACCGCCAAAGCAGGCGATGTTCAGGTCACTCTGTTCCACATTGGTCGGCATGCCGGTGGACGGGCCGCCGCGTTGGACGTCGATAATCACCAGTGGAATCTCGGCCATCACCGCCCAGCCAATGGCCTCGCCCTTCAGCGCAATGCCGGGACCGGAGGATCCGGTCACCGCGCAGCGGCCGCCCCAACTGGCCCCGATGGCCATGGAGACCGCCGCGATTTCGTCTTCCGCCTGCACAAAAATGCCGTCGTACTTGGGCAGTTCGCGGCGGAGCAATTCCATGATGTCCGACCAAGGCGTGATGGGGTAACCGGCTCCAAACCGGACTCCGGCGGCCAGAATGCCATACCCCAATGCTTCGTTGCCCGTGCAAACCACCTGCTCGGTATCGCGGGCCTTGGGATCTTCAAATTCGTAAATCTCTGCCAGCGTGTTGAGCGGGTAGGCATTGCCGGCATGAAAGGCGGAGAGCGCGGTGGTGGTGATGCTTTCGGGCTTGCCCTTGAACCGTTCGGTGATCAGGCCTTCGATGCGTGAGGCATCCAAATCGAACATCCGGGCTACGAGGCCGAGGGCAAAAATGTTTTTGCCTTTATCTTTGGCCGTGCCGCCGATGGCTTCGACGGTCAGCTCGGCAATCGGGCAGCCGATGTGGCGGAATTTGTCCTGTAAATCTTCGCGCGGCTCCACGTGTGCGGTATCGTACAGGACGATGCCGCCTTCCTTGACGAAATCAACGTGGTTATCATAGCTGTGCTGGTAGAAGGCCATTAGCACATCCGCCTCGTCCCCGGAGGACAACACTTCTCCGGAACTCAGGCGCACCTGGAAGATGGACGGCCCGCCGGAGATGGTGGAGGGAATGGTCATGAAGGTCATGACCTCCTGCTCACTGCGCCCGGCCAGACGCGCAAGAAAACCGCCGATGGATTGGATACCATCCTGCGAATTGCCTGCAATACGGATCACGGCCTCCTGAATCTTGGAGACCTTTGGGTTCTCGCTAACGGCCTCATCGACCGTGGAACTGTCACTCATTGATAATTGGACCAACACATTGCCGGCGGCTATCACGTCCCGCACCCCGGCTTCCCCTCGCTGTGAGAGGATGAGCGAAGCTAACACCTGAAGTCGACCTGTCAAACGATATTCACATGGAAACGGTGTTTTTTGATTAGTTCATTGAACGCTGAAAAACCGGATCTAAACGAATGCATCAGGTGCGGTTTATCCACTTTAACCGATGATTAGTTAATCTAATTATAAGGGCGGTTTTCAGGTTTGTTGAAGGGCCCATTCGAGGCCTTCAAGGACGCCTTCGCCGCACGGACTGTGGGCGATGAACCCATTGATGGATTCCATGTGGGCACGCACTGCATCGACGGCATTGGCTGGAGCCACGATCCATTCAGCGCGGTCGGGTTGCAGCATTGAGAGGTCGTTCCAATGATCGCCGGCGACGAATATGCCTTCACGCGGAATGCTTAATTGTCGGGCCAATTCGCTTAACGCTGTTCCTTTGGTGAAATCGCTGTGCGACAAGCGGCCATAAATATCATTGCGCACGAATGTCAGATGCGGTTCATCGGCAAAAAAAAGGTCCACATGTTCCTGGATTCCGTCGGCATCCTGATTGTCGCGGGCGATCAAACAAAAAGGCGACCATTCATCCTCAAAGACATTGGCGTCGTAGTGCAGGTGAATCCAGTCAAACAACTCTGGCAACCGTGCGGCGATACGGGCAAAGAGCGCTGCTTGTGTCCGGGCGCAGGCAGCGTTCCACTCCGTGAACGGTTCGTATCCTCCGTTGACGCAGTGAAAGACTTCGCGTTCCACCACGACGACATAGTCCGGTTGCACGCTGAGTTGCGCGCGACCAAGACCGAGATGCAGGTCATCCAGGGTGCGGCCGGTGTTGATCACCCATTGAGCGCCCGCCGCCTGCAATTGGGCCAACTGGGTTTGCAGGGCGCGCGGCACGGGCGGCTCGGTGAAATCCGAGTGCAGTGTGCCATCGAAGTCCGTACAAATGAGCTGGAGCGGATTCGCCATGGTTGGGCTTGCGCGGCCCAGTACATCGGCCCCACAATGCGCTGTCAAAAGCAATCCATTCGCGGTGACCGACGAGATACAAAATCAATACGATGACGCCGTGTTCGCCTACACCACTGGTGATTATGACGGCGCGGCGGCGGGGTTTGCCTCGGTGTTGGCGGCGGATCCGAGGCATTTCGAGGCGCAGCTTTCGTTGGGCATGGCCTATTACCGGATGGAGGATTTTGCCCGGGCCATTGCGGAGGGCAAGAAGGCGGAGACGATGAATCCTCACGAACAACGGGTGCACACCAATTTGTCTTTGGCATACATGCGCTCGGGCGATAAGGAAACCGCTGAACATCATGGTCTTCAGGCCAAGCTGGCCGGTTGGCGCGGTAACATGGATTCACCCGATGCGGTGGACGAGAACGCCCTCAAAATGTCTGAACCCAAGCTGGACAACATTAAAATGCCTCCCAAATTTCCCGATCAACCTTGGAAGAAAAAGAAGGATTAACATGAAGAGCGCATACGAACTGGCGATGGAACGCCTTCAAAAAGAATCGCCCGACCAATCCTTGAGCGAGGAAAAGAAGGCGGAACTGGCCGAATTGGACAACCTGTACAAATCCAAGTTGGCCGAACGCGAAGTGTTTCTCGGTGGCAAGATTGCCGAGGCCGAGTCCACCGGGGACTTCGAGGCATTGGATCAACTGCAACGCCAGTTGACCTCCGACAAGAAAACGCTGGAAGCGGAGTTGGAGGAAAAAAAGGAATCGGTGCGGAACACCTAGCCGCGGGACACAAAAAATCCTCCGCGCGGAAGCGCGGAGGAGTGCTGGAGAACCCCGGCGACCTATCGCTTGGCAAAGACCGGGGCCGGTGCGGGAACGTTGAACTGATCGTCCAACCGGTTGAGTTGGCTGAGCAGTCCGACCACTTTCTTCATATTGCGGTGAACATCCACGAGGGATTTATTGGCGGTTTCCAAATCGCCAATCACTGCGGCCGCGTAATAGAGGCCTTTTTCCTCCTGAATGGTCGGCAACATCTCGGCTAGTTCCCCGTTCACGGAGAGCACCATCTCGGCATTCTTTTGGATGGCGGCGGCCTTATCTTGGGCGACTTTGGCCAATTGACGGTAGCGATCGGCTAATTGGTCATTTTGTTTGGCGTTAGCCGTGGTGATGCACCATTCGGCTTGCTGATGGGCCAGGCTGATGGCTCCGGCGATCTTCTTGTTCAGGGCGCCGTCCGCGGCGGTGACACTCACGCTGTATTCGATTTGAGCGATGATATTGTCAAACTCGGACATCTTCTCGCGTTGCGTGCGGTTCAGGCCTTCGAATACGCCCAGGGATTTTTCGATGCTGCCAACCATTTGATTCACCGCATCCTTGAGCGTGGCATTGGGTTTTGGGGTGAACCCTCCATCCCGAGGACCATCGCCGGCGGAGGCGGGGATGGCAGCAATGAGAGTGGCGGCGAGAACGGTGGTGGGGATGATGTTTTTCATGATAGATCCTTTTTCTTGGTTGGTTTCGTTGATGGCGTTTTGCCTTATGCCCTTATCCACGCCGGGGGGGGAACGTTTCTTTCAGTCCGGCGGATTTTTTTTATTTTCCTGGGGCAACCACTGGAAAGAATCTGTTTTTTGGGTAATATTGAACGTAGGCAATCGGGCTGGATTTATGG
>JAYQQG010000195.1:0-4407 GCA_038145765.1 Verrucomicrobiales bacterium
CATCTTGTTTTTCTCGCCACCCTGGGCTGGGCCGGGGCGGTGGAATTGGGTGAGGTGGCGGCGGTGTTGGAGGCGCGGTGTTTGGATTGTCACGATGGCGAGACGCGCGAGGGCGGTGTGGATTTGGAGCGGCTGCTGGCGGCAAAGGATTTTCGGACCAAGGAAAACCGCAAGGTTTGGTTGAAGGTGGATCACGTGGTGGCGACGGGCGAAATGCCGCCGAAGAAAAAGAAGCCGCTGACGGCTGAGGAACAGGCCACTATCGGCGATTGGTTCACGGCAGCGTTTGTGTTGAAGGACTGCCGCGAACATATCGGTGCCACGCCGCTGCGCCGCCTGACGCGGTATGAGCTGATCAACACGCTGGGCGATCTGCTGCATGTGTCGCTGAGGCCGCCGTATGTGTTCAGCTGGGAATTCCCCGCGCTGTTACCCTCGACGCTGGAGACGCTGTTGCCGGCGGATGCCCCGGGCGAATCGGGCTTCACCAACGACGCCGCCCAACAGGCCGGCACGGCGCCGCAGTTGCTCAAGCTGAGTGCGGCTTTTGATTTTGCGCTGAAGACCTTTGCCAATGATGCCGCCGCCCGCGAAAAGGTGTTTGGCCTGAAGACGGTGCCGGCGGATTTGCCGGAGGCCAAGGCCCGGACGATCCTGCAACGTTTCACACGCCGAGCCTGGCGCGGATACCCCAGCGCGGACAACGAGGCGGTGGTGTGGCGCGCGTATCTCGGCAAACGCAACGACGCGGAACCGCAGGCGGCGTTGCTGCACGCGATGAAGGTGGCCCTACTCTCGCCAGCGTTTTTGTATCGAATGGAGATGGTGCAAAACCGGCCCCGCCCTTACATGGTGAATGACCGTGAGCTGGCTAATCGGCTCAGTTATTTTCTCTGGGCCAGCATGCCGGATGCGGAACTGGTGACCAAGGCCGAGCGCGGCGAACTGCGCCGACCCGATGTGCTCGCGGCGCAGATTGATCGCCTGCTCAACTCGCCCAAGCGGCTGGCGTTGGCGGAGGATTTCGCCGGGCAATGGCTCGGCTTCGCGGCGATTGTGGATGACCGCGTGTTTTACCGCGGCGAATCTTGGACGCGCGGCGCGTATGATGAGGTGCTGTTTTTCTTCGATGAACTGGTGAAGTCCGACCGGCCGATCCTGGAGCTGATCGATTCGGATTGGATTTACCAAAGCAACTACACCGGCGTGCGCACCGGCGGCGGCGGGCATGCGTTTGCAGCGAAGTACGCGGATATTTTTGCCGAACGCCGCAAGCGGCCCGGCGGCATTCGCGAACGGTTTTATGAACCGCCGCGCCTGATCAAGATCAACAGCGACCAACGCGGCGGCCTGATCACCACCGTCGGCATACTGCGCGTGACTTCCGCGCCCGAGCGAACCAATCCCATTCGGCGCGGCGTGTGGTTGCTGGACCGGGTGCTCGGCCGACAATTGCACGCGCCTGAGAACATCCCCGCCCTCAGCCAAAGCGAGCGGGTGAACGGCAAAAAACTGGAGGACCTTGTGGACATCATGAAGGCGCACACCAGCAAGGCCATTTGCGTGAGCTGCCACCAGCACATCGACCCGCTCGGGCTGGGCCTTGAGAATTTTGATCCGTCCGGCAAATGGCGCACCACCTACCCGAACCGACGGCCGGTGAAAAGCAACGGCGCATTCCCCAATGGCGCCGCCTTTAACACGCCGCGCGCGATGAAACAGATATTGCTGAAAGATTACCGCGACCCGATCGTCCGAAACTTCACGGAACGGCTGCTGGCCTACGCCATCGGCCGCAAGCTGGAGCCGCACGACCGGCCGACGGTGGACCGAATTTGCGCGGCTTTGGCGGCGGACGGATATAAGATGAACACCCTGATCCGCGGCATCGTGGCCAGCCCGCAGTTTCAGCAACGACAGGACATCCCGTGAGCAAATCATCCTATCTCATCCCCCGGCGCACGTTCCTGCGTGGCGTCGGTGCCTCGCTGGCACTGCCGGTGCTGGAAATCATGTCGCCGGCCCTCAGCCACGCCAAGACCGCCCAACCCAAGCGCCCGGTGCGGATGGCGGTGCTCTTCAAGGGAGCGGGTGTGAACCCCACCTCGTGGGACATCACCGGCGCCACGGAAACGGACTTTACTCTCTCGCGCCTGTTGCAGCCGCTGGAGAAAAACAAAAAGGACATCGTTGTCCTGCGCAATATCGACACCGACCAACGCGCCAACGGTGGCCACGAGAATGTGACCGTCACCTTCATGACCGGCCGCACGCGCAAGAGCCGCCTGCAGCAATGGCAGTCGTTTGATCAGGTCATCGCCGATGCCGTCGGCGGCGCGACGCCCGTGAAATCGCTCGCGCTGCGCAGTGACACGTATCTCGATCGTAATGATCCGGCGGAGAATTTTATTTCCTTTGGGGCCGACGGCAATCCGCTGCCCGTCGAGGCCCAGCCGGAAGTGGTGTTCAACCGCCTGTTCAAGGGCTTCCACAACAGCGGCTTTCGCCAGCGCACGGCTAGTGTGCTGGACGAGGTGAAGGATAGCTACACCGCCATTGCCCGCAAGGCCAGCCGGCGCGATCAACAGGTGCTCGAGCAGTACCTGCAATCGGTACGCGACGTGGAACGCGACATTGAACAATTCAACGCACAGGGCAACGCCGCACGCGCTGCCAAGCTGGCGCAGATCGAGCCGTTGCGCGCCGCGAACAATCTTGCCGAACGCACCGCGGCCATGCTCGACCTGATGGCGCTGGCATTCTGGACCGACATGACGCGCGTGAGCACGCTGATGATGGCACACACCGAAAGCCGGTCGACCTTCGAGTTCCTCGGCATTAACGACGAGCTGCACATGCTTTCGCACTTTGTGCGCACCCGCAACCGCTCCTCGGGACTGGACGGCTACGACCGCATCAACCGCTGGTACATCAGCCAGTTTGCGCGTTTCATCAACCGCCTCAAGGCCCTGCCCGATACCGAGGGCACGGTGTTTGACAACAGCGCCGTGCTGTTCGGGTCCGGCATCAAGCACGGCGATTATCATTCCGTCTCCGACCTGCCGCTCGTGCTGGCCGGCGGCGGTGGCGGCCAAATTTTGCCCGGCCGGTATGTCGAGTATCCCAATCTGCCCAATGGCAACCTGCACCTCAAGCTCATGCAAATCATGGGAGTGCAACGCGAGCAATACGGTAACTCCACCGGCGTGTTGCCCGGCATCTCCGAGAAAGCCAATCTGCCGCCGCGCTATGTCGATGATGGCACCTGGAAAATCATCAAGGAAGACGGCAAACAAATTGCCGTGAAAGGCCTGTTGAAAATCAGCGTGAAAGCCGATGACCTGAACCTGTATCTCGTGCAGCTATCTGGCGGCAAGGAGCTGGAGATCCGCCCGAGCTTCGGCAATGTTCACAACACCCGCCTCGACGCCAGCGTCGGCTCACTGGTCCAGCTCGAGGGCGAAACCACCGAAAAGAACGGACGCAAAACCATCACCAAGATCAACCGCATCAAGCGACTGTAACATGAAACACTTTTTCCTTCTCTTCCTCACCAGCGCCATCGTCGCCGCTGCCGACAAACCGTGGCCGGTGTTTGCGTTTCAAAACGGCGTACACTTTGGCAAGGTCGAGCAACGCATCGCCATGCTCAAGGAACTGGGCTACGACGGCATCGGCTCGGCCAATCTCGGCGCCGATCTCCCCCTGCCCGCCCGCCTCAAGGCCTATGACGAGGCCGGTCTCAAGCTCTACAGCTTTTATGTCGGCGGACGTTTGAATGGCAAAGGCGCCAATGGGCACACCTATAATCCCGCCATCCTCGCCGCCCTGCCCCATCTCAAGGGTCGCGATACATTTCTCGAGCTGTACGTGCAGGGCAACAAGCGCACCAACACCGACGAGCAGGCCGTTGCCTTCGTGCAGGAAATCGCCGACAAGGCCAAGGCGCACGGGGTTAAGATTGTGCTCTACCCGCACACCGGTTTTTACATCGACCGCCTCAGCGACGCGGTCCGCATTGCCCGCAAGGCCGAGCGCGACAATGTAGGGGTGATGTTCAACCTCTGCCATTTCCTGCGCGTGGAACCCAAGACCGACCTTGCCGCCGCGCTCAAGGACGCCGCGCCGTTCCTTTGGCGCGTGAGCACCAGCGGCGCCGAGATCGACGGCAACAACTGGGCCCAACTCATCCAAACCCTCGACCGCGGCAACTACGACCAGACCGCCCTGCTCGCTTTGCTGAAGGCCAATGGCTTCAAGGGCGTCATCGGCTTTCAATGCTACGGCATCCGCGGCGACGCCAAAACCAATCTCCAACGCACCATCACCGCGTGGAACAAGTTGAAGGTGAAATAGTACAATGTATTTCCGACTCACCATCCTGTTGCTGCCCGCCCTGCTCCATAC
>JAYQQG010000196.1:0-4389 GCA_038145765.1 Verrucomicrobiales bacterium
ATGCATAGGGGCCCCGATTCGGGTCATCTCCATGGGCCAGCATAGCGACCACCGCCAAGCCGACCACACCCGGCTGTGAGCCATAACTATCACTGCGTCCGGGCGTGGCGAATGTACCGTCCTCTTTTTGATGTTGCTTCAGGTAATTCAACCCTTTGACATACATCCGATCAACCTCAACCGGTATCAAATGCGCAGGGCCCTCAAAGATGCCTTGCGCCTGAACCGGCTTAGCCCAGATCAGCCCGGTAAACAGAAAAATGGCTAGTAATCGTCTCACGTCATTTCTTTTTACGCAATTCATCAACACCCTTGAAGAAGCCCTTCAGTTGGCCCTGATATTCCTTGGGCAATTGGGAATTGCGGCCGGCAAGTTTCTGAATTTTGTTATCCGGATTCACACCGCCCCCGGCGACATTGCCGGGCGTTGCTTCGTTCGGCTTTTTGGTGTCCCCTCCGGCAGAACTCAAGCCCGGCGTATTCCCTTGCCCTTGGCCGGGTTTGTCACCGGGCTTCATGCCCATCATTTGCATCATCATCATGAGCATCTTAAGTTGCTCCTCGCTCATCTGGCCACTCGACTGGCATTGCTGGCATTGTTTCATGAGTGCAGCAATTTCCTGTTCAATCATGTGAATGGCGTCGGTCTCGGAATTGGCCGCTTGTTGCAGGGATTTTGAGGCTTTGCTTGCAGTCTTGGGAATATTCCGATCCAGGAGCCACCCACTCACGAGCAATCGAGCCTCCAGTGACCCAAGCTTCGCCGCTGCACGCCCAAGATCAATCGCCTCAGCTTCCTCGCCGATTTGATGTTTGGTTTTGGCACGCTCCAAGAGTTTTCCGGCTTCCACCAGCTTGGGATTATCCTCTGCCACGGCGGTCATTGCAAATGCCACCATCACCATTATTGCTATGAATTTTTGTTTCATGATTTCCCCAGTTTAGTTGTTGTTTAAAATTTTATCAGCGCGGGCAGATGCATTTTTGATCTGTTTTTCGTTGAGGTGCGACTTCAGGCCGGCCAATGTTTTCTCCACCGCTTTCGTTTTCTTTATATCCCCCTTGGCTTGTGCCTTTGCCACGAGCGCCCATTGATAGGCTTCAATCATGCTTTCAGGATCACCCGGCAAATTCAATTCATCCTCCGCATCACGCATTCGGTAACGTGCTGCATTCAGGAATTCGCCCTCGCCCCGCTTCTCCATCTCCAGTTGTAAGTCTCCTGAAAGCATCAACTGACGGAACCGCAGGTCGAAGGTATCCTCCTCCAGCTGCTCAGGCTTGCGGGTCGCGTGTTCGGCCTCCAATTGACGCGTTTGCGCGCGCAAATCCATTTCGGCCTGCCGCAGACGCAGCAGCTCTTTCATGCGCTCGATCAAATCTTCATTGGGCTGCCCGCCCTCGCCCCCATCACCGCCATCACCCCCGTCCCCATCATTTTTGGGATCCAAAATATCAGCCCATTTATTGAAGTGATCAGCCAATTCCTTGGCCGCACCCATTACCCGGCTGGTTTGATTGCGTAAAGTCAGCTCGGCCAGTTGATCCATTTTTTCCGACGGCTGCACTTCAGCCATCAGTTTGGCCACTTCACCAAACTTCTCACTCTGCGTGGCGTCATAAAACCGTGCGATCTCGGCTTGCAATTCTGTAGCCTTCAGGCTGTTCACCCCCTGATAGCCATAGGCATCGTTTACCATATTCCGCATCTCCTCATCGAGATCACTGATCCGTCGACCGATCAGGCGCCCGATGTTTTCCATAAAATCTTTCGCAACCTTTTCCTCAAACTCGGCAATTTTCCGAAGGCGCAACACCAACGTGTTTGCGTACATGTCCTGCACGCTTTCATTGGCGTCCTCCTGCATTTCCTTCATTTTATCGAGAGCCTCTTTCTCTTTTTGTTCAGCTTTCTCGAGATTCTCTTTTCGCTCTTGTTGATTTTGTTGCGCCTGTTGAGCTTGCGCGAGGGCTTGCTGAGCCTGTTGCATTTCCTGTTGAGACAAGTTTTGCATCTGTTGCTGGGCCTGCGCCATTTTGGCTAAGTCGTTTGGATCGATCTCCTTGTTCTTCAAGGCCTCCTTGGAAAGGTCTTCCAGGTCATCAGCCAATTCCTTCAATTTGTTGGCGATATCTTTTTGCTCCTGTTCCTGCCGGCCGATTTGTTTGTCGGTCAAATCGCTCTTCATCTGTTCCGCATCTTTCTGTTGCGTTTCGCGCGTAGATTCCAGCAGGTTCTCCTGGCGCCGCACCAAGTCATCGAGCTCCGCCATTTTGCTCTCAAAGTTTTGCTGAATGATCTGGGCATGCTCCTCAGGGCTCAAGATATGCACTTGGAACGGCAACGAACGTGAAGTCCGTTCGCTCCGGTAATAATCCTGTGCGGCAGCATAAATGTTCACCATCATGCCCTCCTTCAACTTGAGCTTGCGCGGATCAAAGAGATAGGTGGCATCTCCGGATAAATTGCGCGGTTCGAATTCACGCAGCACGGTGGCCCCTTGCGCCACCCGATTGGTTTCTCCGCGTTGAAAGGCCTCCCATTCGGCCGATAATACTTTGAGCCCGTAATCATCTTCAGCCATCATGCGAATATCGAGCACTTCCTCCAAGAGGATCGCCACCACCGGTGCTTGCCCGGGGCAATCCACGCGGTGCGGCGGGTTGTCCGGTCGCCGTTCCAGCGTCAACGTCCATGGCTGGGCCCCGTCAATGCCAAAGGCATCCCGCCAAACAAATTCGAGTTCACGGTAATCGTCCAATTCTATCGGCTGGGTTTGGAACCGGTCTCCGTTGACCTCCAACTGTCTCGGCTCAATTTCACCGCCAAAATTGGGCACGGGCTTTAATTGGACCTGATTGAGATTGCGGGTTGCCTGCGCACTAAACGCCACTTGGCTTCCTTCCAGATAGGAGAACACCGTGCCATGCACTTCGCGCTCTGCATTTTCGTATTTAAGATAGGCAGGGAATGTTACCGTCGCCTTGAGCAGCTCCAAATTCGGACGCGCGACCGGCTGTATGGTCACTGTTTGCTTGGTGTCCCCCATCCGCAATGCCAGCTCCAATTTCTTAGTTCGCCCCGGGATGTTGTAGGTGACTTCCCCGTTTTCCATAAGGGTGGTCTCGCGACTTTGTTTAGAGGATAAAACGGCTTGAGAAGGGTCAGGCAACAAGGTCTCAAAGGTGGTGGCTAAATCCGTTTGGAAGTTCAACTCGGCCCGCAGGAAATTATCCGCCCGGCCTGCCGAAGCACTGGCGACTTTCCATTGGCGTTCCAAGACTTTCCAAAACGGTTTTTGACTCGCCGCATCGGCGAACGCGTATTTCGAATGCAGCGCGAACTCTTCCCCGCGCGGCACATAAAATACGCCATCCACATGCTCGCGGCCATCCACAGTCAGACCGCCTTCTTCAACAAAGGTATACCGTTGTTCCGTTCCGGACATTGCCCAGCGTTTGAGCGCGCTCTTACTGGCATCCGGCGTGTGATCAACCGTTAGGAACAACCCGCCCAAGACAAAGATTGCGCCGAGCGAATACAACAGCGGCTTGCGTGTTGCGACCGCCTCATTAAATGAATAGCGTTCGGATTCCTGATCGATTTGCTCAATGGCCGCACGGCACAAGGCCTCAGACACATCTTCTGGACGTTGTTCGTGGTCCGCCAGCTCCACGGCACTTACCAAGCGATCCCCTAAACGGCGGTGTTTGCGCTGAACAATGGCGGCCAGCACACGGTTATCGCGCGGCTTGGTCAACCAATGTTGAATCCACGGCCACGCAAACACACCGGCGACGATTAACCCGGCCAAGGAAAACAAGCCGCGACACCAGCCGGGGGTATCCCAAAAACGGTCTGACATATAGACCAGCATCCAGCTGACCACCAAGCCGGCGACCATGCCGCTCACCGCGATGGCCGTGTCTACCACGAACAGTTTGCGTTGCAAGGAAGCGAGCTTGCCGCGCAAGCCTTCCGGCAAATCTACTTGAAACCCGCTCTTTTCAGCCATTTTTTCCTCCGTTTTCCTTAAATCAACCCCAGCACCTTACGGGATACCCAGTAAACTGCAAGCAGGAAGACAATCGCGCCTCCCCACCACGCACTACTCCATAGACGGAATCGCTCCTCAATTACTTCGTTTTCAGCCACTAAACTTATTGCACTAATCAATTGCTGCAAATCATCCGGCCCACCAGCCTGTCCCCCCGTGCGTTCGGCAATCTCCCGCATTACCTTGAGATTGGCCGGTTGTCCGAGTAATTCGCGGGTGATTTTCTCGACGTTAATTTCCGTCTCGAGCTTTTGCTTGCCGTTTGGATTATAAATTGTCAAATCATGCAGCCCGCCATTTTGCGGCATCAGTCGGGCTTTATAGCTGTCTA
>JAYQQG010000197.1:0-4192 GCA_038145765.1 Verrucomicrobiales bacterium
CCTTCGCTCTTCCAAATGAGGTCGGCACCCTTGTCAGGATTGAAGGCGTATACGGGTTGTTTCTTGGGGGCGCACACGAGCACGACACCGTCGCCAGCCACGGGTGAAGGCACGAGCCGCCACCACTGCTCGCGATGGCCGGGGTTCCAAGTGCCCGAGCGCCAGTTTTCCTTGCCGTTATCAGGATTGTGTCCGGTGAGCACATCGCCGCCAGCGATCAGGAGTTCGCCATTGTGCGGGATGATGGTGCCAAAAGATTCAAGGGATTCCTTCTTGGCCTCGCTGGGACGCACGTGTTTCCAGAGCGTCTTGCCGGTCTTGGGTTCCATGGCGAGAATGAAGGAGGGGTTGTCAGCCTTGCCGCGGCCATGCACCGGCTCGTCGCGCTGCAGCACGGGCAGGTACAGCTTGTCCTCAAAGAGGGTGGGCGTAGCGGAGAAGGTCCACTGGAAGGTGAAGTCGCCGTAGTCCTTCTGAATGTTGCGGGCCCAAAGCTTGTCGCCTTTCATGTTAAACCCGATGAGATCGCCGTTGCCGAAGAAAAACACGACGGTCTCGCCATCGGTTACGGGCGAAGGGGAGGCGTAGGTGCCGCGGTTGTCGAGACGGTAGTCGGCGCCGTCACCATTGGGGCGGTAGCCGCTGCCGGCGTTGCGTTCCCAGATGGTTTTGCCGGTCTTGCGGTCGAGGCAGAGCGCGAGCAACTGGCCCTTGCCGGCGGACGCGTTCTCGATGCGCACGGAGGTGAGGAACACGCGGTCGCCCACGATGATCGGCGTGCCGGCCCCGGGGCCGGGCAGCTCGGTTTGCCACGCGATGTTTTCAGTTTTGGAAAAATTCACGGGCAGGTTCTTGCCGCTGGTGGCACCGTTGTAGTTCGGGCCGCGCCAGTTGGTCCAGTCTTCGGCCAGGGCGCTGACACCTAGGCTGAGGACGGCGATTGTGAGGATGCTATTTTTGATCATTATGGATTAGTTAAATTTGGACGGTGCGAGTTGGAGTTACTTCAGTGATTTTACAAATTCGCCGTAGGCCTTATGGGCGGCGGCGCGCCAGCGGGTTTCCTGATCCTTGCTGACCTGCGGCGGAAAACTCTCTAGCGCGGGTTGTTCGCTGGGCGCAATGTGGAAGCGGTAATCGAGCTTCTGCGTCTCGCCTTGCTTGAGATCCTTTTTGAAGAAGAAGCCGAACCGGCCGTAGTTGCGCCAGGACAGTTCTTCCACTGGTTGGTTGGGGCTGTTGAATTGCGTGGCGCTGTACCAATTGCCGCCGAGCTGGAATTGCAGGCGGTTCCATTTCCATTCCTTGCTCAAAATTTTGCCATTGCCGGCGACTTTGCCCTTGGGCTCCCACAGGTAGCTGGTGAATTTCGTGCCCTTCTCCGCTACGACCGTGTGCGCGCGGAAATGGCAACCCGCATGTTGCAGGTCGCCGCCCAAGGTCAGGTCGGCTGCGGCGGTGAGTTCAGTGTGGAAATCCACTTGAGTGGTGGCGCCCGCCTTGGAGATCGTGAGCGTGCGGGTTTCATTGAGCAGCAGCGTGTCGCTGTCGCCCACCTTGCCGGTGCGCCATTCGATATCGGCCACGATGGTCACGCCGTTTTCGCTGGCCTTGGCGCTTTTGATTTCCTTCACGCGCATGATTTCGCCTTTGTGAATGTGCCACAGGTCATACGAGCCGCCGCCGCTGAGCACCCGCCAGCCGATGTAAATGCCGCGATGATGCGGGAACCGGCCAAAGTCCTTGCCATCGGGCCCCACGCCCGGGTTGGTGAGCAGCTCGCCTTTCGCGCCGTACACGTGCAGGAACGGTTTCTTTTGCCCCTCGCCGAACACAAAGTGCGCCACCGCCTTGCCATCATGCGCAATCGCCAGCCCTTTGCCGGGGGCATTCGGGTTGGCAGCGGGTTTCACCGTCCAGGCGGCCTGAACGGAAAGGGAGAGGAATAGAGAAAAGACAAGCAGTTGTTTCATGACAAAAGTGTGCACCGATGATGCCTGCGCACCGCTGGCGGTCAAGCTGGGATTGAAGGCTCACGCGGAGGCGCAGAGCCGCGGAGAGTGGAGAGTGGAGAGTGGAGAGTGGTGAAGAGATTGTTGTGAGTACATATCGGCTCGCATGTGATTGAGCCACGCAAGTGGCTCTGTAATTGCAGCCCCTCGCTTCAACGTGGGGTTACGCGTTACTAAACGTACATGCGCCCCTTCTTTCGTGTGCCGATTCCCCGGGCTAAAGCCCGGGGCTATGTTTGCCCCGCCACTCCGTGGCGGCCCAGTTCGTGTGATGTATTTATTTGTTTTTCTCCGCGACTCCGCGTGAGAATAAATACGATTGCAAATATGACAGGGTCAGCAACCCTTGCGGGGATGACTTGGCGTGGGCCAATGTGGATTTTGGTTTTGTGGACCGTGTCTCTGAGCGCGGAGAATCCCAAGCTGTGGAGCTTGGCCCCGCTGCAATCGCCGAAGGTGCCGCCGGCCGGTGATTGGGGGCGGACGCCGATTGATGGATTTGTGCTGGGCCAGCTTCGTGCGGCGAAGCTGCAGCCGCAGGTTTCGGCGGATCGGTACACGCTGATCCGGCGGGTGACGTTCGATCTCACCGGCTTGCCGCCAACGGTGGCGGAGATTGAGCAATTCATCGCGGACTCGAAACCCGGCGCGTTCGGGCGGTTGGTGGATCGGTTGCTGGCCAGCCCGCGTTTTGGTGAACGCTGGGGCAGGCATTGGCTGGATGTGGTGCGCTTTGGCGAGAGCAGCGGGCAACTCACAGTGAATGCCGACAAGCCGCGGGCCAATGTGTGGCGGTTTCGCGATGCGGTGATTCGCGGGCTCAATGAGGATGTGCCGTTTGATAAATTCGTGCGCATGCATTTTGCGCCCGATGAAAAGCACAGGGAGCTGGGGCAGTTCATTCAGCTGGGGCCGCGCCTGCAGGATAACTCGAACCCGAACGACAAACAGTTTCATCGGCTCGATGACATGGTGGCGACGACGGGCACGGCTTTCCTCGGCATCAGCTTCGGCTGCGCGCGGTGCCACGATCATCCAGTCGACCCGATGACGACTGAGGAGTACTATCAACTCACCGCGACATTTTGGGATCAGGTCAAGGAAGCCCCGCAGGCGTCGAGAAAGCGGATCCCGCTGGAGATCACGGAGCCGCGGGTGCTGCGCCGGGGCAGTTGGGGGTCGCCGGGCGCGACAGTGCAGCCGGGCTTTATCAAAGTGCTGAAACGCAAGGAAGATGCGCACTGGCGCACGGGCAAAACCGAGCTGGCCGCCTTGGGCGATTGGCTGACGGATACTGAAAACGGCGCGGGCGAGCTGCTCGCGCGCGTGATTGTCAACCGCCTGTGGCATCATCATTTCGGCCAGGGCCTCGTGCGGACACCCAATGATTTCGGCAATCTCGGCACACCGCCAACGCATCCGCAGTTGCTCGATTACCTAGCCTGCCGGCTCATCGAGGGCGGTTGGCGGCTCAAGCCGATCCATCGATTGATCGTCACCAGTGCCACGTATCGGCAATCGGGCACAGCGGATACCGCGCCGATGAATGTGGATGCCGGCAACACGCTGCTCTGGCATTGGCGCCCCAACCGGCTGGAAGCGGAAGCCATTCGTGATTCACTGCTCGCAGTCGCCGGTGTGTTGAAGCCGGAGATGTACGGCCCAAGCATCTCGATCGGGCACGCCCGGCAACAGGTGCGCGATGAGCCCAAGAGCTGGCGGCGCTCGATTTATTTGCAAGCACATCGTTCGGCCAAGCATCCCACGCTGAGCCTGTTTGATTCGCCGGACTACACCCAAAGCGTCGGCGCGCGCACCACCGGTGCCACACCCACCGGCGCGTTGTTTGCGCTCAATGCGCCGCTCGTCTGGGAGTTGGCTGGACACCTCGCCCAGCGCGTGCAGGCCGAAGCCGGCGATGAACCAAGGGCGCAGGTGAAGAGGCTGTATCTGTTGGCCCTCTCGCGACCACCGCGCGCGGAGGAATTGAAGATTGGCGTAAAACTCCTCGGCGCGGAAACGCCCGATGCGCTCCGGCACTATTGTCACTTGGTGCTGGGACTGAACGAAATGATTTATGTGAACTGAAAAGTGCTGCCGGCGCCTCGCCGGCAGACCCAAGTCGTGCGTCGCAGATTCTGCCGGCGAGGCGCCGGCAGCACGAGGGCGCGCATGTGAAG
>JAYQQG010000198.1:0-4124 GCA_038145765.1 Verrucomicrobiales bacterium
AAACCAGGACCCGCACAAACCCGATCCTCCTTAGTCTCGTCGGCTCGGAGATGAGTATAAGAGACCGGCCGCAAGGTGCTCTACAGTGATAACGCCGGCCCTTATCGGTACGCCATCTTCGCCCGATCCACCGGCAAGCTTTATTTTCAACAGGAAGGCGGACGCGGCAAAATTAACCGCCTCGTCCGGTTTGATTCGGATAAGCCCGGCCCCCCGAAGCCGATTGCGGCCGCACTGGGGCTCCGTGCCGCTACACAGGAATCACGCACGGGCAAAGTCTACACGGTCGATGGGGACGCCTTGTGGGAATTCGATACGCGCAGCGAACAAGTCCGCGCGCTTGGGCCCACCAAGGTCGGCTCGCAAACCTACATTGCCAGCATCGATCTGGACCCCAAGACTGAACGCTATCTCTACTATGTCCCTGGCGCACACGGGGGCGGCGAACGCGATGGAAGTCCGTTAATTCAATATGATCTGAAAACACGGACGCGCAAAATCATCGCATTTCTGCGCGACCCCATTCACCGGAAGTTTGGCTACATCCCACAAGGCACGTATGGCACGGCGGTCTCGCCTGAAGGCGATCGGGTGTACATCACTTGGAACGGCAATCGCGGCACGGCGGTGGGTGCACAAGGCGGCCGGATTCGGTTCAATACCTGCGCGCTAACGGTCGTCCATGTTCCGGCGGCCGAACGAATCCCCTAATGACACTCACTAAAATCGTTAGTTAGAAAGGTTGGGGAAAAAGTGTGAAAAAAGGACGGAGCTTTTCGTAAATAAACGAAAAAACCCCAAAAAACTGGAGTTTTCAGGAAACAGCAAGCTGTGAATAACCTGCGAACAACGGTGGATTACTCGTACTTCCACTTCAGGATCCATGGGTCCTGCGTGGCGTTTTGGAAGGCTTTGAGCTTGGCTTTGTATTCCTCCAACACCTTGGCATATTTCTCGTCGCCGGCGAGGTTTACACCTTCATTAGGGTCCGCGCTAATATCAAACAACTCGAACTCGGGTCGCTGAATATATTCGCGCACGGTCTTTTTGCCGTAGGGTGCGGCCATGCCTTTTTTCCATTGCGCCTGCCAGCTGGGCGCTGCCCAGAGGTCGCTGGCGAAGGGGTAAGGCAGCGGGTGGGCAATATTCCAGATGAGCTTGTACTTGCGATCACGAACGACGCGCATGGGGTAGTACATTTGAATTTCATGAAAGGTGTGGCTGGCGCCGATTTGATCCCAGCCTTCGGGATTTTTCTCAGCCAGAATCGGCAGGAATGAGCGGCCGTGAAATTTGTACGGGCCATTCTTGGTGCGGCGCCCGGCGGGCATGGTGGCCAGCTCGGGTTTGGCGGCGCCATTCTCGGCATCATAACCGCCGGCAAAGTCGAGCAGCGTGGGCACGATGTCGACGAAGGAAATCATCGCGTTGTTCGTGTTGCCGCGTTCCTTTTGGTAAGGGTTGCGCACGAGGAAGGGCACGCGCAGACCGCCTTCGTAAACCGTAGTTTTGCCGCCGGCAAAAGCCATGCCGTGGTCGCTGGTGAAGAGGATCAGTGTGTTGTCCCATTTGCCATTCTTTTTCAAAATCTCCATCAAACGGCCGAGACCCTGGTCCACGCGCGAGGTGCTTTGATAGTACTGCGCCAGCTCGGCTCGCGTCTCGGGGGTGTCCGGCAGGAAGGGCGGTACGGTCACTTTGGCCGGATCATAAAACACCTCGGTCACGCCCGGGTACGCTCCCTTGTTGGGTTTGTTGCCGAAACGATCGGGTTGATGCTCCAGCTCATTGGCGCGCCCGCCGCCGCGATGTGGATCGCTGGTGGCGTAATAGAGGAAGAACGGCTTTTCGGAATCGGCCTTGATGAACTCCTCGCAGTTGTTGGCCATCTCCACGGTGCTGCGGCTGTTGCCGGGGATTTTGGTTTCAAAAAAGTAAACCTCCTCCGGCCCGTTATGATGCTTGCCGATGCGCGCGGTGCGGTAGCCGGCCTTGGCCAGCAGCACCGGAAGCGTCTTCACCCACGGGAAGCTGCTGAATTTGTGGTAGCTGTGCAGGTGCCCGTAATGGCCGTTGCGGTGATTGTGCAAGCCGCTGAGCACCACGCTGCGGCTGGCACTGCAGCTGGCGGTGGTGGCGAAAGCGTAGCGAAAGAGCGTGCCGTCAGCCGCGAGCCGGTCGATGTTCGGCGTCACCGCCGTCATGTCGCCATAGCACCCCATCGTGGGGCTGAGGTCATCGGCAATGACGACGATGATGTTTTTTTCCGCAGCGGCAGCCGCCGGGATCAACAGGCACAGGGCGGCCAGAGTGGTTCCGATTCGTTTTAAAAGTGACATGGGCAGCCAGGTATCCCGCAGATTGTGACAGCGCGTGGGCACAACGTGCCTGAAATCAGGCCGGGACGCAATCTCCGGCCACAAAGATGGCTCCGAAAATGCCAAGATTGGGAGGGCGAAGCTCCTGCTGAGCCTCGTAACCGCAACAACTCCCCCGGCTCAGCAGGAGCTTCGCCCTCCCGGGGCGGCGTTTACTTTTTCAAGAACGCCAGTAGATCGGCGAGTTCCTGCTGCGACATGGTTTTCTCGAGTTGATCGGGCATCAGAGAGATGGTGCTGGCGCGGATGGCTTGGATGTCTTTACGGGCGATGGTTTTGGACAAACCGAGGGGGAGCTTTAGGGTGAGTTGCAGCGGCGTGTCGGCGGCGAGGAGGCCGGCGAAGGTTTCGGTTTCCTTGGTGTCCACCTCGTACATTGTGTACTGCGGGTAAACTTCCCGGTTCGGCACGATGATGTGCAGCAGGAGGGCCTCGGCTGGTTGGTTGCGCAGGCCGGTGAGGTCGGGGCCAACGGCGTGGCCGGAGTCGCCGTGGCGGTGGCAGGTCGCGCAGGCGCGGGTGAAAATCTTGGCGCCGTTGGCGGCGTCGCCTTTCAGTGTTAACACCGGCTTGGCGGCCTCGAAAGCTTTCATGCGATCGCCGCCGGTGTGTTTAGCAAAAAGCTTCTTGGCGCGTTCGCCGGCGGTTTTGTGGCGCTCGAGGGTCTTGCGGCGGGCGGGTGAGATGGCGTGCACGGGCACGGTTCCTTTCTCGAGGGCATCAATCAGCGCGGGATGATGCAGGCCGCTGCGGGTGATGATGCCGAGCACGGCTTCGCGCACGGTGGGCGTGAAACTGGCCCAAGCCTTGGGCTCGAGCAGGGCCTGGCTGACGCGGGCGTCGTTGAGGTTGCCGAGCGCCTGCACGGCGGCGGCTTGGATGTCGGGCGTGCGCAGGGCGATGTCGACCAAATCTTCGCGCGGCACCAACAGGCGCAGTAAGGCATCACCGGCGAAACCGAAGTCGGTGTTGCTCATTAGCTCAATGGCGGCGAAACGGCGCGGCAGGGAAATGCCGGCCTCCACGGAGTTACGCGCGGAGCGCAGGGTGGACTTGATGGTGAAGTCCGCCACCACATCCGGCGGCAGTTTGTTGGCCTCGTACAGCGCCTTGGTCTCAGCCGGTGTGAGCTTTGAGGTGAGCGGGATGAAATTGCGCAGCGGATGGGCGTCGGGATGCGTGGCGGTGAGCTTCACACCTTTCTTTTTCGCGCCAAGGATCAGGCCATTCAGAAATGCGGCACGTTCCCAAACTGAAATGCGGATGGGTTCCTTGCGCAGCTCGGGCTGGGCCATCTGCGTGCCGAGGTTCCAAAAGTGAATCATTTGCGCCGGCGTGCATTCCTGCGCGACGACCCGGCCGAGCTCATTCATCGTCGTGAGGTAACTCTGCTGGACGGCGCCGTTTTTGATCGGGCGAGTTGTGCGGATGTGATCAAGCACAGGCACGGCGTCCCCTTTGCCCAGTGTATTGAACACCGCCGCGCGCAGCCATTTATCATCGGCGTCCTGCATCAATGCGGTCGCCAGCGCCTTGGCTTTGCCGGGATGTTTTTGTTTGGCGAGTTGCAGCGCGGCAAGGAAGCGGGCGTTGGCGTCGTTGGAGCGCGTCTGCTCCAGGAGCGTCTTCACCGGCGTCTTGGGGAATCGGCCTTGGCGGATGGCGAGGTTTTGTCGGGCGGCGGCCAGTCTCTTAAACACAACAGACGCAGCCGCCCAACGCCTAGGTGTAGATCTCCGTGGTAGC
>JAYQQG010000199.1:0-4099 GCA_038145765.1 Verrucomicrobiales bacterium
CGTTGGGGGTGTCATTGATTCCAATTGGTGAAATCAACCAGTACCATGAGCCGGACCAGTTTTACTCCGCCAAACGCCCTCAGCTTTATAAGAGTATCATCCCAACAACTTGGATGGAATTGGGGACGGGTGTCCATGGAGATACTCCCGTCGATGGGCTCAAGTACGAGTACTACCTCTCTCAAGGTCTGCATCCATACGGTGCTGCAGCTGATGATACGAGCTGGACTCCCAAGAGTGCCCGGCCGGATCTAAACAATAAAAACATCGAAGAATATGCTCACACACTCAAGTTGAGCTATCAAACCGGCGGTCTGTACACCAGTGCTTCGGCATACCTGCAGGAGTACACCAACACGAACGGGGTCTCCACAGACCTGTCTCTGTATGCGTTGCATGCAAAGTACGAATTCGAAAACGGCTTAAAACTGCTCGCTGAATACGCGGGGTGGGATTTTGATAACCCGAGCGCCCTAACCGATAATGCCAGTGATACCGTCAGCAATGACTCATACACCGGTTACCGCCTAGAAATCTCTTATGACATTGCGCACGGGGACAATACCCTGACCCCCTTTCTTCGGTACGAGGAACTGGACGATGACATTACTAGTTCACAGGAAACCGATGAGTACATCACCTTTGGTGCAATGTATAAATTTGGTGATAACTGGGAGATCAAAGCCAATGTCGAGAGGAAAGACGATGGCGGAACTGGCACGGAAACGGACACGATTCAGCTCTCCGTCGGCATGCAGTTCTAACCCAGCTTAATAGAAAGCCATTACCCAAAAGCCAATTGCGATAAACCAAATGGGGCACCTCGAAAGAGGCGCGCTCGTCCTGAAAACACAGTTTCAAGCCAGTTATTTAAACGAGCCCATACTGTGATTTAAATCAGCACACCGTTTTAGCAGGTGCCGGTTTTACAAAAATAAAACGCCATGCGACGAACCACTCGATTGACATTGCTCCTGACGATCATCGTCCTGCCAATCCTTTCACTCCACGCCAAGACCTATCTGACCCCCAAACAAGCGGAAACCATCTGCTTTCCTTCGGCGGACAAATTCGAGTGGAAAACCCATCGCTACTCCCGTGGTGAAATCCAAAAAATCTATGATTCCAGCGGTCTGAAGGTTATTGATCCGGGGCTGTGGTATTGCACCGCGTACAAGGATAACCAAGTTATTGGAGTCATTGCCTTCGATCGTTGCATCGGCAAACATCTCTACATCGACTTTGTCATTGCCATCACCCCGGACGGCAAGGTTAAACAGGTGGAGATTTTAAACTACCGGGAAAGCTGGGGATATGAGGTCCGGCGCGAGGGCTGGCGAAATCAATTTGTCGGTAAAGACACCCACTCCAAACTAGATCACAAAAATGGTATCTCCAACATCAGTGGCGCCACACTCTCCTGCCGTGGCGTTGCGCGCGGAGTCAAACGAATTTGCCATACGTGGAATATTGTTGTGCACCCTGCTCTGGTGGCTGCCGGCCGGTTGCCTCAGCAGTAAACAACCGCCAGCCGAGCCGGTCACCCGACTGCAGCCACAACTCGGCACATTTGTCTCGATTACCGTTTACGCTGAGCCCATTCAGGCCCAGCAGGCGATCAATGCCGCCTTTGCAGAGATCCGCGCAGTGGATCAATTACTGAGCATTCACCGGGGTGACAGTGATCTTGCCAAAGCCAATCGCGGTGAACCGCTCTCCGTTGATTTACAGCCAGTCCTAAAACAAGCCCTGACAATTGCGGAACTCACCGAAGGCGCCTTTGACCCCACCATCCGACCCCTTGCGGATCTCTGGGGCTTTATCCAAAAAGAAGGCTACCGCCTCCCACGATCCGCCGAGTTGCAGCCCGTCTTAGCCAAGGTCGATTACCGGAAGGTGACCCTAAGGGGCGACCGGTTGCACTTCGCGACCGATGGCATGTCCATTGACCCCGGTGGATTTGGGAAAGGTTATGCGGTCGACCGAGCCATCGCGGTGCTACAAGCGCATGGCATCCGCAATGCCTTGGTCAAAGCCGGGGGAGACACGCGTGTCATTGGGCTTCCCCCCAAGCAGGATCATTGGCCGATCTGGATTGAAGACTCACGCAAACAAGGCAACCGCACGCTCGTGCAACTGCGCGCTGGCGCGTTGAGCACCTCAGGGAATTATGAGAATTTCTTTGAAGTCGATGGCCGCCGTTATGGACACCTGCTGGATCCCCGCACCGGATTGCCCGTGCCACGCCTGGGCAGTTGCACCGCTTGGGCCCCCACCTGTTTTGAAAGTGATGCCTACGCCACCGCGGCCTTTGTTTTGGGTCCCGAACGCAGCCAACAAATACTGCCGAAAACCGTTCGGCTAAAATTCATCCAGCCGCAGGGCGTTGAATAAATTATTCCACCATCAAGCCCTGTTTGATCTCGAACTTTTCAATCCGCTTGCGCAACGTTGCCCGGGTGATCCCAAGCAACTTCGCGGCCTGCACCTGATTGCCCCCGGTTTCCTTCAACGCATTGATCACCAATTCACGTTCGACAGCCGGAATCACTTTCAGATCCGGGTTGTTTCGTGCCCAGCGAAATAACTTGGACGCCATGCCCGCAAGATCATCTCCATCCGGATCCGGAGTGCCGGCAGCCGGAACAGACAACACCTCTGGCGGAAGGTTTTCACGGAGGATGGCATCGCCCTTGGCCATCACCATCGCGCGTTGGATGGCATTCTCTAGTTCACGCACATTGCCCGGCCAATCGTGCGCTTCCATTTGGGCCATCGCGTCGGCCTGGATGGTTTTGGGTTGTTTGGGGTTGGACGAATTTTTGGAGAGAAAATAACTCACCAGTTGAGGAATATCCTCACGCCGTTCGCGCAACGGCGGCAGTTGAATGCGCACCACGTTCAGTCGATAAAATAAATCTTCGCGAAATTCCCCGTCTTCCACAGCCTTGCCCAGCGGCTTGTTGGTGGCCGCAATCACGCGGACATTCACTTTTACAGATTGATTGCCCCCCACACGTTCGAAGGTGCCGTTCTGCAACACTCGCAATATTTTTGTCTGCGTAGGCAAGGTCATATCCCCGATTTCATCCAGAAAAATGGTCCCCCCATCGCACTGCTCAAATTTGCCAACCCGAAGGGTGTTGGCGCCGGTGAAGGCGCCTTTTTCGTGGCCGAACAATTCACTCTCCAATAGGTTTTCGGGAATTGCCGCGCAATTGATAGCGAGGAAAGGCTGTTCGCTGCGCTGGCTGTGGCTGTAAATTGCCCGGGCTACCAACTCCTTGCCCGTACCGCTCTCGCCGGTAATTAACGCCGTGGCATCACTGGCCGCAAGCTGGCCGATCGTTTTAAAGACCTCCTGCATGGGCGCACTTTGACCGATGATGCCCAAGTCAAAATCTTCCTCCTCCAACATGGGTTGATAGGACACCACTTGTTTCATTGAACGCGCGGCGTTCAGGGCACGATCCACCATCTCCTCCAGCTTCGGCACATCGAAGGGTTTGAGAATGTAATCATAAGCCCCATGCTTCATGGCTTGAATCGCAGTTTGCGTGGTGCCAAAGGCCGTCATCAGGATCACGGGCGTTTTGGAATCAAACTCCCGCAATCGCTGCAATGTTTCAATTCCGGTGATCCCGCCCATGCGTACATCCATAATCACCAGATCCGGCTTCAGTTGAGGAATCAGTTCCAGTGCCGCTTCGCCGCTGCCTGCTGTATGCAGCTCCAGCCCCTCTTTGCGGCCGAAGATCCGATCGAACGAATAGCGAACATCCGCTTCGTCATCAATGAGCAACAGTTTATCCATTTGTGCACGCGCAGCGTACCGTATGCCGACTCAAAGGTCAGCCTTTTCCTTGGCCCACGCCAACGCTTCGTCACGCGTGGCAAAGGCTTCGGCCAGTTGTTGATCTCGAACCGCATTGAGCAATTCACCCAGGGCCGGGCCCGGAGGAATGCCCAGTTCAATCAGATCCCGCCCGTTGATCAATGGTTCCATCAACAGAGGCTTTTCTGTCAGCACGGTTTGCTGTTCGCGAATAAACTCATAAATGTCCAACAGCCCGTGAGAGCCAAGACAATCCAGCCTATG
>JAYQQG010000200.1:0-3838 GCA_038145765.1 Verrucomicrobiales bacterium
CGCCAACGCCCATCCCTAGCTTGTTCAATCCCTGCTGAAATTGCATGGCGGCGGCTTTTGATTTGGTCAGGCCGGCCTGAAACGGGCGCGCGTCAAGTCCCATTCGCACCTGTATTGATTCGCTTGGCATCAGTTCAAAATGGTTGGCGGGAAATATATTTCGCGGTGGTTATTTTCGGCCGCGCGCTGTTTTTCCACGAGCTCATCAAAGATTCGGCCGCGCGGAATGTCGCTTGGGTTGCTGCCGATTACGTCGGGATCGTTGGCTTTTTCGATGAGTCGCAGGTATTGCCAGAGACGCGCCAAAGGCAGTTGCCGCAGGATGTAGGATTCGGGCCAATGGTAATGGCTGGCCAGGTTGTGGATGACGTATGCGAAATGACTGGCCAGCGGCTGTTTGCGCGCGGTTCCGTCACCCTTGGGCGCATCGGCGAATGCGGATTGCACATGATCGATTGCCATGCCGGCCGCTTTGCTGACCTGACGATGATCGGCAAACAGCGAATCGAGGCGCTTGATGAAATTCTGCTGGTGCCATTGCCATGGTCGCGCTCCGTGATGGGCCTTTTCCTGTTCGGATGACATCACCCACAAAGCCCGCGCCAATTCCATCGGATTGAGCAGCAGGTAGCCGTGCAGCAGTTCGGCCGCTTGTGAGTCATACGGATCGGCCGCCGTGAGCAGCGGCGACCGGATGGCGTCGAGCAACGCCCAATGTCTGAGAGTGAAAGGGAGAACGTCGGCGCCTGCTATTTCGCAGGGCGGATCGAGGAATGCATCCTCTCGCCGTTCCCGTTCTGCGTTGAGAATGGGCAGAAACCGGCGTTGAAATTCTGCGGCGAGATCCACATCAGTTGTATTTCTTCACCAGCGAGACTTGATATTTGTGCTGCTCGGCCGTTTTTTTGGGCAGATTGACGGAATCAACGATCCATGTTTCCCCCTCATACGCGGATGATTCGGCGCCGTTGACCACTGGCGTGGTTTCCGTGGCCGGTTTTTGCAATACCGCCGTGGCGGTCATCAGTCCGGACGTGGAAAAGGAGCCAGTGGCGTTCCCGTCTGCGTCGAGAATGGGAACCACGTTTGACGGTTCATCTGGGGTGAACTCTTCGACGATATAGGAATCGCCGGTGATGGTAATAGTGCTGAGACCTACGCCAAGTGAGCCAGTATCGTCGTGATTAAGTGCCATGATCGAGCTGCGCTTTGTTGCGCGCACAAATCAGCGGCAAATTGACAGGCTGAGCATTGCCACTGTGGCTGCCCTCACCTAAGAGAGGCCCCTAGCCCCTTTTCAAACCGGCCAGGCGTCACTTTTTATGCAGTACACCAGCTCCCAGGTAATTTCGGTATCATCTAATTCCCCTTCATCCTCGATGGCGTAATCGGTGGAAGCCTCTCGTATGCCGCGGATCGAGTGGTAGGTCAATTGGTCATCAATCCCGGCCGTGGCCTTCATGCAATCGTAGAGCGCCGCGCGGGTGGATCGTCGCAGCAGTTTGTGGTCGTCATCGGCCGAATCGGCCTGGCGATTGGTGCGGATGGTGGTGATCAGGCGACCCTCGAAAAACGTATCTTTTGAGAAATTGCCATCGTCGGTGAACAGCTTGGCTTGGTTTGCAAAGCCTTCGATCGCGCCGCCATGCTCCATGCGAAGCAGGACGGCCGGCGCCGATTGCGCGTTGATGTCACGCGCAATTTGCGGCGTGGCGCCTATGTTTTCGTCGGCCAGGTAAGATTGGAAAGCCGCGGCGAGGGTGTGTTCGAAGTCGTAGATTTCCGGCAGTGAATCGGCGGGCATCGTGTCGGGTGGTCGGTGGTTAGTGTCGGAAAAGTCCGCCGAATATGCGGACGCCTAGGTACATCGCCCAACGTTGCAGCCATGGCACCCTGTCGGCTTTCATTGCCTCGAGAAACAGCAGATCCGCATAGGGTCGACTGAATTCTGGCTGGCAATAGAGCCAATCATGGAGCACGGCGGATCGTGCCACGCGGCCATGTGGGGGCAATACTGGCCACAGGAAACGAGGAACCGATGCGAAGTCGCTGGTAAAGTCTTTTGGCACGGTGAACCACTGGATTCCGAGCCGATCACGGCGAAAGCAGAACGCCATTGGCTTGATGAGGCGCCGCTTGAATCCATTGCCGACCGTCGCCAGTTCGATCTCATCGTCCATGAAATAGGCGCGGCTGCTCATTCTCTTGGTTAACGGTTGGAAGTGGGGCCGGTGAACTTGTGAACAATGCGCGCGATCTGTTCGCCATAGCCAGCAGCGCGTTGGCTGACCTTCAAAGCCTTGAGTGCCTTGGCATCGAATGATCCGGGATTGATCGTTTTGGAATCGGTCTGGTTGAACTTTTCGAGCTCATTGAGGACTGTGTTTCTGTATTCATCCATGCTGACTGCCATCTTGCCGGCGATTTTGTCCCCGCGGGCCGCGGCCGTTTTCCAGCCGGCCACCAGTGACAGGATGCCGGAAAGCGCCATGCCGATGATTCCCGCGCCGGGTAACGGCGCAAACTTGGATCCCTCGCGTATGACCGTCTGCGTGGATTCCCTGGGCACATATCGGATTGCTCGCTGTTCAGGCAATACCGTGATCAGGTGCGCATTTGTGCCGGTGTAATTGGTAGCTACTACGACGGCGCCGATGGCCTTGGCTTCCTCCACTGCGACCGGGATCTGATCGGCCACTACCGCCACCGCGTTGGTTTTCGCGTTCCTCACGGTGTAGGATTCTTGGCGAAAAAGGCCGCGCTCAATGGTTGAGCAGCCACCCAAAAACAAAGATCCAAGAATCAGGAACGTTGCAAAAAACTTCACAAAAATAGCTCGAAATTGACAGGCTGAGCATGGCGCGGAAAGTTCAACGGCGGCGCCGCAAAAGATATCTGACCCGGCGGCCGACTGTTTTTGTACGCACCTGCACGGCGCCACTGACCGCGTTCTGCAGCACGCCTATCCCTTTGGTGTCGTTGCGAAATTCAATGGTGATTTCTTTTCGACCTCGAGGAATCATGCGCCCCGATCCGCGGGCATATCCGGCATGTCGCGAGATCATCTTGGGCGCCGCTCGCCAGCCTTTGACTGATCGCAGTTTTTGCCAACCTTTCAACCAGCCAGCTTTCATGTAACCAACGCGGGCCTGCATGTCGCGGTAATGCCGCTGCCACGCCTTGCTGTCCATGCTCACCTGTCCGGTGGGCCGCCGAACTCGGCCGCGCTTGTTGCGCGCTGCGTAGTGCGTGGCGGGAATGTTGCGGACTGCGGTGTGTCCGAACACTTTGCCGGCCGGAAGATCGAGGAATCTCTGCAGCAATTGCGCGTCGTTTTGCTCGATCGCTGATTTCAAAAGCGGGTGCCGTGGATCCAGTGAAATCGGTGTGACCGCTTTGCGCAGATCCGCCAGGATGGCGCGCGCTGCAATTCGTTTGACGGTGGCATTTTTGAATCCCGGATTGTTTGCCTTGAGCGCGGCGGCCGTGGCTTTGTTCACTGCCGGCGGGGTGAATTTGATGATTTGCCGCAGGAACTTCATGGCCTCATCTTTGACTATTTGCTGCACCGGCTGGCCGGTCAAAGCACCCAACCGGATGAGCTCGCGGTTGAGCCCAGACATATCAACGTGCATTTTTGCGTTCATACGTTTGGACTATTGCCTTTTTAGTTCTCGCAGGCTGTCGTCGATGCTGGCAAGTCGCTGATCAATGCGCGCTAGTGTTTCGGCCATTTCTTGCCGCTCTTGGTTGGCGGATTCGACCTTCGATTCCAGCTTGTCCACATCCTTGCGCAGGTGCTCGATTTCGACTGGCAAGACGGCGAAAGCGCCGTACA
>JAYQQG010000201.1:0-3807 GCA_038145765.1 Verrucomicrobiales bacterium
GCCTTGTGTCATCGCCCGACGAAAGCCTTGGATTCTGCCGGCGGGGCGCCGGCAGCACATTGCTTCACGCCACAAATTCCAGCTCCTGCCGATGCGGTATCAGGCCGGCTTCATGGGCGCGATGCAGGAACCGTGTGATGGTATCGCGGCCTTTGTCGCCGTAATCGAGTGTCCAGTGGTTCACGTACATGCCCACAAACTGATCGGCCAACTCCACGCCCATGTCGCGTGCGTATTGCAGCGCGTGCTCCACGGCTTTCAGGCGATGGTCGAGGCTGTATTGAATGCTCTCGGTGAGCAGATCGCTGACGGTTTTGCGTTCCGCTTCAGCAATGCGTTTGTGAATGACATTGCCGCCCAGAGGCAACGGCAGCCCATCATTTTCCTCGCCCCACCACACGCCGAGATCAGCGCAGCAAACGAGGCCTTCATTTTCAAACGTCAACTGGCCCTCGTGAATGATCAGGCCCACGTCCGCTTTGCCCGCATTGACGGTGTTAAAAATCTCATCAAACGGCACGACCACATAGTCGAATTCCGTCTTTGGCCGGCCCAGCCAAAGTTGCAGCGCGAGGAAGGCACTGGTCATCTCGCCGGGCACGGCGATTTTTTTGCCGGCGATTTCTTCCTTCGAGAAATTTTCCTTGGACACGAGCATCGGGCCGTAGCCATCGCCCATGCTGGCGCCGCTGGGGAGCAGGGCGTACTGGTCGCTCACATAAGCGTAGGCGTGGATGCTGATGGCGCTGATATCCAGCTCGCCGCGCGTGGCGCGTTCATTAAGCGTTTGGATGTCCTGCAGGATGTGCTCGAAGGCGTAGCCCCGCTGGTCAATCAAGTCCTTGGCCAGCGCATAAAACATGAAGGCATCATCGGGGTCCGGAGAATGGCCGAGCGTGAGCGGTGTCATCGCCGCAAAGAGTGCGCAAAAGCCTGCGTCATGTCCATGCGATTGATGCTTTTGGCTGGATTTCGTCAAAGCCATTGGCCACGCTGTGGGCGGTGCGCGACTATTTCATCAGGCGTTTCTTGCTGCTCATCCCCACGCTGCTGGTGATCACCATGATCGTCTTCGCCGTCACGCGCATCGCTCCCGGCGGACCCTTGGAACAAGCCATGATGGAAGCCCAGATGGTGTCCATGGAGGGCGGCGGCGGGGGGCGGGCGGAGGGAGCCGCCTTGAGTGAGGAGCAGCTCGATCAAATGAAGGAGCTGTACGGCTATGACAAGCCGGGATACATGGCTTATTTGATTTGGTTGGGCGTCCTGCCCAGGGAACTGAATAAAAGAGAGGTGCCGTTCGAGGAGGGCAGCCTGACGGCCAGCACACGCATGCGAGTGCCTTCATTCCATGTTGCCGAACTTGATTGGGATGGAGACGGTTATGTTTCAAAAAGTGAAGTGCCAGACTCCATCGAAACTTATGTGAAATTCGATAAGCTCGATGTGAACCGAGATGGGAAACTCGATGAGTACGAGGCGGAAGTGCCACAGGCAACCATCGAGCGGCCGCGCGAAAAGGTGGAGCTAGTGCGCGATCAAGATGGGCAAGTCGCGATCCAAAATCTTGATGATACGATGGTGCCCTGGGAAGTGCGCATGGTCCATCCGTTGCCCTATGAGGATTTGGTTGAACCGTTGGAAGACAATCTCTCTGAGTTAATCGAGATGACTCAAAGTGATTCGGGCGACTGGAATCGTGTAAAGGATGATGCGGAGTTTTTTTTAACTGAACTCAAAAACTTATCCAAGCAGCGTTGGGATGTGGCGTTACGAGCTCTGAAGGATCCTCAATTGGCCGATAAAATCGATGAACTCCAAGTTGATTTAAGCGCGGTGACGGTCAGCAAGGGGTTGGCGGAAGAGAAGAGGGACGAGTTGAACAATTTGGTGGGGCGGTGTGTCAAATCCGTGGCAGCCATTCGGGAAGCTTCCGGTTCTGTGCCGACTGCCGAAGTGTACCGCACACGTTATGCCGGCGTATTGCAGGGGGATTTGGGGAAGTCATTCCGGCATGGGGAACCGGTACTGGATGTCATGGCGGAGCGGTTGCCGGTCTCGACATTCTACGGGTTGTTAACCTTCCTGTTTACCTTTCTTGTGTGTGTGCCATTGGGGATCGCGAAGGCGATGAAACACAACACATGGTTCGATAATGGGTCGTCCGTTTTCATTTTCATGGGGTACGCCATACCGGGATATGTGTTGGGTGCGTTGATGATGGTTTTTCTCGCGGCACGCTGGGAATGGTTCCCCACCGGCGGTTTTGTGGGGCCGCATTACGAGAGTACGCCCATTGAAAATGTGGGTGTTTCTGCCGGGTCCACGGAATGGGAGCTGGAAAATCATGGTTTGCGTGACGGTCAACAGGTCTGGCTGGAAGGGGATGTCCCGGCTGCGAAGCCTGTGCTGGAAAAAGAGGCGGCATATGTGGTGTCGCGCAAGAGCGCGGATGTATTTGAGCTTCTGCCCGAATCCGGTGCACCGCCAATCCAACTTCAAGTCAGTGCCAATGAGGTGGAAATGTTCCGGCATACCAGCGGGATGGAGCGGGCCAAAGACCTGACATGGCATGCGGTGCTACCGTTGTTGTGTTATCTCGTTGGAAGCTTCGCTTTTGTCACGATGCTGATGAAAAATCATCTTATGGACAATCTGTCGTCCGATTACATGCGTACGGCGATTGCCAAAGGGGTGCCATTTTCACAGGCGGTCCGGCGGCATGCACTTCGGAATTCGTTAATTCCGTTAGCGACCAATATCGGTCACCAAATCACGCTATTTGTGGCGGGCAGTTTTCTGATCGAAACGATTTTTGATATCAACGGGTTCGGGCTGCTCGGCTTCAAGTCGGTGCTGGACCGGGACATTCCGGTGGTGATGGGCATTTTCCTGCTGTCGGCCACCCTCATGCTGTTGGGCAACATCATCTCGGATATCCTTGTGGCTCTGGTCGATCCTCGCGTGCGCTTCAACTAATGACAGATAACTCCTCCAGTTTGAATGAGACCGGTCCGCGGCCGCGGCCGTTTTGGGAGGTGGTCGTGTGGCTGTTGGTGGGTTTGACGCTAGGCTTTGTGACCGGCGGATTATTCGGTGGTATCTTGGGCGGGTTTGTTGGGAATGCTTTTTTACAGAGTGCCGAGGCGGGTGCCGGCTTGATCGGCGGTGTGAAAGAGGGCTTTCTTTGGATGGGAGGCTTGGGGGCGCTCACGGGCGCTGCTTTGTGTGCGCCGCGAAGATTCAATCCGCAAACTTTACGTAAACTGAAACGGTTTTATGGGATAAAGCGCGGTTACTGGTCGCTGCTGGTTTTGGTAGGGGCCTTTTCAATATCGTTGCTGGGACAGTTTTTTGTAAACGATCGGGCCCTGTTGGTGGTGTATGAGGGGCAGGTGCACTTCCCGGCGCTGCCGTTTGCAGCGTCGAATACGGGAAAGGATTTTGGTTTGGATAAAGACGCCACCGGACAGGAGTACAGCTACGAGGTGAATTACCGCGAATTGCAGGCGCACTTTGAAAGTCAGGGGCAAGGTACGGTGATTATGCCGCTGGTGCCCTACAGCCCCGAAGAAACACGCCGGATCGATGATGACACGAAGCATCCGTCTCCCCCGAATTATGAATCGCGCCATTTTCTTGGCACCGATCCGATTGGGCAGGATATTTTTGCACGCCTGTTTTATGGGTTCCGCATTACGTTGATCTTCGCCCTAATGTTTACACTGGTGGTTTATCTGATCGGTGTGGTGATCGGTTGTCTGATGGGGTATTATGGGGGTTGGGAGGATTTAATCGGGCAACGGG
>JAYQQG010000202.1:0-3780 GCA_038145765.1 Verrucomicrobiales bacterium
ATCATTAGTGCCATCGGCGAACGCTTGGGGGCCAGCGAGGATCAGGTTTTTGTGAATCTTCAAAAATACGGCAACACCTCCGCCGCCAGCGTAGCCGTAGCACTGGATGAAGCGTTGTCTTCCGGAAAAATTGAGCGGGGCGATAAAATCCTGATGATCGCCTTCGGTGCCGGTCTCACTTGGGGCGCCACGGTGTTGGAATGGTAAATAAGTCTCCCGCCCAACCGGCCCGCACGGTTGCTTTTTCAGTTTTCCGGCGGTAAAATTGGTCATATGGAAACCGCGCCGCCTCCTCCGCCACCCGCCCCGGCTCCCGCTGAAGCCGCCCCGCCGGCGCCCCCCGCTGCGCCCACGCCCATTGATTTAGGTGCCCCGCCCCCACCCCCAGGTGTCGAAGCCGTCCCGCCGGCTCCGCCCGCCGCACCTGCTGAAATGCCCCCCCCGCCCCCGCCCGGTGCCGAAGCCATACCCCCCGCCCCTCCGGCAACGGAAACCGATTCGGCGCCCCCCGCCCCACCCACTGCTCCGGACGCCCCCTTAGCGGCGGAAACACCGGAAATCATTCCTGCTGCCCCATCCTTGGAACCTGCCCGCACGGCTGAAGCGGCACCGGCAACCTTGCCCCCCGGTGAAGCTGCCCCGGAAGCGGCCGCAGCAGAAGCTCCGCAGATTGCCATCGCTGAACCCGAACCCGCCGCTGAAGAAGCCCCGGCGGCCAGCGGCGGCAATGAAGCGGAAGGGAAAGATGGCATCATCCTTTCTGAGGAAGATATCGCTCTTAAGAAGATTCCCCTCAAGGATCGTCCTAAGGACGAAACCACCGGCGGCGTGCAATTAGCGGAAGACGAAGATATCAGCCTGCGTTATCCGGCCGGTTACCTCAGTATTTCCGATGAATCATCAGAATGCTGGCAGGGCCTGGAGCCGGACATGTCCATTGAGGACGAGGACTTGCGCCTTTTCGATCTCATCCTGCAGGATGCCGTCAATGAAGATGTGGCCGACCTCCATATCAAAGAGGATGAATACATCCACTTCCGCATGAGCCGTGGCTTGCGTGACCGGGATTTCCCAAAACCAACCAAAAAATGGATAGAACGGGTCATCTTCAGCATGTGTCCCGAGCACTTTGTGGAGGATTTCAAGAAGGATCGGGAGGTCGATTTCTCGTACTTCAATCCCAAGTTCGGCAGGTTCCGCGTGAACGTCTTTTCCCAAACCGGCAAATGGGCGATGGCCATGCGGTATATCAAAAACGATCTGCCGCCCATCGAAAAGCTGGGCATCAACCCCATCTGTCTCAAGCTCGCCGAGGCCAAGCGTGGCCTCACCCTGCTGGCGGGTATTACCGGTTCCGGTAAATCCACCACCATGGCGGCCATGGTGATGCACCTGAACAAGAATTTTCGCCGCCATATCGTCACCATTGAAGACCCGGTGGAAATGATGTTTGCGGACGAACAATGCGTCATTGAGCAACGCGAGGTCGGCCTCGACACCATGAGCTTTAACCGCGCCCTGAAGAGCGCCCTTCGTGAGGATCCCGACCTTGTGCTCGTGGGAGAGATGCGGGATGCCATCTCCATTGGGGCAGCCATGCGCGCCGCCGATACGGGGGCGATGGTGCTCTCCACCGTTCACACCCGAACGGCCGCCTCGGTGCCCGGCCGTCTGCTTGACTTCTTCCCGGAAGAAGAACGCGAGATGCAGCGCAAGAAATACAGCGAGGTCATCGTCGGCGCCATCGCCCAGCGCATGTGCCCCACCCTCGACGGCGGCATGGTGCCCGCACAGGAGATCATGATCGGCACGCCACTGGTGAAGCAAAAAATCTTTGACGGCGAGTTGAACAAGCTGCCCGCCTGCATTGAGGTCTCGGGGGACGACGGCATGATCAGCTTTAACCGCTACATGTACAACCTCGTACAGGAAGGCCGCATCTCCAAGAAGGTTGCTTATGAGAACTGCACCAGTGCGCAACAACTGGAGATGTGGTTCCAGGGCATCGAGATCAGTGCCGGCATCGTTTAGCAAAACACATCTATTCGATACCAAATGCCGGTGAACAACTCACCGGCATTTTACTTGACCCAAAAATCCAGCAGGCGTTTGATCCTCGGCAAGGAGGACGCTTCTTTTCTGGAAGCAATTGGGAGGTGGAATATGACAACATACCTCAAAAAACAAGAGGTGGAGTTTAAGGATCCCAGCACCGGTGAGGTTTTATCCGTACTCGAGGAACTCGAGACACCGGGAACGGAGTATCTGAATATAACTCTGAAAGACGACGAAGGATGGAACTTGGACGTCTATGAGAATGGCTTCGTGGAGTTCTATGATTTCAACTACGACAAGCGCGTAGTTGGCCGGAACATTACCCACGAGCGGGTCATTCAAATGTGGCGGATGATGCAGGAGGGCAAACGCGATCAGGTCAAAAAGCTCCTGAAGAAAAAGCCCGACCCTGAAGCGATCTAAGGCGCCGTTCAGTTAGTTCAACGCCCGCAGCGATTGCCCGAGCATCTCGGCCGTGCGCTGCGTAGCGCCTTTGTTTGCCTGCACCACACTGCGGGCGGCATCCCCAAGGGCGTCGCATTCGGCCCGATTTTCCAGCAAAAACCCGATCTTTTCAGCCAAACCCCCTTCATCCTGAACCTGATGCGCCCCCCGAGCCTGAAGGAGCTCGTGCACGACCGCGCTGAAGTTTTGCATGAACGGACCGAACACCATCGGTCGGCCCAAGGCCGCCGGTTCGATTGGATTTTGCCCGCCCTGCGCCGTCAGGCTTTTGCCGACAAAGACCACCGTAGCTGCCTCATAAAACGCCCTCAACTCGCCCGTGCTATCCACCAGCAATCCATCCGGTTGTTCCGGGGCGGCATTCAATCGCGAACGGCGCGCAAAGGTTAAGCCGGTTGATTGCAATTGATCCATCACGGCATCCGCACGCTCGTGGTGACGCGGGACAATGACCAAAAACAAATCAGGTGCCACCGTGCGCCAGCGCGGCAGCAACTGGGCCAGCAAAAGCTCCTCACCTTCGAATGTACTGCCCGCCACCAACACAGGGCTCGCGGTGGACACCCCAAGCCCATTTAGCAATTCTCGCGCATTCATTCCAGATGGGTTCGCGTCCAAAGCGCCATCAAACTTGATATTCCCGGTCACCGATATGACAGTGGCTCGCACCCCCAAACGCTCCAAACGGTGGGCATCCGCCGTGTGATGCACTCCGGCCGCCGCCAGTGAACGGAACAAGGGATGAAACAAAATAGCGAATCGCTGATACCCCCGATACGAACGCTCCGACAAGCGGGCGTTCACCAATGCCAATGGCACCGAGCGCGACTGCGCTTCCCAAAACAGATTGGGCCAAATCTCTGCCTCCACCAAAATGATCGCTGCAGGATTCAGCGCATTAAAGGCGCGTTTTACAAACGGCAGCCAATCCACGGGGTAATAGATCGCCCGGGCCGTGTTCGGCAGCCGCTGCTGCAACACGCCCATGCCGGTGGTGGTGGTGGTGGAAACCACATACATCCGCTCTGAATCCACTCCATCGCGTCGCTGCAATTCTTCCACCAGTTGCACCGCCAGATTCGCTTCACCCACCGAAACCGCATGCAGCCAAATAACCCGGCGGCCTTTCAATTCCGATTTCAATGAATGAAAGCCGCCCAACCGTTGCCCAAAACCGGCGCGCCAGTTCCCTCGGCGTACCAGTTTCCAGAAGTAAAACGGCGCGGCAATTAGAAATAGGATCGGGAAAAGTATGTTATA
>JAYQQG010000203.1:0-3646 GCA_038145765.1 Verrucomicrobiales bacterium
CCCATGCACCGCTTTCTCCTTCTCTGCCTTGCGCTCCTGACGTTTTCGGCTGATGCCAAGTATCGCACTTATCCGCCCAACATCCTTTGGCTGATCACCGATAACTGCAATCTCGACTTCGGCTGCTTCGGGCGGCAGGGCGTGCACACGCCGCACCTTGATAAACTCGCCGCGCAGGGGGTGCGTTACACGCGGGTGTTTGCCACGGCACCGGTTTGTGCGCCGAGCCGGTCGGCGTTTATGACGGGCATGTACCAGACCTCGGTCAACCTCCATCACTTTCCCTACCATCGCGATGACGGCTTTCGGCTGCCGGCGGGCGTGCGGCCGCTCACGCATCGGTTGAAGGATGCGGGTTACCTCACCGGTTCCATCAAGAAAATCGGCAAGCAAGTGGTCGGCTCGGGCAAGCTGGATTTGAATTTCGTCAACGAAGGTAAAATTTTTGAGAGCACCGACTGGGAGGTCATCAAGAAGGGCCGGCCTTTTTTTCTGCAGGTGAACACGCCGGAGGCGGAGTACGACATTTATGATTTCCGCACCAACCGCCCGGAGCGCATCAAGTGGTGGGGCGAGGAGGAACACGTGCAATACGCCAAGCCCGAGTCGGTCGTGCCGCCGGCGTATTTTCCCAAGCACAAAACCTCGAACGAGGAATGGGCGCGGTATCTCAACTCCGTCTCCAACATGGACCGCCGCGTGGGCATCGTCTTGAAGGAACTCGAAAAGGAAAAGCTGCTCGACGACACGATCATCATTGTCTTCGGCGACAACGGGCGCGTCGATCATCGCAGCATCCATTGGGTGTACGACACCGGCTTGCACGTGCCGATGATCATCAAGTGGCCCAAGAACTATCCCGCGCCCGAGGGCTTCAAGCCCGGCACGGTCAATGAAGAGGTCATCAGCCTGCTCGACCTCACCGCCACCACGCTGTCGCTCGCCGGCATCCCGCGCCCGCTCGGCATGCAGAGCCGCAATTTCCTCGGCAAAAACCGCGACCCCCAGCGCCGCTACGCCTTCAGCGCGCGCGACCGTGTGGACGACGTCCAGTTCCGCCTGCGTTCCGTCCGCGGCAAGCGCTACCATTACATCCGTAACTTCCAGCCCGAGATCAACTTCGGCACCTACGTGAATTTTTATAAGGAAAAATGTTTCCCCGTCCAGCAGGTCATGCGCGAGCTTTACAAAAACGGCAAACTCGACCCGCACCTCAAGCCCCTCTTCACCGAGTTTCGCCGCGAATATTTTTACGACACCGAGGCCGACCCCAACGAGCTGACCAACCTCATCGACTCCACCCGCCCCGAGCACCTCAAGGCCCTCACCGAAATGCGCGCCGCCCTCGACACCTGGATCACCGAGACCGGCGACCTCGGCTGGAAAAAAGAGCCCCCCGAAAAAATCGAAAAATTCCGCGCCGTCATGTACGACTGGTTCGGCGCCCCAGACTGGTACCCCTACGAGCCTAAGCATTCCTCATCGGCCTTGGACAAAATCAATAAAGGGCGGATTATTGAGGATTAATTCTCACGCGGAGGCGCGGAGCCGTAGAGAAACCAATTTCGACTTTTCTCCGCGTATTCGCGCCTCCGCGTCAGACTAAACTGGGGCAAGGTGGAACTTGCCCCTCCCGCAGCGGTCACGCACACTGCGGCTTTCCATGAAACGGTTTTTCATTTTCCTTGTCGCTGTTGCATTGGTTTCACTTGCCCAAGCCAAGCAGCCCAATTTCATCCTCTTCATCACCGACGACATTTCTTGGGATGACTTGGGCTGTTATGGCAGCCAGGTGGCGAAGACGCCGCATTTGGATCGGATGGCGCGGGAGGGGATGTTGTTTCATGGGGCGTACTTGAGCATCAGCAGTTGTTCGCCGAGCCGTTGCAGTATCATCACCGGGCGGTATCCGCATAACACCGGGGCGGCGGAATTGCACACCTCGATGCCGGCGGATCAGCCGGTGTTTCCGGAGGCGCTGCGGGCGGCGGGATATTACACGGCGCTCTCGGGCAAACATCACATGGGCAAGGCGGTGAACCGCGGGTTCGACAAGGTGTCCGGCGGCAAGGGGCCGAGCAAGTCGGCGGACTGGGTGCCGATGCTGCGCGAGCGGCCCAAGGATAAGCCCTTCTTTTTCTGGTTCGCCTCCAGCGATGCCCATCGCGGCTGGGCGCTCAACGACAAGGCGCCGCAATATCAACCGGAGGACATCGAGGTGCCGCCGTATCTCTACGACGGTCCGGTGACGCGCAAGGACCTCGCCGAGTACATGCACGAGGTGAGCCGCACGGATTATTACGTGGGCCAACTGCGCGCCGAGCTGAAACGGCAGGGCATCGAGAAGGACACCTACATCATTTACCTGACCGACAATGGCCGGCCGTTTCCGCGCTGCAAAACGCGCCTGTACGACAGCGGCATCCGCACGCCGTTCCTCATCGCCCGCCCCGGCACCATCGCTCCCGCCGAGACGCATTCGCTCATCAGCAGCATCGACATCGGCGCGACCATTCTCGAACTTGCCGGCGCCAAGAAAGATAAACGCATCCAAGGCGTGAGCTTTGCACCCATCCTTATAAACCCCAAGGCCACCGTGCGCGATTATGTTTTTGCCGAGCACAACTGGCATGTCTATCAGGCGCACGAACGCATGGTGCGCTGGAAGAATTGGGTGCTCATCCGCAACGCCTATCCGCACCTCCAAAACCTCTGCATGGAGGGCGACCCCAGCCATCCTGCCGGGGCCGAACTTTGGAAAATGCACGCCGCCGGCAAGCTCAACAAAAACCAGCTCGATATTTTTCAGAAGCCGCGCCAAGCGCTGGAGCTTTTCGACGTGAGCAAAGATCCGCATCAACTCCGCAACCTCGCCGCCGATCGCCAACACGCCGCCACGCTGACCAAACTCATCGGCCTGCTCGATCGTTGGGCCGACGAAACCGGCGACACGGTCCCCAAAAACCCAACGCCCGACCGCCAAACCCCGCAGGGCAAACGCTTCAAAGGCTGGAAACACGGCACCCAACCCGGCACCGAACGCAACGCCACGAAGATCAATCACCCCGGGCCGGTGCGGGATTAAACGGGAGGGGCGAGTTCCACCTTGCCCCATTTTCACACGCGGAGCCGCGGAGGCGCAGAGAGAAAAACAAATTTGGTTTCTCCGCGCCTCCGCGTGAGACTAAACAGGGACGAGGTGGAACTCGTCCCTCCCATTATTTCGCAAGCGACCGCACTTCTTTTATAGTCAACGCCCGGTCAAACACCGCCGCTTCGTCCAGGCGGCCTTCCCAATTGGACTGATTGTCGTGCCGGCCGCCGAGGAACAGGGTTTGCACAGGGATCGGCGAAGTAACATTGGCTTCGATTTGCAATTGGCCGTCGAGGTACACGCGAGCAGTGTGGGTGTCACGTACCAAAACGGCATGGTGCCAAGTCCAGCGGGGGGCGGGAGTTTTGCCGGTGAAGGTTTTTCCTCCGGACCGGAAGATGATTTGGCCCTTGGCGTTGAGGCCGAGGGATTCGCCGGAGTTGAGCGCGTGATTGCGGCCGCGGCTGAACATCCAGCCCCGCACTTCGCGGGAGTCGTTGGGCATGCCGTTCCAAAACCAGAGGGAAACGCTATAGCTTGTGCCGAGCTTGG
>JAYQQG010000204.1:0-3556 GCA_038145765.1 Verrucomicrobiales bacterium
GGCGTCGGTGTTGGAATGAAGGGCGATGCGATTGCCTTCGCTGTCCAGGGCGATGGCGCGGAAGCCGTGGGGGCCGATGGAATGGGTGTCCTCCAACACCGAGCCGCCGTGCCCCGCCACCTGAGCCACCGCGTCACGGATGCGGCCGTCGGTGTTGTAGTACACGAGCGTGCCGGTCTCGGAAATATCCTCCGGCTTCACGATGAGGCAGCCGCCATTGCCGTCCTCGTGATGGAGCACGCCCCCCGTTCCTTCGCCAAAGGAAAACTGCTCCACCCCCACGCCTAGCACCGCGGCGTAAAACTTGCAGGCACGGTCGAGGTCCGCCACGGGAATGTCCAGCCATACGGCACGGTTGATTTTGGAATTCATCTCGCCCATTGCGGGGCGAATAGTGAGTAGTGAATAGGCAAAGAGATTCCTCCACTCGCTACCCACCATTCACTACTCACCCCACCCTCACTTCCCATCCCAATTGGCCCACCACGCCTGGAAGAGCTTCAGCTGCTCCTCGGCGTAGCGGCGTTGGCTCTCGCTGAGTTGATCGGTGGGATTAAAGTGATGGGTGAAATCGGTGTCGCCCTGCAGGACGAGGAGGTATTTGTAGTAGAGCACGAGGTCCGGGCCTTCATCAAAAACCGACAGCACTTGCAGCGCCTGCTCCAGCTCCTTGGCGTGGCGACGGGCGGTGGCACAACCGGCAGCGGCTTCACCGCAGAGCTTGAGATAATGCAGCACCTCGGCGGGCAGGCAGTTGCCGATGCCGGTAATGGCGCCGCGCGCACCGCAGTTGACAAAGCCGTGGAAGACCTGCGTGTCCACGCCGGCCATCAGCACGAGGGTGTCGTCCGTGCTGGTGATGTGCTCGGCCGCGTAGCTGAGCGCATCGGCCCCGCCGAATTCCTTGAAGCCGACCAGGTTCGGGAATTCATTGCGCAGGTTGAAAAATAAATCCGCCTTCGTCTCGAATCCGTAATAAGGGCTGTTGTAAATCACCGCGGGCAATTCCGGTGCCGCGCCGAGGATGGCGGCGAAGTGATCGTGCTGAGCCGCCGGCGAGGTGCCGCGGGACAGCAAACGCGGGATGACCATCAACCCCTTGGCGCCGACCTCCTGCGCGTGGGCCGCGTGGGCTGCGGCCGTGCGGGTGTTGACCGCGCCGGTGCCGACGATCACCGGCACGCCGGCCTCCACCAGGGCGGTCACGCCGGTTTGGCGTTGTTCATCGGTAAGCAACGGCCAGTCGCCCATCGAGCCGCAATACACGGCGGCGTTCATGCCGGCATCGATGAGTTCCCTGCCCTTGCGCACGAGGCCCTCGGTGTTCGGCGTGCCCGCGGCGTCGCAGGGCGTCATCAGGGCGGGGATGCCGCCACAAAAAATCGAGCTATCCATGGTTTCGGTGGAGAGGTTTTAGGGGGCGCGAGGCGTTTTGTCGATAGTGATGACAAGCTCACCACAGAGGCACTGAGAAAATTATCAATGACCAATTATCAATTCCCAAGGAAATCCCAATTATCAAAATCCAGTATTGAAATTGGTTCTTGGAACTTGGTCATTTTAAACCTCTGTGCTCTCTGTGCCTCTGTGGTGGGTTCATTTCCGCCATTGACGAAAGGCGGCCCCGCGGCAAGAGTTTGCGCATGACCAAACATTTGCTCACCTCATTTCTTTTGCTGTCCCTGTCCCTCAATGTATTGGCGAAGGACAAGTACACGCCGATTTTTGACGGCAAAACGCTAAAGGGCTGGACCCAACGCAACGGCACGGCGACCTATCGTGTGGAGAACGGCGCGATTGTCGGCAAGACGAAGGAAGGCAGCCCGAATTCTTTCCTCTGCACGGACAAGTTGTACGGCGATTTTGATTTGAAATTTGAGGTGAAGGTGGACAACGGCCTCAACAGCGGCGTGCAAATCCGGTCGCAGACCAAGGACGGCCCCAAAGGGCGCGTGAATGGCCCGCAGGTGGAGATTGAGATGAGCGGCCCCAATGGCGCCGAGAGCGGTTATATTTATGGTGAGGCCGCCGGTGGCTGGATGACCCCGGCGGACAAGCGCAAGCCCCACAAGCATTTCAAGGACGGCAAATGGAACGCCTACCGTGTGGTGGCCAAGGGCGCGCGCATTCAGGTGTGGATCAACGGCCAACAGATTTCTGACCTCGTGCATGAGGAGAAATTCAAGAGCCATCCGAAGGGCTTCATCGGCCTGCAGGTGCATGGCATTCGCCGCGGCACCGGCCCGTTCGAGGTCAGTTGGCGTAATCTGGGCATCATTGAGCTGAAATAGTTTTTCAATCGATCACTCACAATATGAAAAAGTTTTTCCTCATCACACTACTGGCCCTCGCGCCGCTGTTGTCCGCCAAGGACAAGGGCTGGGTGACGCTCTATAACGGCAAAGACCTCACCGGCTGGCAGACCACCGGCAATTGGCTGCCGCAAAAGGACGGCTCGCTGCTCATCCAACCGCGCAAAGGCGAACGTGGCTGGCAACGCTACAGTGCCTATCTCTGGAGCGAAAAAAAGTACAAGGACTTCGTGCTGCACGTGGAATACAAGTACCCGCCCAAGGGCAACAGCGGCATTCACTTTCGCGTGGGAGACCTGAAGAACCCCGTGAACACGGGGATCGAGGCGCAGGTGCTCGATTCGTACGGTAAAAAGAAAGTGGGCCACCACGATCACGGCGGCATCATCCGAACGATGGGTGCGTCGAAAAACATGTCCAAGAAACCCGGCGAATGGAACACCATGATCATCACCTGCAAGGGTCATCACCTCAAAGTGCAGCTCAACGGCGAACAGATCATCGACATCCAGCTGGACAAGACGCCGATGAAAGACCGCCCGCTCGAGGGCTACATCGGCCTGCAGGATCACGGCGAGCCGAACAACCTTCACTTCCGCAACATCAAGATTAAGGAATTAAAGTGAGCGACGCCGTCCAGAACCCGCCCGTCAACATGCCGCGCATCACGCCGGCGGTCTATTACAACGACTCCAAATCCGGTTTGGAGTTTTTTGGAAAACGCCTTCGGATTTAAGGCGCGTTGCAAATATCCCGGGCCCGATAGCCAGATCATGCATTCGGAGCTGGAACTGGAGGACGGCCTCATTTTCGTCGGCCAAGCCTGCGAGGAAAACCGCTGCAGCCCCGCCAATGTTGAAGGCAACAACACCATCAGCCTGTACATTTACGTGGCGGATGTGGATGCCCACTGCGAAGCTGCCCGGGCCGCCGGCGCGGAGATCATTGCCGAACCTGCCGATCAATTTTACGGCGACCGCCATTACACCGCCAAGGATCCCGAAGGCCACCTCTGGACTTTCGGCCAGCACATTCGCGATGTGTCCGAGGAAGAATGCCTCGAAGCCATGAAGCAAATGGGCGGCGGGGAAGAATAAGCCAGCCGTACATTGTTATGGGGAAGGCGAAGCTCCTGCTGAGCCGTTGGGTTTCCATCTTCACGACATTAGGCGGCTCAGCAGGAGCTTCGCCCTCCCGATTCGCCCTCCCGATTCGCCCAGCCGGTTCGCACTCCGGTCTTGGTT
>JAYQQG010000205.1:0-3458 GCA_038145765.1 Verrucomicrobiales bacterium
TGCTAATGATGTGCTCGATTCCATGATTTTCGGCCACCGCTTGATGGATGAAATAATAATTGCTCGATTTTTTAAATGCTCGTTTGAAATCGTAGAGCCCCGGGCTGGCAGTGTCTTTGATGCGTCGGCGGCCAATTTGATAACTACCGCGACATTGGATATGTTCGGCGGGGTTCAGGCCGTTTTCAAGAGCGGCCAGTCCGGATACTATTTTGAAAATAGAACCCGGCGGATATCGTTCCTGTGTGGCACGGAACAGCAGCGGGGAAGGGCGGTTGGTGAGGTAATGGTTCCATAAGACATGGCTGATGCCCGGGGTGAACTCGTTGGGGTCGAAAACCGGGGCCGACACTATCGCGACGATATCGCCGGAATGAACCTCTGTGACAACAGCGGCCCCTGCCTGATGGCCGCCATGGTTCAGGCCGTCGGTCAATGCGTTCATGGCCGCTTGTTGAATCTCTAAATCCAATGTGAGAACAACATTGCTTCCTGATTGCGGGGCAAGTGGAGTGGATTCTGCCTGGCGGTATCCGCGATTATTGACCTCCACGGCGCGGGTTCCAGGTTGGCCGCGCAGAAATGCATCGTATGTTTTCTCCAGGCCCAGTTTGCCTGCGTAATCCGGCAATCGATAATTGTAGTTTAATTCCTCCAGTTCACTGCGGTTGTCGCGTCGAAGATGGCCGACTAAATGGGCGACGGAAAGTGATGGGTAATGGCGTTGAGGGGTTGCCTCCAGCTCCAGTCCGGGAACTTTCCAGCTGTTTTCCATAAAACGCGCGATATTGGTGGAAGACAACCCAGAGATAACCGGCAGCGGCAGGGCTCGTTGGTTGACGAAATGATCCTGCAACTCGCGCGGTGAAATATCCATGGGTTGGCTGAGGCCCAGCTGTTGGGTGAATTGTTGGACAACTCGGTGGCGAACGGCGATTTCCAGTTGCGCACTTTGCTCGGATGTTAGCCTGCCCTCAGGTTGGCTGGCTTGCCATTCTTCGCGGAAATGATGGCGTAATTCTTCAAGGTAAGCATTGACCTTGAAGGTGGGTTTATCGAAGGCCAGAGGGCGCCCTTGAATATCCAAAATGCTTCCGCGCACGGCCGGGATTCGGACAGTACGCATGGATTGGGTTTCCTGATCTTCCTGATAAGCCAAAGCCGTAGCCACCTGCACATACCATAGGCCGGCTAACAACAGGCCGGTGCCGAACAGAAGACAGGCGCCAACGTGATATACACGGACGTTTCGGTTACGCTGGTGATCGGCGTTATCCATGGGGGCGAGGGCTGCGCACGATGCGTGTGGTGTTATCAAACGGAGCGGCTAACGGCTGTTCTTCCACGGTATGATCGAGCCACTCTAGTAAGGGGAAGTATAGGACGGCAAACACGCCACTGCTCAGAATACTAACGGCCCAATGCCAGAGGGTAAACCAGCCTACTAGAGGTTCTTTGCCGGAAACCAATAGAAGCATTAGCGTGAGCAAAGGGACGGCCGCGCCAGCAACGGCTCCCAGCGCAAAACGGGGGCCGATATGGTAATGGGAAAGATTCCGGGCATTCAGATGCACGATCAGACCCAGTCCGTATAAGGGAATTAAAGTAGCTCCCAACGAGCCGGCGGAAAGGGCGCTTTGGAGCAGGGCACCGCCGATTGCCAAAACGGTGACCGCGGAAATGGGGGCCCGCAGGGCAACCACCAGCATGAGCGCAGGAAGCGGGTCTAATTGGGTTCCCGTCAGCTGTCGTGGAAGATTCCACGTGGAGGCAGCATAAATGGAAATTTGCGCTGTCAACAGAATGCTTATGGTTAAAAAACCTTTCATGGCATGAGCACCCAAACTTCATTGAGCTTAGAAGAATTCACCGCGAGTTTGACACTTGCTTGCGTGGTTAATGCACCCGGAGCCGAGTCGATCGTCAACAGTTTGCCAACCGGAATGCCGCGCGGAAAAATGTCACCCAAGCCGCTGGTGTACAAGGGGTCGCCGGCCCGGGCCTCGGTGTTGGCCGGGAGGTAAAGCAAGTTGACCAGAGTCGGATCGAAAACGGTGCCGCCGCTTGCGCTGATGATGCCGCTTTCGCCGGTGGCCTCAATGGTGACAGAAATGCGGCAGGCCGGGTCACCCAAAAGAGCGACGCGAGACCGGTGGTCATGCACTTCCTGTACGCGGCCGACGAGTCCTTGGCTGGACATAACAGGCATGTCGACAGCAACCCCATCCTTGGAGCCCAAATCGATTAAGACCGAACGCCACCAGTTGGCGGGGTCGCGGCCGACGATTCGTGTCAGGCGCGGGTTCCATTCGGGGCGCGGGCGTAATTGGAGCTGCTCCCGTAAGGAGCGATTTTCACGTTCCAGTGATTGAGTTTGGCTGAGGCGTAATTCGAGCGATAGGTTTTGTTGCTTCAAGTGGCGGAGTTCCTCAAACAACAGTTTGCGTGGGGTGGTCTGGTTCACCAAGACATCGCCGGTGGCTTCAGCTGTTTTTTGCGCCGTAAACAGGGGAATGTAAAAACTGCTGAGCACACGTTTCAGACGTGCGGAACTGTCGGGCGATAGGTTGAAAAGCACTATTGCCAGCAGCAGCACGAGGCCGGTTGCGATGATGTATGGCCGGTTGTTCATGTCCCCATAGGGCGGGGCTTACAAACGACGAGGAAATCAATCAAGCCATGGCGGCCGCGGCGTTGCGCCAATAATCGATGTTTTGCAACACCTTGCCCGTGCCGTTGGCCACGGAGATCAGAGGATCTTCCGCGATCGTGACAGGCAGTTGGGTCTCCTTGGCCACCAAACGGTCAATGCCACGCAGCAGCGCGCCGCCCCCTGCCATCACAATGCCGCGATCAACAAGGTCGCCGGAAAGTTCCGGCGGGCATTGCTCGAGGATTTGGCGGATGGATTCAAGGATGGCGGTGAGCGGTTCGCGCAGAGCGTCCCGAATTTCCTCAGACCGGATGGTGAGGGTGCGGGGCAAGCCCTGGCTGAGATCGCGGCCTTTCACCTCCATGGTGAGTTCGTCTTCCAAGGGGAAGGCGGAGCCGATTTTCAGTTTGATTTCCTCGGCGGTTCGTTCGCCGATTAATAGGTTATGAGCGCGCTTCATATGGTTAATGATGGCGCTGTCAAATTGGTCGCCCCCGACGCGCAGGCTAGTGGCTTGCACAATGCTGGCCAAAGAGATCACAGCGATCTCGGCTGTACCGCCGCCGATATCCACGACCATGTTTCCGGCCGGTTCTGCGACGGGTAGCCCGGCGCCGATGGCCGCAGCAAGGGGTTGTTTGATTGGATAAAATTCGCTGGCACCGGCTCGCGTCACAGAATCTTCCACGGCCCGGCGTTCTACCTCGGTAATGCCGGAAGGAACGGCGCCGACGACCCGGGGCTTAACGAGTTTACGATGGTGCACCTTTTCGATGAAATAACGGAGCATTTCTTCGGTAACATC
>JAYQQG010000206.1:0-3440 GCA_038145765.1 Verrucomicrobiales bacterium
CTCGCCGCCTGGGAAAAATTGGCCAAGGAACTCCAGGCCAAACGAAAACGGTAATGCGCAAAAGCCGTGAACAGGTTTCGGTTGCGGGAATGCCCCCCCATCCGCAGCCTTTTCAGATGTTGTCTCGGCGCGGATTATGGCTCCTGTTTTGTGTCCTGTTGCCGGCAATCACCGCTCAAGGCTGGGACTATGAGCGCCACCGGCTGATCAATGATCTGGCGCTGGAGAGCCTTCCCAAAGAATTCCCCCGATTCGCTTTCACACCAGCCAACCGCGAACGCATTTTGTTTCTTTCAGGCGAACCGGATCGATGGCGCAACAACCGGGATCGTGCGCTGCGGCACCTGAACAATCCGGACCATTATTTTGATGTCGAATACCTCGAGCCATACCAACTCAAGGCCGGCGCACTCAGCCATTTTCGTTATCGGTTTGTGGAACAGATGGCCACGGCCCGCGCGCGCCACAAACTGGAGCTGCCTGAGGCCAATGCCGATCATCTCAAAGGGCATCCAGGGTTCCTCCCCTGGAGCATCAACGAACATTACCTGAAACTCGTCAGTGCCTTTTCCTACCTCCAGGTGTTTGAAGCCATGGGCACGGCCGAAGAAATTGCCAATGCCCGGGCCAATGTCGTGTATCGCATGGGGCTCCTGAGCCATTTCGTTGGCGATGCCGCACAACCGTTGCATACCACGGCGCATTTCAACGGTTGGTCGGGGGACAATCCGAAAGGCTACACCACCAGCCGCCGCTTTCATTCCTGGATTGATGGCGGCTTTTTCAAGGCCACCCGTGCCCCTGATCGCGCGACCTTGGCCAAACAACTGCGACCGGCCATCGTGCTGCTTCGGCCGCCTTCTCAAGATCTGGCCAGCGGCCAGTTTCAGGCCGCCATGCAGTATATCCTCGGCCAACACAAACTTGTGGAACCCTTGTATCAACTCGACAAAGGCGGTCAGCTGTCCGTGGAGACTCCCGCGGCCGGCCAGGCATTTTTAAAGACGCAATTGGTGAAAGGCTCCCAGATGCTGGGCGACCTGTGGTTCACCGCCTGGAAAGAAGCCCCCCCCGATCGGTTCCTGCAGGGCTACCTGGCCCAGCGCAAGTTGAAGGAAGAATGATTCGCCTACTCGCCATCGGACTGCTCCCGTTCGCCTGGACCGCGAATGCGGCGGATTCGTTGACGGAAGCCCGGGCGGCCTTTGCGCGCGGCGATTATACCAACACCATCGCACACGCCACCAACTCCATTGCCAAAAACCCGTGGCAGGAGGATTCCCGAGTGTTGCATATCCGTGCGCTCATGGCGCAGGGCAAATTTGCCGAAGCCCGCACCGTCACCACCAACGCCTTGGCCAAGCTGGCCAGTAGTGTGCGTGTGCGGTGGACGGCGCATGATGTGTTCCAATTCAACAACGATCCCAAGGGAGCCACCAACGCATTGGCCGACATCAACCGGCTCGCCGGCATCCGCGGCTGGGCCTACCAAAATGCGCCCGATCTCGTGGTGCTCGGGCGCACGGCGCTCGATCTGGGCGCCGATCCCAAGCTGGTCTTGGACAAGCTGTACAACCCGGCGCGGGAGCATGACCCCAACTTTGCCGGCACCGCACAGGCGATCGGCGATCTCGCCTTGTCCAAGAGCGATTACGAATTGGCCGGGCGCACCTTTCAAGTGGCTCTGAAACGGCACCCGAAAAATGCCGAGCTCCATTTCGGGGCCGCCCGGGCGTTTGCCCCGTCGGACGGCAAAACCATGGCCCAACATCTGGAAGCCACACTGGCCGCCACCCCCAACCACGACGGGGCTCGGCTCCTGATGGCCGACCGCCTGATCGACCGTGAAGCGTACGAGGATGCAGAAACACAACTGACGAAGGTGCTCGCTGTGAATCCGCATCACCCCGAAGCCTGGGCCTATCGCAGTATCATCGCCCATCTCAAGGCCGACCGCGCCGCCGAAAAAGCCGCGCGCACCAAGGCTCTGGCTCATTGGAAAACCAATCCGCGGGTGGATCATTTGATCGGCAAAAAACTTTCACAGAAATACCGTTTTGCCGAAGGCTCCGCCCACCAGAAACAGGCCCTGGCGTTTAACCCCGATTATGCGCCGGCCAAGATTCAGCTCGCTCAGGACCTGTTGCGGCTCGGGTTTGAAAAGGAGGGCTGGGCGATGACCGAAGCTGCCCATGAAGCCGATGGTTACGATGTCACCACCTACAACCTCGTTACCCTGCGCGACACACTCGGCAAATATACCACGCTCACCAATGCCAATTTTATCGTGCGTATGGATTCGCATGAGGCGGCCGTGTACGGACCGCGGGCCCTTCGCCTGCTGGACCGGGCGCATGAAACTTTGTGCAAAAAATACGGCCTCACGCTTGAGCAACGCACCACTGTAGAAATTTTTGCCGAACAAAAAGATTTTGGCGTACGCACTTTCGGCATGCCGGGCAATCCGGGCTTCCTTGGAGTCTGCTTTGGCTGCGTCATCACCGCCAACAGTCCCGCCTCACAAATGCCCTCACCGGCCAACTGGGAAAGCGTGCTCTGGCATGAATTTTGCCACACCGTCACCCTGGCCCTGACCCGCAATAAGATGCCGCGCTGGTTGAGCGAAGGCATCAGTGTGTATGAGGAACGACAGGCCAAACCCGCTTGGGGGCAGCGCATGAATCCCCGCTTTCGTGAACTGATCCTAAACGACGGCCTCACGCCGGTGAGTCAATTAAGCGGCGCGTTTATGTCACCGGAAAGTGAGTTGCACCTGCAGTTCGCCTATTATCAATCCTCGCTGGTCGTCGAACACCTGATTGAACGGTTTGGCTTGGAAGCCATTCGGGCCATTCTCAAGGATCTCGGAGACGGCATTGAGATCAATACTGCCATCGCCAAACACACCGAACCCCTCGACAAACTGGAATCCGCCTTTCGGGCCTATGCCGAAACCAAGGCCAAGGCGCTGGCACCGAAACTCGACTGGACCAAACCGGATCCGGAAACCCTCCGGGCCGGCGTGGAGGCGTTTGCCAAGAAACATCCAAAAAACTATTACCTGCTTGTGCGCCAAGCGCGACGGGCGCTGAACGACAAGGATTGGAACGCGGTCAAGGATCCCTGCCGGCAATTGATTGAGCTGTTCCCGCGCCAAACCGGCGGCGACAACAATCCCTATGTGATGCTGGCTCGCGCCCAGCGTGAACTCAAGGAATACAAGGCCGAACGCCAATCCCTGGAGCAACTCGCCGCCATGGCCGATGATGCTTATCCGGTATTCCAACGCCTCACCGATCTGGCCGCAGAAGAAAATGATTGGGCGGCTGTCCGCCTGAATTGTGAACGCATTCTGGCTGTCAACCCGCTGCTGCCGGACACCCATCGGCACCTAGCGGTTGCGGCCGAGGCGCTTCTGGATAATTCACAAGCCATTGAGT
>JAYQQG010000207.1:0-3430 GCA_038145765.1 Verrucomicrobiales bacterium
AGTTGGTACGGGTCAATGACACGCTCCTCAGGTTTTTGATTGGGTTTGCGGTAACGGATTTTGAGTTGGCGGCGCTTGGCGGTCGCTTGGCTTACCTTGTCAAATATTTCAACTTCTACTTCCGATTCGCCGGTGTGACGGAACGACAGCGCCTCATCCCACTCGTTCAAGTGAATGCTCACTGCATCGGGCAATGAATCAGCAATTTTTTGAAAGGCCGCAGATAGTCGCTTTTCGAAAGCAGTGCCACGATAATTTTGCAGCGCCTTTTCCGCAATCAACAGGGCAAACAGCTCTCCCTCGTTGATTTGCAGCATGGGAAAGGAATCCACCGGACGGGTGTATTTAAAACCGTTATAGGCGGGATCAAACTCGATGGGCAGATCCCACCGGTCACGCATGAACTGGATATCGCGATGGATGGTCTTAGTACTGACCTCCATCTTCTGGGCCAAAGTGCTGGCGTTCGGGTAATTACCGCGTTTGACGGATTCGTGAATTTCCATCATCCGCTCCAGCGGTGGGCGGGAATAGAGTACAGCGGGTCGGCCCCGTTTACTGTTGGCGGATTGATTCCCCTTGGCGTTGGCCATTCGGGGATGATCAGGTTTTCAGCTTGGAAAGCAACTCCGCGTTGGTCGGATGCTTTTTAAGCGCGCCAGTCAGAGTTTCCATCGCATTGATCGGATCAAGATCCACCATTGTGCGCCGCAGTTTGCGGATCGCATCCAGATAGATTTCCGGGAACAACTTCTCCTCCTTGCGTGTGCCGCTCTTGGGGATGTCAATGGCCGGATACAAGCGGCGCTCGGCCAGCTTGCGGTCCAAAATCAATTCCATGTTGCCGGTGCCCTTGAATTCCTGAAAGATCAATTCATCCATCCGGCTGCCAGTGTCGACAAGTGCCGTGGCTAGGATGGTCAAGGAGCCGCCGCCTTCAATATTGCGTGCCGCAGCAAACATCCGCCGGGGAATCTCGAGGGCCCGCGCATCCACACCACCGGACATGGTCCGGCCGCTGCCGCCCTTGACATTGTTATAGGCGCGGGCAATGCGGGTGATGGAATCCATGAGCACAAACACATCTTGCCCGCATTCCACCATGCGGCGACAGCGTTCAATCATGAACCGCGAGAGGCGAACGTGTGTTTCGAGGTCCATGTCATTGGAGGAAGCCACGACTTCCGCGTCAACCGAACGTTCAAAATCGGTTACCTCTTCCGGCCGTTCGTCAATCAGCATCACGATGGTTTTGACCTCGGGATGATTGGTGGTCACAGCGTTGCAAATCTGCTTCAGCACGGTGGTTTTGCCCGTGCGCGGTGGGGCTACGATCAAGCCTCGGGTGCCTTTGCCGATCGGGGTAACGAGATCAATTACGCGGGTCTCGATAATGTCCGGATCAGTCTCGAGATCGAACTTATCGATCGGGTCAATCGTAGTGAGATTTTCAAAGCGCGAGCACTCGGTGTAATCCTTGAACGGCATCTCGTTGACACTGAAGATCTCGCGCAACTGCGGGCTGTGGCCTTTGTGCGGCGGGACAAGACGGCCTTTAATGAAACAGCCTTCCCGCAAGTAATGCCTCCGAATGGTGTCAGGCGTCACGAAAATGTCGCTGGGCTTGGACTGGAACCGATTGCCGGGCGAGCGCAGGAAACCGAATCCCTTGTCAGAGATTTCCAAGTAGCCTTCGCCTTCCTCCGGCCAATCACCTTTGTTGTTTTTTGCCATGATAAAATGGTGTGTGTGCGAACGAGAACGACAGGCAACGCCTGACACAGATTCATCGAACGGGGATTCCCCAGCGAAACGAATTCGGTGGGAGGTGTGAAACCGCGCGTATTAAGGGCGAAACCAGCGGCGCTGGCAACACCTTTTTCTTCAAATTTTTCGTCCCGGAATTCGGGGTCTAATCGGCCGGATCCTGTACGGGCAATTCGGCCGCCTTGGTGCGGGCCTCTTCGGCCAGTGGTGTGCTGAGGTAGCGTTCGCCCGTGGACGGCGCCACGGTCACAATGGTCTTACCGGCGTTTTCGGGGCGTTTCGCAATTTCGAGTGCGGCGACCACGTTGGCACCTGAGGAAATACCCACCAAAATACCCTCCTTTAAAGCTAACTCACGTGCCATGGCAAAGGCGTCGTCGTTGCTGACTTTGATGCATTCACCGACTTGTTCTGAACCATCTTCGCCCTTGAGATGCAGGTTGCCCGGCACAAAACCGGCACCGGTGCCTTGAATTTTGTGAGGGCCAGGCGTGAGTTCCTCACCGGCCAATGTTTGGGAAATGACCGGAGAATCGGCCGGTTCCACGGCCACTGCCTGAAAGCTATCTTTTTGGGGCTTAATCACCTCAACACAACCCGTTAATGTCCCCCCCGTGCCGACACCGGCTACGACGATATCTACCGCGCCATCGGTATCCTCCCAGATTTCGACTGCCGTGGTTTTCCGGTGAATGGCAGGGTTGGCCGGGTTTTCAAATTGTTGTGGCACCCACGAATTCTCTGTTTCCGCGGCCAGTTTCTCCGCCATGGCAATGGCCCCTTTCATGCCTTTGGCGGCGGGGGTGAGCACTAGTTCAGCGCCAAGCATTGCCAGCAGTGTGCGGCGTTCCAGTGACATGCTTTCCGGCATGGTAAGGATGAGTTTATATCCTTTGGCGGCCGCGACAAATGCAAGTGCGATACCGGTGTTACCGCTGGTTGGCTCGATGATCACCGTATCAGGTGTCAGGGTGCCATCAGCTTCAGCCGCCTCAATCATGGACATGCCAATCCGGTCCTTGACGCTGGAGAGTGGGTTGAAGAATTCGCACTTGAGCAGCACGGTGGCATTGACGCCTTCGGTGACCTTGTTGAGCTGCACGAGCGGAGTGCCGCCCACGGTTTCCACGATGTTCTTGTAAATTTTGCCCATGATTTTGAGATTGGGATGTGGCCAGAAATGAACACGGGAACGGTGATGCGGGCAAGTATTTTCCGGTGCAACTCTAAGGTTGGCTTTACGGGTATAAAATCAAAAAGTCCCTTCCAGACCGAGGTCCGGAAGGGACAAATTGGGGGGTGGGCGCTCGCCACACGCTCTTTCCCATTGCAATCGTTTGGCACCTGCCAGGCAGGTCGACTGCTCCCCGACGCTATTCTCCGTGACGTGCGGAGTTGTCGGCCTCATAGCAGGGCCGTCCAAGGTCTTGCGACACATGGATTGTTGGGTGAGGTTTATTTGCCCGCTCAGCCAGTGGTTGCGGCCACTGACCTGCGGACCAGGCTGGGACACGCCAGTATGGTGTTCGCATCCTAGCCCTTTGGCAAAGGGTCGGCCATCGCTTGTGACGATGCGTTGGCCCGTGCCACGGGTCTCGCCTCTTATCCCTCAGGTTGCCATTTCACATACTTTGCAGCGCTGCGGTTTTTGCCGCATCGCCAC
>JAYQQG010000208.1:0-3297 GCA_038145765.1 Verrucomicrobiales bacterium
TATGGGCGGTATGGGTATGGGCGGTATGGGTATGGGCGGTATGGGTATGGGCGGTATGTCTGGAATGGGTGGCATGGGTCGGCCCGGAATGATGTTTAGTTATGCCCGAACGAATTTACGTCCCCAAGCAGGCATGACTCATGTACGTGTTGGGGCAAACGGCCCGGTGAATCCCCGCCCCCAGCCTACATTGGCAGATTGGCGGCGGGCGTTGCGGTTACACCAACCGCTTTCGCTCAAGTGGTAATGGACGGACGAACGTCGACTTAGATTTCAGCCCCGCATTGCGCGGGGCTTTTTTAGTGCCGCCGCAATTTCAACCGATGTTCGCAGCGCTGGGTTTGGCGATACTCCAGGGGCGGCAAGTCGGTGAGAGTTGGACTCTCCGTTTCATTGAGGATTTGTACGGCGCGTTCCTGTAGGGTGGTCCAGCGTATATGATCGGGCAAAGCGGGGGCGTGCGCGATGCGCCGCAGAAGGCTGCGCCATTCAATGAATACCCGATCGATATCCCCTTCCTCCGCAACTTCCTGGATCCATCGTTGTTTCAGGGCAGGGTTGTGGTGGATATCCGCCACGACTTCGTGGGCACCAAAACCATATTCGGGTGGCGCGCCACGTTCCAGATAGCCCAATACCGAATGCGCTCCATAGGTCTGACGGCAAATCCATGCCAGCCGACCTTCATAGCGATCGTCATCACCATGAAAACGGAAGCCGCCTCGCAGGTTGGCAAGGTCATAGACCAGTTCCTCAATCGGATAGTGTTCATCCTCCATGGCCGCAGCGAGTGCGAGCCCATCGCCGCCGGTAAAAAAACTAACGAGATGGCCCCGCGGCGTAGGCGTCCCATTGGGTTCGATCAAGCCAAACCGACTCCAATGCTGCACGACCCCATGGGCGCGGGGGAGTTTGCGGCAGGTGTTTACGAGATCGCATTGGGCGCAATCGGCGGAGAGCACTTCGCGCACGGGAGGTTTCCAAAGAGCCACACCGTGACGATCAACAGGGACTCGCAGAGTTTGTCCTTCCAAACTAAACCACGCGACGATTTTGCCGCGTTCATTCCGATAATGAGAAATGGGGGTCCCGCGTTGCGCCATGCGTTTCTGAAGTTGGGGGCCAAATTTTTGATCCCACAAGGAACGAGTCATCGCCTTGCCCCGCCACCCCAAAGCACGGCGCACCCAACGCTGCACAATCAGTTTCCCTTTTTCATTGCGCTCAGCGACCGTGGACACCCGGCCATATACCGGCGGCTCCGCGGTTGAATCGATAATGCTCAACACTCCCGGCCCGTGATCCCCAATGGCATCCGGCCGGGCCAGCAAGGGCTGCATCTCGCCGGGGTTTCCCTCCTTTGGTGAACACGTCGACACGCGAATATCCCGCAAAGCCACTTCCTCCCGCCGCGGCTCACGCTCCCATTCGCCTCGGCTATTTAAAATCTCTTTTTCCTGCTGCCGCACGTGCTTGGCCCGCTCGGCATCCGCGTTTAATCCACAAGGGGTCTCAGGATGTTCGAGTGCATTCTCCACGCCCAAGGTAATCGGCCGGGTGGTGAAGAGGCGCGACTGCACACGAATCGCCTCGGCAAACGGTTCCCGGCCATCCTCGACCGCTGCCTGCATGATCCCCAACAAGGCCCCCCAATCGACCAGGCCACTCCGCACCAATTGGCAGGGAAACGCATCTCGCAGGCGCACATCATTGGCTCCGACCAACACGTAGCCGACCTCATCCAATCCCCGCCGACCGGCCCGACCGAACATTTGCAGAATTTCATCGCCTTGAATCGGATGCTCCACACCCGCTCGCTTGTAGGAAGCCGCCGCCAACGCGCAACTGCGCAATGAGAAATTGATTCCGGCCGCCAAGCCCATCGTCGCCACCACCACCCTCAATTGGCCGGCCTTGGCCAAAGGCTCGATCACTCCGGCGCGCGCGGCGTAGCTCAATCCGCTGTGATGATAGGCGACCCGGCTTTGCAACATCCGAGCCATGTGTTCGCCTACCAGATGTTTCTGTTCGGCTGTCAGTACGAGCGGATCCTGATTCGGCAGTTGTTGGGCAAGTTGACGCGCCAGTTTTTCGGCGTTGGAACGGCGCGGGGCAAAAAGCAGCACCGGCCCCAGGTCCTCAGCCAAGGCCGTGGCAACAAAACGCGGCCAATACCCTTTGATCTCACGCGGCAACCGCAGTCGATTAGGGTTGGGAAACGATTCCTCCAAGGGCACGGGACGTATCTCATGCCGCACCAGCACAGCATCGCGTCCCAAACGCCGCAGCCATTTTACCACATGATCCGGATTCGCCACACTGCCACTGAGCAACAGCAACTGGGTACGCGGCGGGGCCAATGCCAGGGCGAGCTCATAATTCAATCCGCGATCCAAATCACCGATCATTTGGTACTCATCCACCACGAGCAAATCGGGGCCATCCCCGTGAATGAGGCGGCTCTTTTGAGTTTCCAAAGTAGCCGCCAAGATCGGCGCATCCAGATTCTCGGCCAAATCCCCCGTAGCAATGCCCACGGGCCAATCGCGCGCGCGCCATTCGGCCAGTTTGTCATTGGCCAAGGCGCGTGTAGGCACGGTGTAAACTGCCTTGCCCTTGGGTTTGCCCAGATTCGCCCAGAGCTCGAAGATCAACGTCTTGCCCGCCCCGGTCGGCGCATGCACCACCACATCCTGCCCGGCACGCAACGCACTCACCGCCTCCTGCTGCCAAAGATCAGGGACCGGCACCGAATCCAAGACGGTAAAGGCATCAGCAGTGGGGTCATTGTGCGGCACACGCCCACGTTACACAGAGCAGAAAAGGATTGCCGAAACAAACTTGTTTACGGAGGGCCCGTGGCTGGCTAGGATGCGTGCTCCCGGTGCCGGAGTGGCGGAATTGGTAGACGCGGCGGATTCAAAATCCGCTTCTTTCACGAGAGTGGGGGTTCGAGTCCCTTCTCCGGTACCATTTTTCTCATATAAAAGCGTTCAAATTTCCCTTCCGTGCAAATCCGTGCAAAAAATTCTCCTCGTTTGACCGTTCATCGGTGTGCATCTAACAGGATCCAATAGGCCTTGGTGGACCTTGGTGGACCCTCGTGCGCCTAGCCCCACCCGTCTAACAGCTCTAATCGACCTGGAGGGTCCACCAAATCGAGGGTCCACCGGAGGGTGGTCCACCAAATATCTCCCACACCCACCGTGCTGAAACCCATGTTGGTGGACCTTGGTGGACCCTTTTCTTATTTTTAAGAGAAAAGAGAGAAGTAGGTATATTGGGAGGGGATTGGCC
>JAYQQG010000209.1:0-3111 GCA_038145765.1 Verrucomicrobiales bacterium
CCTGCTCCCGCCGTGGCCATTTGGCATCAACACGCCGGCCAATGGCATCTGGGCAAGACGGAGCCCGCCGGGCTCGCGGGCAATCCCATGCACCACACCGGCGCGGCGCTGGCCAAGCTTGGATACGTGGTGCTCTGCCCCGACGCCCTTTGCTTTGAGGAACGGCAGGATCCGCAAAAGCGTTTGCGCGGCGGCTCGTATGAGCGTTTTGAATTCCTGCGTTACACCGTCGCCGGCCAGTGCATGGCGTGGAAAAATATTTTAGATATGAGGCGCGCCGTGGATTATCTCGTATCGCGCCCCGAGGTGAAGGCTGACCGCATCGGCTGCTATGGCCACAGCATGGGCTCCACGCACATGTGGCTCGTCGGCCCTTGGGAGCCGCGCCTCAAGGCGCTCGTCGGCAACTGCTGCCTGCCCACCTACGGCGCCATCCACCGCACCAAGCTGCTGCATTGTTTCCCGAACTTCATCCCCGGCATCCACGCCCACGGCGACACGCCGGACATCGCCGCCCTCATCGCTCCGCGCGCCCTGCACCTGAACCTCGGCGAAACCGACGGCGGCACCCCAATTCAGGAAGCCCGCGCCGGCGTCAAAACCATTGCCAAGGCCTACGCCGAGGCCGGTGTGCCGGAAAACTTTTCGTCCTTCATCGAACCCAAAACCGGCCACGTGCTCTCCGAGAAAATGTGGGCCCGCGTGCAGCAGTTTTTTGCAAAACACCTCTTATGATCCGTTATCGTTTCATCATCCTCATCAGCCTGACGCTAGGAGCGTTGCTCCATGCCCGCGAATTGCCGCCGGCCTATTTTCTGATTGGCAATTCGCTCACGTGGGATACCTCTCCTCCCAAGCTCGATGGCGATGTGCAATGGCACGTGGACTGCGGCAAACCGATCGCCTATATCCACGCTCATCCTGAGAAACCGTGCGTCAAGACCTCCACGCTTTGGCCCAAGGCGTTAAAGGAAAAGCAGTACACCTTCCTTTCGGTCCAACCCCATTACGATGCCTCCGTAAAATCGGCCGCCGACGCGATCAGTCATTGGATCCAGCTGCAGCCTAACGCCATTGTGATCATTCACACAGGCTGGGCACATCACGAAAACCGCGCCATCGAATATGCCGCCAACCATACCGCCGGCAAAATGCTCCACAGCGAAGCACATTACCTGGCTCTAATGAAGCTTCTGAAACAGCGTCATCCCAAACGCACGTTTCGCTCCACGCACGCCATGCGATTGCTCGACCGAATTGCGCGTGACATTCAGGCCAATAAGGCGCCGCTCAAAAACGTTTCTGATCTGCACCGGGACGCCATTCATGTGACCCATAGTGCCGGACGTTATCTCATGCACAACTGCATGCGCCATGCCCTCGATCAACCGCGCTCCAGCAAGGGCTTCGAGCAGGTCGATCCCAAACTCAAAGCCTACCTCGATAGCGTGTTGGATACCTTGAAACCGTAATGCCCCGACTTGCCTTCATCAGCATTTTTCTCACGATACTTATCGTAGACGCGGAGCAACACTGGTCATTTCAACCGATCACCCGGCCGGCCACGCCCGCGGGAATCCATCCCGTGGATTATTTCGTGCAACAAAAACTTCGCGAACAAGGGCTCCAACAATCGCGCATGGCCGACCGCGATGAACTGTTGAGGCGCGTAACACTCGACCTCACAGGCCTGCCACCGACAGCGAAGGAACAGGTATCCTTTCGCGCGGACAAACGGCCCACAGCGGAAGCGTTTGCCGCGGTGGTGGATCGACTACTTGCCTCGCCGCGGTATGGTGAGCGGTGGGCGCAGCATTGGCTGGATGTCATTCGCTGGGCCGAGACGGTGGGCTTTGAGACCAATATCGAGCGGCCAGAGGCGTGGCATTATCGCGATTGGGTGATTGCGGCGTTCAACCGCGACCATCCGTACGATCAGTTCATTCGCGATCAACTGGCCGGCGATGTGACCGGTACGGATGCGGCGCTGGGCTTTCTGGTTTCCGGTCCGGCCCTGCAGCCTGGGCAGATTGGCCGTGATGAGGAGGCGATGCGTTCGGCGCGGCAGGATGAACTGGACGAAGTGATCCGCACCGTGAGCCAAAGCATGCTTGGCCTCACCATCGGCTGCGCGCGCTGTCACGATCACAAGTTCGATCCCGTTCTTCAAAAGGATTACTACGGCATGCAGGCCATCTTCGCCGGCTTGCGCTACGGCAACCGCCGACTGCGAGGCACCGAGAACGACGACTGGACCGCCAAAGTGCCTGCCGCGCGTGAGGAGGTGAAGCAACTCAGCGCTGAAGTGGAGGCGTTGCGCAAGCAACACAAACTGCGCGTGCCTTTGCTCAGCGTGCAAACGGAGGTGTTTAAACCAGTCTTGGTGAAATCAGTCCGCATGAAGATTGCGGCCACGATCAATGGCGGAGCAGCTTCGATTTATGAATTTGAGGCGTGGACGCCGCTAAAACAAAACGTCGCCCTCGCCTCGGCCGGTGCCGTGCCCAGTGCCTCGAGCTTTGCGTTGGCGAATCAGACACGGCATTTCGAAAATCTGACAGACGGTTCCGTGGATCGCCGGCAATCGTTCCCGTGGGTATCCGCCAGCGCCGGGCCGGCGTGGTTTCGCATTGATTTCCCGAAGCCGGTCATCCTCCAAGGTGTCACGTGGCACAACGGCTCGAGCGTTCCGGCCGATTACATCATCGAGGTGCTGCGGCCCGATGATGCCTGGCAAACGGTCGCGCACACCCAGGATCGCCAACCGCGCACCGACGACACACGCGCGCCGGACAAGGTTAAGCTCACCGGCTTGGACGCTGCGCAAGTGAAAGCGCTTACTAAACTCATCGGGCAGTTGCGTGCAGCACAGGGGGAACTGCGTCGCCTCTCCGCCGGGCCGCAGACTTTTGCCGCCAGTTTCACGAATCCGGAAACCACGTGGCTCCTCCGGCGCGGTGATCCCATGCAACGACTGGAGGAATTGCCGCCGTCCATTCCCGGCGTACTCGGCAAACTGCAGCCCAAGGACGCCACCGAACCCGCGCGGCGGCTGGCCTTGGCGCGGCACCTCACGCACCCGACTCATCCGCTCACCGCACGCGTGTTGGT
>JAYQQG010000210.1:0-3027 GCA_038145765.1 Verrucomicrobiales bacterium
GCATGGTGGCGTGGAGGTCGTGAATATCGAGGCGTTTATCAACGGCCTTGTAGCCATACTCATCGGTGGCGCCGTACACGGTGCCGCCCTTCACGCCGCCGCCGGCCATCCAGAGGCTGAAGCCGAAGGGGTTGTGATCGCGCCCGTTGCCGCCCTGGGCAAACGGGGTACGGCCGAATTCGCCCATCCACACGACCAGCGTGCTGTCGAGCAGCCCGCGGCTTTCGAGATCGCCCAGCAAGGCGGCGATGGGTTTGTCGACGGATTTGGCGTTTTTTTCGTGCCCGCCCTTGAGCCCGCCGTGTTGATCCCAGCGATCGCCATTGCCGCCGGGGCAGGTCAGCTCAATGAACCGCACGCCGCGCTCCACAAGGCGCCGGGCGATCAGGCAGTTGCGGCCAAAGGTGGCCGTGTTACGGAACGGATCGTCGAGGCCGTAGCTTTTCTTGGTGGCCTCGGTTTCGCCGTTGATATCCATCAACTCCGGCACGGCCGCCTGCATGCGGAAGGCCAGCTCGTGATTGGTGATGGCGGATTCCACCTGGTCCAGTCGGCCAATGCGGCCCACCACGCCGGCGTCCAGCTTGCGAATGAGGTCCAGCTTGTTTTGCTGCAGCTCGGGCGTGGCCTCGGTGCGGCCGATGTTGGCAATCGGTTTGTCGCCGTACTTAAACACGCTGCCCTGATAGGCCGCCGGCAAAAAGCCGTTGGAAAAACAACCGAGCCCGCCGGGTGGAATGAGGCCGCCATTGAGCACGATGAAGCCCGGCAGGTTTTGGTTCGCCGTGCCGAGGCCGTAATTGATCCACGACCCCATGCTTGGCCGGCCCACCTGGCCGAAGCCGGTGTGCAGGAAATAATTCGCGTTGGTATGCTCGGAAAACGCCGAGGTCATCGAACGGATCACCGCCAGCTTGTCCACGTGGCGCGCCACATGCGGGAACAGGTCGCTGACCGGAATGCCTGCCTGGCCGTAGTGCTGAAAATTCCACGGGCTGGCCAGTGTGTTGCCGCGGCTGTTGAACTGGGTGGCCTCCATCTTCAGCCCGAACGGTTTGCCGTGCTCCTTTTGCAGGCGCGGCTTGGGGTCGAAGGTATCCACGCTCGACGGGCCGCCGTCCATGTAGAGGAAAATGATGCTCTTGGCCTTGGGCTTGAAGTGCGGCTGCTTGGGCGCCAACGGGCTGGTGCCTTTGGCCTGCGCCTCATTCGCCAGCATCGAGGCCAGCGCCAATCCGCCAAAGCCATTGGCGCAACGCGCCAGCATCTCCCGCCGGGTTACCGGTGCCTGAGAAAATTGACCGCAATGGTGCATGGAGGGGATTGTAACGTGCGTCAAGGAGGGTGCAATTCAGAAAGCTTGCCAGCTGCCAAGCTGCGGCGTATCAGCAGGGATGCGCTTTGCCGGTTTCGTTGTCGCCATGATTGTGCTACTGGGGTGTCAGCAAATGGGTGCCCCAGGCGGATTGGGTGGGCGCGATCGGGTTACGGCGCCACCAGTGCCTGTGAGGCAGGCTTTGGCGCTGAATTCCTTTTACACCCAGCATGTGAATGTGGAGGGGTTCTCGATTGTGGCCTCCGATAATGTCTCCGATTATGCCTTGCTGGAGGCCGCCTATCTCATTCGAAAAATGATCGGGCACCGGAAAGATATCCTGCGGGCCATGGCCGACAACAAGGTGCGGTTCGCCATTATGGCGCATAATGAATACACGACGCATATTCCCGAGCATCGCGACCTGCAGCCGCGCCTGTATTGGAACCGCCGCGCCCGTGGGTTGGGCGCCACGCCGGAGCGACCGGCGGTTACCTGCGGGGAAGAAAACCTGCTCGGTTTTCGTAATGACCCGTATGCTACGGAAAACATTCTCATCCACGAATTTGCCCACGCCATTCACCGCATGGGCCTGTCGGAAACCGATCCCACGTTTGATGCCCGGTTGGAGGCTGCTTACGATGCGGCGGTGAAGGAAGGATTATGGAAGGGGAAATATGCCGGTCGCAATCATTATGAATATTTTGCGGAGGGCGTGCAGTCCTGGTTTGATACCAATCGCGAAAATGATTTTGAGCACAATCATGTGAACACCCGTGAAGAGCTGAAAGAATACGATCCGCGCTTGGCCAAACTGGTAGCCGAAGTGTTCGGCAATAGCGATTGGCGTTACGTGCATCCCAGTCAGCGCCAGAACACACCAGCGCACTTGGTGGGTTATGATCCGCAGCAGGCCCCGGTGTTTGGTTGGGCCGCTCGTTCCGTGCAATGGTACGACCGCTTCAAGGCAGGCTTGGAAACATTGGCTCCGGGCAATGCTGTGGAGATTCAGTTAATGGCTCCGGAGAATCGCGCCTTTCGTTCACCGGCTTCGACCGATGAAACGTATCTCTATATCTCCAATGCCAGCGAACGGTCCATCCGTCTGGAGTGGATGGATCGCGCCGGGCGCCCGCAACCATATGGATCGGAGCTGCGGCCCAGTGATCACACTGAACAACACACCTTTGCCGGACACATTTGGCGGATCGTCGATGATGCCTCCGATCAGCCGCTTCACTATTTTGTGGCTCCCAAGGCTCCGGGCAAATTGATTTTTAAAAACCCGAAATGACCCCCCGTCTCACATGGCTTGGCTTGAGCCTCGCGTGGGTGCTGCCGCTGCAGGCGGTGGATTTCCAGCGCGAGGTGCGACCGATCCTCGCCAAGCACTGTTTCAAGTGCCATGGGCCGGATGAAAAAACGCGCAAGGCCAAGCTGCGACTGGATCAGCGGCCGAACGCGGAGCAGTTGCCGTTGGTGTTGGAACGCATCGGGCACACGGATCCGGAGGAACGGATGCCGCCGCTCGCGGCGAAGAAACCGTTGAGTGTCGAGCAACAAAATGTGCTGCGCGCGTGGGTGAAAGCGGGCGCGGAATACACGGAGCATTGGGCGTTCATCGCGCCGAAGCGGGCGCCGTTGCCGGCGGTGAAGGGGCAGGATTGGGTGCGGAACGACTTGGACTGCTTCACGCTCGCGCGGTTGGAGGC
>JAYQQG010000211.1:0-3025 GCA_038145765.1 Verrucomicrobiales bacterium
CGGGTAGTGGTGCCTGTCTTTGATTTGGATAACGAATCCCCACAGTCTTCCAGCCGGCAATGGAAGCCCAAGATTTTTCACAACTTCCCCGGCCCTGACAGTGATGCCGAACGGCCTTGTTGGCAGGTGGCACTCTATACCAGCCTGGCTCCGACCTTTTTTCCCGCCGTGGATGGCTATATCGATGGAGGGGTGTTCGCGAACAGCCCGGGCATGATTGCTCTTGGACAGACGCAGGATCAAAGGAATGATGAACCGGCGCCGGGCTTGACGGATATTTGCCTGTTGGCCTTAGGGACCGGCCGGAGTTTGAATCGGATCGAGGAAACCAATCCCGATTGGGGTGTTCGCCAATGGGCGCGGCCGTTATTGCAACTCATGTTTCAGGCAGATATGGACATAGCGGATTATCAGTTGCGACAATTCCTCCGCAACCGCTATCACCGTTTAGATGTCCATTTTTCTGATGGCAAAGTCATCCCGATGGATGCCGTGGATCAAATGGATGAAATTGAACGAATTGCTCATGGCGTGCCGATGGGGGCAACCGAAGATTGGGCTGCCAAGCATTGGCTTTGACTCAGATCGGCGAAATGACTATGTTCACCGCCGACCTGGCCGGAGAGGTGGCAGAGTGGTCGAATGCACTGGTTTGCTAAACCGGCGTAGGGGGTATTCCTTCTACCGGGGGTTCGAATCCCCCCCTCTCCGCCATTCTTCTTATGTCTGATGCTCCGCTCAAGGTGCTGCTGGCCCGTTCGGATGGGTTGGTGGTTGCTGATTACCTGCTGGGTGAAGGGGTGTATATCATTGGTTCTGGAGCAACGGCTCAGTTGAAAGTGGAGTCTGCCGCCGAATTGCATGCACGATTGGAAGTGCGCTCAGGATGTTTTTTTATCGAAGATACTTCCAGTGGAAATGGTGGGACGTATCTCGATGGGGCCGCAGTACTTGGCCGGGTTCGGGCTTATTCTGGGCAAACGATTCAGGCGGGCGACTGCTGGATTCAACTGCAGGCCAACCAGCCGGAGCTCGGTTCTCCTCAAATCGTCGCAGGCCGATTCAAGATGGTCAAGCAACTGGGCCGCGGCGGCCGGGGTGAGGTTTGGCTGGCGGTCGATCAACAAACTAGGGAAGAACTGGCGATTAAACGATTGCCCGCAGAACTGGCCGGCGACACGGCGGCTTTAAATGATCTGACGCGAGAGGTTGAGAAGAGCCGGAACTTGAATCATCCGAATATCATTCGCATACACCAGCTGTTGCATCCCGAAGCCGAGCCGGCATTTGTGACACTCGAATATGTGGATGGGCAGGATCTCGCTTCATTAAGGCTTCAGCAACCCGGGCATATGTTTGTTTGGGAAAACCTCCGTCCCTTAATGACCCAGCTATGTGATGCTTTGGAATACGCGCATCAGCATAAGATTGTGCACCGCGACTTGAAGCCAGCCAACATGCTCGTGGATCGGCAAGGAAATCTGAAGCTGGCCGATTTTGGGATTGCCGCCACCATGGCCGAAAGCTTGAGCCGTTCGTCAATGCAGGGGAGCGTGAGCGGCACTTCGGTTTACATGAGCCCGCAGCAGATGCGCGGCGAATTGCCCAAGGCAAGTGATGATCTTTATGCGTTGGGGTCCACTTTTTATGAATTGCTAACCAGCCGCACCCCATTTTATAGCGGAGATATTTCCTATCAAGTGCTGAACGAAATGCCGAAACCGCTTGCGGATCGCTTGGGAGAACTGGGGCTGCAGAATCAGGTGCCTGATGCGGTCTGTGCCATGATTATGGCTTGTTTGGCTAAGGATCCGGATCAGCGTCCGCCCAGTGCAATGGCGGTTGAGAAATGGATTTCTAGCGGGGCAAGCACATTGCCGCCAGTGCTGGCGGCTCCTACCCTGCCATCCTTGCCGTCGACGTTAGGGCAGGCACCGTCCGTGTTGCCGCCGCCAGTGATTGCGCCGGTCGCGCAAACCGTTCATCAACGAGTCTCGGAAAATTGGGCCGGAATTGAATCCCGGGATAACCCTTGGTATCAAGGTTTTATGGCTTTGACCGGCTTATTTACGGTGCTTTTGGTGATTGGGTTAAAAGGGAAGGGGCGTCAGGAAATCATTTCCGGCGTGATCTTTATATTGGTGGTCTGGTTCATCCTGTCATCAATTGGGAAATATATTCTCAAGCCCAAACGATTCTTCTGCAGTGAATGCGAAGGAAAATTGAAAACGGATCAGCCGGCGCCATGCCCCCATTGTGGGGCTGCGCTCAGCTGAATGTTGCCAGCAAGCCAGTACTTCACTAGGGTCGCCACATGAAAGCGCGCTGTATGCTATTGGCCTGTCTGATGTTTGTGTTTGCGGGCTGTTCCTCTTTTGATCGGGACTGGAAAAAGGCCGCCTCTCAAAACTTTGAGGGCATGGAAGGCCGCTGGATCGGGCGTTGGCACAGTGACCACAATCAACATAACGGCGTGCTCCGGTGTCTCGTTACCAAGACGGAGGGGGACACGTACCACACCCGGTTTCATGCCAAATACAAATGGGGCATCCTCACCGTCAGTTATCCGTATGATATGGATATGACGCTCACACAGAATGGCAGTTCCTACCAATTCACCGGGGAGGCCGATCTCGGAAAACTGGCTGGTGGCGTGTATCAGTACAATGGCACCGGCACAACGAACCGGATCGATATCAATTACCGCAGTCCCAAAGACCACGGTACTTTCCAACTGCAGCGCCCTGAGGATTCTGAATAATGGCGGACGATTCGAAAGTGACTCCCGGCAAATGGTATCACGGGATCACGCGTTACCAGTGGCTTATCTTGGTCATCGCCTGTGCGGGCTGGATTTTTGATGTCTATGAGGGGCAGATTTTCAACATCACCCGGGGCGACATGCTCAATGACCTGCTCTCGGGCATTGAAGATGAGGCGGCAAAGAAGGCAGCCATTGAAAAGTGGGGGGATTGGTTTCTGGCGGCCTTCCTCTTAGGTGGGACGGCTGGTGGTTTGTTGTTTG
>JAYQQG010000212.1:0-2843 GCA_038145765.1 Verrucomicrobiales bacterium
TTTAATTCAGACTGGGGGTGGGGGCGTTGAGGATATGACCGTACAGCCGGGGGTTCCACTCCACATTATGTGGCCCACCCTATCCATTAACACGACTCCCAAATCGGCTTTCCGAAATCCGGATGAGTATCAATCCCCCAAAGAACAAGCCGAAGAGCGAAATAATAAACTCCGGCAGATCGATCGATTCTTTGACGAAGCCGAGGCTTACGCCAAGGCGCGCGCCGCACTTCAAGCTTCAGACAAGTTTAACGCCATCCCTGCGTGGGAGGCTGCCTTGAATGCAGTTTCAGGAAAGCAACCGATTATGGTGCATGCCAATTACGAGAGGCAAATTACGGCTGTCGTAAAATGGGCCCAGCGGCGCGGGTACCGCATCGTAGTTGCAGCAGGGTTGGACGCCTGGCGGGCGGCCGATTTATTGGCCAAGGAAAAAGTGCCGGTTGTGCTGGATAACGTGTTTCGATTGCCGCAACGGGATACCGACCCGCATGATGTTAATTTTAAATCCGCTGCTATGTTGCACCGAGCCGGAGTCAAGGTGGCCCACAGTGTTCGCATGGGCAACTGGGGCGCGACGGAGATTCGGAACATTGTCTATTCAGCCGCGCGCTCGATGGCCTACGGTTTGCCCCGGGAAACCGCTCTCCAGAGTATTACACTTCATCCCGCTCAAATATTGGGGGTGGACAAGCGGCTGGGATCCTTGACCGTGGGCAAGGAGGCGACCTTCATCGCGGTGGATGGAGATCTCTTTGATATTCGTTCAAATGTGAAACGGATGTGGATCGGCGGACAACCGGTAAGTCTGGAGAGCCGGCACACGCGTTTGTATGGGAAATATAAGAACCGGCCAAAGCCCAAATCTGTGGAGCGCTGATGCAGACGATACCAAGGGATCAGGCGAAGAAGTACGCGTTTGACTGGCGTGATGAGCCGTTATTGCGCGTGGAGGCTGGCGAAATAATTGCCATCGAGACGTGGGATGCGAGCACGGGTTTTTTCAAGACACCTGAGGACAAGGCGATTCCGGCAAACCGGCCGGGTTTTGACCGGACGCCACCGATGGCCAACCCGATTGCGGGACCCGTATTTGTGGAAGGCGCCGAACGCGGGGATGTATTGGTGGCGTGCATCGAATCCGTGGAGGTGGCTGAATACTCATGGGTGGCCGTGGGCCCCAAACGTGGTCCGCTCGGTGAATCAACACGTTGGCCGGAACTTTCGAGTGAGTACACAACGAAGATTTTTCCTCACACCCCCGGGCCCAGTGGCACGATGCAGGATGGGACGTTGCAATTTAGTGACACCATCACATGGCCGATCACGCCATTCATTGGCACACTTGGGGTGGCGCCGGATCGTGAGGTGCGCACGAGCATTGATGGGCAAGGCGCTTGGGGCGGCAATCTGGATATGCGGGATGCGGCGCCGGGAAACCGTATTCTGATGCCGGTTCATCACGAAGGTGCCCTCTTCTATCTCGGTGATCTGCATGCAAGCCAGGGCGATACGGAATATACGGGCACCGCAGCGGAAACGTTCGGAACAGTCCGATTACATTTCGAGTTGATTAAACAGAAAAAACTGCCGTCGCTCCGCATTGAAAAGCCGGATGCCATCATTGCGGTGCAGGCGGCGCGCCCCCTAGAGGTAGCTGTTGATACGGCTACTCAGCACCTGATGGCGTGGTTGATTGATGAGCACGGTTTTTCACCGGCTGACGCGTATTGCCTAGTGAGCACTTGCCCTGACTTCCGGATCAATGTCTACCAAATGTGCAATATAGCAGCTCTCAGTTATGTGGCCGGAGCAGAACTCCCGCGCAAATATTTGCCATAAAAAAAACGGGCAGGATGACCTGCCCGTTCGTGATGGTTGAATGTCTCTTCAGCTTTTAGCGGCTTCGTAATTGGCGGCCACGGCATCCCAGTTGACTACGCTCCAAAATGCCTTGAGATAATCGGGGCGGCGGTTTTGGTATTTCAGGTAATAGGCGTGTTCCCAGACATCGCAACCCAGGATCGGGGTGCGGCCTTCCATTAGTGGCGTGTCCTGATTCGGGGTGCTGCAGACGCAGAGGTTGCCGTCTCCCTTGACGCAAAGCCAAGCCCAGCCGCTGCCAAAACGAGTGGCGCCGGCGGCTTCAAAGTCGTCCTTGAATTTTTCAAAGCCACCCAGTTCAGCCTCAATGGCTTCGGCCAAGGCTCCCGTGGGTTCGCCGCCTCCGCCTGGGCCCATGATGATCCAGAACAATGAATGGTTGGCGTGTCCGCCGCCGTTGTTGCGGACGGCGTCGCGGATTCCCTCGGGCACGGCGTCAAGGTCACGCACGAGATCCTCAATGCTTTTGCCAGCGAGATCATCGTGACCTTCCAGTGCGGCGTTGAGTTTGGCGACGTAGGTGGCGTGATGCTTGCCGTGGTGGATTTCCATGGTCTGCGCATCAATATGCGGCTCCAGCGCATCGTGCGCGTATGGGAGTTCGGGTGTTTCGTATGCCATAATGATAAATGGTTCGGAACCAGCTTAGCAACGGGTTCGTCTGTGGGCAAGTCCGCTAGATGAGGTTCACAAAATTGGTGAGTACTTGGAGCCCTACTTTCTGACTCTTTTCGGGGTGGAACTGGGTGGCAAACACATTATCGCGCCAGACAGCAGAGGTGAATTTTACACCGTAATCCGTTTGAGTGGCGACGATGCCCTCGTCCTTGGGTTGGGGGTAATAACTGTGCACGAAATAAAAATGACTGCCTGTTTCAATGCCCTGCAAGATCGGGCAATCGGGTTTGGTAACATGCACTTCGTTCCAACCGATTTGAGGCACTTTCACTTGGGTATCT
>JAYQQG010000213.1:0-2679 GCA_038145765.1 Verrucomicrobiales bacterium
ATCCATCACCGTGGCGCGGCCCACACAGGCGCTCAGCGGAAAGCCGTTGGTGAGTGCTTTGCCAAGGCAAATGAGGTCCGGAAAAAACTTGCCGGCATCCGCAGCGAACCATTCGCCGGTGCGGCCGAAGCCGGTGTAGATTTCATCGAAGATCAAGAGCGCGTGATGTTCCTCGCACAGCGCTTTTAAGTCGCCGAGAAAACGTAATGGCGGCACCCGCAGGCCGGCCCGGCCCTGAATAGGCTCCACCAACACTGCGCCGATGAGATGTTTTTTGAACAGTTTTTTGACATGCGCAACCGTTTCCCGACGGGCTTGGTCCGTCTCGGGAAATTGCGCGAAGTGACTGAATTGACCGAGTTGTTTCTTGAACGGCTCATGAAACATTTTCCGGTGCGTTGTGCTCAGGGCACCGTAACCCAGCCCGTGGTAAGCGCCATCAAAGGCAATCACCCCCGGCTTGTTGGTGGCGAGATGGGCGGTCTTGAGTGCTGCTTCCACGGCTTCAAAGCCGGAGTTGCAGAAGATTGTTTTCGCGTGGCGCGGCGGCATCTCGTGCGGGAGACAGCGATAATGCACGTGGCGGAATTCATTGCGCGCCCAGCGTTCGTAGGTGAGCTTGGAAAGTTCGCGTGCCAGTTGACCCTTGAGCGCGTGCGGATGCACATCGCCCATTGCGTGCGGCAACGTTTCGAGTTGCAGCTGCCCCGCTTGAGTCACCCGCGGATTGGCGTGGCCGGTGGCGGCGACGGCGAAGGCGCCGGTAAGGTCGAGATACTTTTTGCCGTCCGTATCCCAAACGTGCACGCCCTTGGCACGTTCCCAAACAATCGGCCACGCGCCGTCCGCCGCCAGATGGGTGACATTGCGGCTCTCGTATTTCTGCAAGAGTTTGAGGTGGGGGTTCATCAAACTCCTTTTTGATCCACAGGCCAAATGTGTTTGTGTTGTTGCAGTTGAAATCGCACGGGCAATCGGTCGGCGGTGATGGCTTCGGCGAGTTCGCGGCGGGTAAGAGGCGTGTGGTCGGCGGGCACAGGCTTGAGCACGTCGCTGGCTTGATCGCCTTCGAGGGGGTTTACCCAAGAAAAGAGCACCTCGCATTTGCCAAAGAGTTGGCGGAGCTGTTCCTTGGCCCAGGCGTAATCTTCGCGCGTGCCGATCACGCACTTCACCTCGTCGGAGGGCTGGAGGTGGGCGATGTTTTCGGCAAGGTTACGATCGCACTCACCGCTGCTGGGGCATTTGAGATCGACGATGCGATGCACGCGGCTGTCCACGGTACTGATATCATGCGCGCCGCTGGTTTCCAGCAGCACCGTGAAGCCGCGATCGCACAGGGCGGTGAGCAGGGCAGGGGTTTCCTTTTGCAGCAACGGCTCGCCGCCGGTCAACTCCACGAGCGGCGGCTCGGGATACCCCTCCGCCAACGCATCCACCTGATCGAGAATCGCCTCGATGGACATGGCCTCGCCGCCGGTAAAGGCATAAGCCGTATCGCAATACGAGCAGCGCAGGTCACAACCGGTCAGGCGCACGAACACACATGGCAGCCCGGCAAAGGTGCTTTCCCCCTGCAGGCTGAGATAGATTTCATGGACGCGCAACGTGCCGCTCACGCGGTGTTTATAGGGTCAGGCCGTGTCATGGCCAAGAATTCCGTTGGCCCACTGCTGTAGCGGGACTATGTTGCGGGCGGTGAAACTTTCGGTCAAAACCGATTACGCGGCGCGAGCTGTCTTGGAACTGGCAGCCCATCCGGCTGATGGCCCGGCGCGGAAGGTGGAGGAACTGGCCACGGTGGTCGGTACCTCGGCCAATTTTCTCGTGCAGATCCTCATCGACCTAAAAAGCGCCGGGATCGTGGCCAGCGTGCGGGGAAAACAGGGGGGATATCGACTGACCAAACCGCCGGCAGAAATCTCACTGGGCAGTGTTTGGCGAGCGGTGGATGGCGCGGTGTTGGATTCGCCCGCGCTAGAGGATGAGCGATGCCCGCGTGTCTTGCGGCAGGCTTGGGGTGAGGTGCGCCACAGTGTGAATGCTGCGGCCGACGACATCAACTTTGCCCATCTCCTTGAGGCGCGGAATCGCGACGAGGAGATGTATTACATCTAGCGCGGCAGTTGTGTGCGCTGGTTAGTTGGCTTCAATGCCTTTGCGCGGAGTGAGGTCTGTATCGTTTTCCGGACAACGCAATTTGTGCCCCATGATTTCGCCGTGCGGGTAATATTTACCGCAGAAAGGGCACTTGGCACCTTTCTTGGCTTGCTGGATTCCGAAGAAGATGCCGCCGCCCACGAGCAACACGGCCAATGCGACGGCGATGGTGGTTTGCAGTTTCTTATCCATGATGTTTCCTCCCAAGCCAATTTAGCACGGGGCGGCTTGCCGAACAATTCGATTTAGTTCCGTCAGCAGCGGATGTTGGCCTTATTCCTTGGAAACATCCTGAGTGCGTGGCGGGGCCGGCTGGAGGTGCGCCTGAAATTCCTTGGGGTCCAGAGTCGGGATCTGACAGGCGGACCCCGAGCAAACGTAAACGAGCGGCGAACCGTCTTCCTCGGGCGTTTGCTTTTTGGCGAACGGTTCCACCGGGCCAAGGTTGCCGATCAGGACGCGGTTGGGTTGATATTGCTGATGCACTTCACGCAGGGCTTTTTGGAAAGCGGGATCTTC
>JAYQQG010000214.1:0-2611 GCA_038145765.1 Verrucomicrobiales bacterium
GGTGCCGGCGCCGCGCGGGCAGATGGTTTGCTTTCGGCCTGCCGGCGAGGCGCCGGCAGCACATTAGTTCCGAGTGATAAATTCATGGGTGTTTAACAGGACATGCCCCAAGGCGGTCCATGCCGCGATGGTGGCGGCGGGGGCCTTGGGATTGGGGCCGGCGATTTGTTCGGCCATTTTTTTATCGGCCTCGAAGCGGCGTTTTTGTTTGGCGAAATAGTCGCGCAAAATTTGCATCTCACGCGCATCGGGCGGGCGGGTGAGGACGCGCTGAAAAAGTGCGCGCGTGACGGTTGCCTGATCGCCTTCCTGTTGCGCTGCCCAGTTGCCAAGGGCGCGGGCCGCCTCGACAATGAAGTTGTTGTTCAAAAGCATCAAGGCCTGCAATGGCGTGTTGGACCGGTCGCGGCGGGCGACGCAGGCCTCGTGGCTGGGGGCGTCGAACGTGTCGTGCATCGCGTAGGGCATGGTGCGTTTGCGATGGGTGTACAGGCTGCGGCGAAACCGATCCGGGCCGGTGCTGGTGCGCCAGCCGCCACCGCCGTAGATGCCTTCGGCGACGCTCTTGGGTTGCGGCGGAAACACGCTGGGACCGCCGAGCTTGGGATGCAGCAAACCGCTCACGCGCAACACGGAGTCACGGATCTGTTCAGCGGAGAGCCGATAGCTCTCGGCGGTTTTTTGCCGGTACGTGGCGCTGGTGACGAGGGTGCGCAGGAGTTTTTTGCGGGACCACTTTTGCCGGATAAACTCCAGCGCGAGCCAGTCGAGCAAAGCCGGGTCGGCGGGCATGGCGCCGGTGTAGCCAAAGTCATCGAGCGTGGGAACGATGCCCTTCCCGAACAGCTCGGCCCAATAGCGGTTCACCGTCACGCGTGCGGTCAGCGGGTTGCGTTCATCCACCAGCCAGCGCGCGAGGCCGAGGCGGTTGCGCGGCTGGCTCTGGGCCAATGGCGGCAGGAACGGCAAAACCTCGGGCCGCACCGCTTCGCGCGGGGACAAAAATTCGCCGCGATGATGCCGATGCGTCGGGCGCGGGTGCAGCAGCGGCCGTTCCTGCATCACGAGCGTGGTGGCCGGGCGCGGCATCTTTTTGCGCATCGCCTCAATGGGTTTGCGCGCTGCGGCCAAATCCTTGGAGCTTTCGAGATACCAAAACCGCAGCAGATGCCGGCTCTGCCCAACCAACGCCTCCGCCGGGCGCGTGAGGAGCCGCTCGAATTCCGAGGGCATATCCTTCGCCTTGGCCGGCTGGTCGCTGGTGGTGACGGCGAGGCGGAACCGTCCGAGGCTCGCTGAATAATGTCGGCTGAAATCCATGCGGATCTTCAGAGTCTTGGCTGTCACGGGTTTCGTGAACTGCCACACGGCCTGGCTCGTTTTGCCTTCGCGCCCGCTGGCCGACCAGCCGGTTTGGAGGTCGCCGTCCAGCGCCGCCATCGCGCCGGGATTACCGCGGCCGATCCATTGCTTGGCGTAATTTTGCGAGCCGTTATGCAGCGCCACCTTCGCGCCGTCGGCGGTCACTTGGATTTCGCTCAGGAAAAAATCGCCCTTCGGCCCTTCATAATAGGCGCGGCCGGGACCTTTCTTTGGCAGCCGTTCGTCAGGCAAGGCCTCCAGCCGAATCGCGGTGATGGCCTTTGGCAATCGGCTAAACTCCAGCTCGTACGTGTCGTGCTTGGTAGCGTCGCCCTGCACGAAGATCGAGCCGTCCTCCTCCAGCTCCATCCAACTGCGCGTGGCCGAGCCGTCACGCGGGCGGATGGTGCGCCAGTCCAGCGCCGTGGCCCGACCCGCCTGCAGCCATGCTTCAAATTTCTTTTCATCAATCGGCAGCTTGGCCTGCGCAGCGGCGATGTTTTTAAACAGTTTTTCGCGTTGGGCGGTTTGTTCCGGCGTCGGCAAGGGCAGCTCCGGCTCGGCGGTGTTGTTCATGAAAGCCATCAGCTCGTAGTACGAACGATGCTGCACCGGATCAAACTTGTGCGTGTGGCATTGCGCGCAGCCGACCGTCAGGCCCAGCCACGTGGTGGCGGTGGTGTTCACGCGATCGACCATCGCATGAAACCGAAACTCCAGCGGATCAATGCCGCCTTCCTCGTTGACCATCGTATTGCGGTGAAAGCCGGTAGCCACTCGCTGGGCGCGCGTGGCGTTGGGCAACATGTCGCCAGCCAGTTGCTCGATGGTGAATTGGTCAAACGGCAGGTCATCGTTGATCGCGTTGATCACCCAATCGCGCCACGGCCAGATGGAACGCGGGCGATCTTTTTCATAGCCGTTGGTGTCCGCATAGCGGGCGAGGTCCAGCCACGGTGCCGCCCAGCGTTCGCCAAAATGCGGACTGGCCAACAGCCGATCCACGAGTCGCTCGTACGCGCCGGGCTTTTTGTCCGCGATAAACGCCTGCACCTCGTCCGGCGTGGGCGGCAGCCCGATGAGATCCAGCGACAACCGGCGGATCAACCGATACCGGTCCGCCTCGGCCGACGGTTTTCCCCCGGCCGCCTCCAACCGCGCGAGCGTGAAGCGGTCCAAGTCGTTCCGCACCCAATCCTGCCCCTTCACCGCCGGCAACGGCGCCCGCTTCGGCGCGATGAACGCCCAA
>JAYQQG010000215.1:0-2388 GCA_038145765.1 Verrucomicrobiales bacterium
GTATTGAGCCAGCACGTGATCGATCTCGCCGCTTACCATGGTATGGCCTTGGGCGTATACGTCGGTGGGGCGGCCGAAGCAGTAGGCGGCGAAATCAGCATCGTGAATATGCAGATCCAGCAGACCGCCCCCGGATTTTTCGCCGTCGAGAAAACTGCTTTGCCCCCAAGCCGGTGCCTCAGCAACGCGGCGGAAGCGCGCACTGAGCGGTCGGCCATAACGGCCGTCATCAATGGCGTCTTTTACCCATTTCCATTCCGGCCAAAAGCGCAGGCACATGGCGGGCATGAAAAAACCCTTGGCGTTGACCGCAGCCTCGGCAATTTCGCGGGCCTGTTGGCTGGTACGTGCCATGGGTTTTTCGCAGAGCACATGCTTGCCGCTGGCGAGAGCGGCGAGAGCTTGTTCGTGATGCAGGAACGTGGGGGTGGTGATGTCGATCAGGTCGATGGAATCATCGGCGAGCAAATCCTCGAGACTGCGATAGGCGGCCACGTTGGACATGTCCAGCTTCACCGGTTCGTCGCTGCCGACATTGCCGTGCACGTCGGAAAAATCTCCGTCCAGATTGCGTCCACTGGGATTGCACAGGGCCCCCACCTCGATTCCGTCCACGGCGAGATAGGCGCGCAGGTGCGCGACGGCCATGAATCCGGTTCCGATTATGCCAACTCTAATCATCGTTCTTCTCTTTCTTCGGCCACCGGCGCAGCCCGTGTTGGATCCACAAACGCCACACCATCCAGATCGCTTCCCAGACAATGTGGCCGGACATCTTGGACTGGCCTTCGGCCCGCTCGGTAAACACGATCGGGACTTCGGCCACACGCAGGCCTTGCCGCCAAATCTTGTGGGTCAATTCGATCTGAAAGCTGTAACCATTGGAGCGCACCTGATCCAAGTCAATGGCCTCGAGTGCCTTGCGGCGAAAACACTTGAAACCCCCGGTAGGGTCGCTGAAGGGCATGCCGGTGATCCACTGTACATACTTGGCGGCGCCAAGGCTGAGGATGAGCCGGGTAAGCGGCCAATTGATCACGCGAATGCCGCCCTTGTAGCGCGTGCCCAAGACCAGCTCAGTCTCTTTCGCTGCCTCGAGAAAGCGCGGGATATCCTCGGGATCATGTGAGAAATCGCCGTCCATCTCGAAGACAAATTCGTAATCATTCTCCAAGGCCCAGGCAAAGCCAGCACAATAGGCGCGACCGAGGCCGTTCTTTTCCTCCCGATGCAGCACATTCACGTAAGTGTGTTGTTCTGCGAGCTCATCGGCCAGGTCGCCGGTGCCGTCCGGGGAATTGTCATCCACCACCAGCAGATCCACCGACAATTTTCCCAGTGCCTCCACAATGCCGGGCAGGTTATCCCGTTCGTTGTAGGTGGGCACGATGATCAGGGCGTTGTGGGTGGTGTCCGACAAGTGGAGACAGGGTAAAGGGACGGTCAGCCGGTTCAAGGCTAGGTTGGTAACAAGGGCTGCAGTGGACACTCATCGCAGCGGGGATTCTTCGGGCGGCAATAGCGGTTGCCGACCACAACCAATTGCGCGTGGTAGTCCTGCCAGTAGTCCAAATGCTCAGGCGTCTTGCGTTGGCTCAGGGAGCTTTGGCAAAGCTGCTGGAGTGCGTCATAATCGGTTTGCTCATCGCACCAGTTGTGCCAACTGAAAATCCGTTTGGTGTAAGCGTCGATGACGAAGGAAGGGTGATCGCCGGCGTAAAGGAGCATGCTGTCAGCGGTTTCCGGGCCGATGCCATTGATGGCCAGCAAGCGTTCACGAACGACGGCCGTCTCACCCTGCATCATGCGCTTGAGGCTGGTGCCAAATTGCCCGACCAGTACATCGAGAAAATGCCGGAGGCGTTGTGCTTTCATGTTGTAATAACCAGCCGGCCGGATGAGCTGCGCGAGTTCCTCGATCGGCAATTGATGCATGCGCCGTGCCGACATTGCCTTTGCCGCCTTGAGATTGGCGATGGCGTATTCGACGTTTTTCCAGGATGTGTTTTGCGTGAGAATGGCGCCCACGCAGATTTCAAATGGGGAATCACCTGGCCACCAATGCTGATGACCGTGCTGCCGGTGCATTAATCGGTAGGCTTGGCGGAGGTCGCGCGCTACGGAGTGATTGGCGGTTCCCATTCGTTGGCGGAGGCAAGTTCGGTCAGGTCCGGCGCAAAGCCCACGCCGAAGGGGGCCTTGTCGATGGAGGTGGTGTCGATCTGGCCATCGGTGATGCGGAGGGTAGGCCAGCCGTCAGGGCCGGCGTGGTAGAGGTCCGGATGATGCTCTAGCGCGGCGGCCTGCATGATGGGCGGCAATTGAGAGAGGCCAGGGTGATAATGATGGCCATTGCGTTCAACACTTTCAATGCCGATGGCGGCGCAC
>JAYQQG010000216.1:0-2315 GCA_038145765.1 Verrucomicrobiales bacterium
GTCCTAAACAGGAAACGGCGGCCCGAAGGCCGCCGTTCCCATGGGTTGTGCGTTGGGTCGAAAGGTTCTAAAGGCCCTTCTCGATCATAAGCTTGAGCAGGTCTCCCACGCGATTGGAGTAACCCCATTCGTTGTCGTACCAGCTCACGAGCTTAAAGAAGTTATCGTTCAACTCCATGCCGGCGTCCTGGTCATAGATGCTCGAGTTGGCGCAATGAATGAAGTCCGTGCTCACGACGGCGTCTTCGGTGTAGGCGAGGATATCTTTGAGATAGGTCTCACTGGCGTTTTTCATGGCCGCAGAAATCTCGTCGTAACTGGTGCTCTTCTCAGTCTTGAAGGTAAGATCCACCACCGACGCAGTCGGAGTCGGTACGCGGAAGGCCATACCGGTGAGCTTGCCCTTCACTTCCGGGCAAACGAGGCTAACCGCCTTGGCGGCACCCGTGCTGGCGGGGATGATATTGGTGGCGGCGGCGCGGCCGTCACGCCAGGCCTTGCGGCTCGGGCCGTCCACAGTCTTTTGCGTGGCGGTATAGGCGTGGATGGTGGTCATCAGGCCCTCGGCGATGCCGAAGCCTTCCTTGAGCAGCACGTGCACCACAGGCGCGAGGCAGTTGGTGGTGCAGGAAGCGTTGGAAACGATGTGATGGTTCGCGCCGTCATAGAGATGGTCATTCACCCCCATCACCACGGTGAGATCCTCGTTCTTGGCGGGAGCGGAGATGATCACCTTCTTCGCGCCGGCTTCGAGGTGGCCCTTGGCCTTCTCGCCGTCGGTGAAGAGGCCGGTGGATTCGATCACCACGTCTACGCCGAGTTCCTTCCACGGCAATTCTGCCGGGGACGGGGCTTTCACCACTTTGATCTCGGCACCGTTCACCACGAGCGTTTCATCGTCTTTGTGGCTTACTTCACCGTTGAAGGCGCCTTGGGTGGAATCGTATTTGAGCAGGTATGCGAGATTGTCGGCAGGGACGAGATCGCCCACGGCCACTACCTCCACGTCGTTGCCGACGAGTCCTTGCTCCACCATCGCACGAAACGCCAAGCGGCCGATCCGTCCGAAACCATTGATTGCTACTTTAACTGACATAGTAAGTGTGTGTCCTAAAAATTCGGGAGCGCGCATCATAGCCATGGCGGGCGGCTCGTCAACGCCAAAGACAGGGGCTTTTGCCCAAAAACCTGTGTAATTTTCACCAAACCGGCATGGACACCCCGTCTTTGCCACGCTACCCTCCCGCCGTGCCGTTGCTGGAGATTCATCAACTGAACAAAAGCTACCCGACACCGGAGGGAACCCCTACCACCGTGCTGGATGTGCCCGAATTCACGCTTGAAAGCGGGCAACAGGTAGCCTTGCGTGGTGCCAGTGGCACAGGCAAAACCACGTTTCTAAACTGCATTGCCGGTATCCTGCGCCCGGATAATGGGAGCATTCGACTGAATGGACAGGATATTGCCGCCGGCACCGAAGGCGAACGCGATCAATTGCGCGCCCAAAACATCGGCTACATTTTCCAGACGTTTAACCTGCTACAAGGCTATACATGCCTTGAGAATGTATTGTTGGGCATGAGTTTTTCCGGCCAAGCCGATTCCCAGACTGCCGCCAAATTACTGGAGCGTGTCGGTCTGGCCGATCGTTTGGCCTACCGGCCCGGCGAACTTTCCGTCGGCCAACAGCAACGCGTCGCGGTAGCCCGGGCGCTTGCCAATCAACCCCAGCTCGTGCTGGCCGATGAACCCACCGGCAATCTGGATCCACAAAACGCCCGGGAAGCGCTGCAGCTGATCCGGGAGGTGTGCGAGGAAAACGGGGCGGCCCTCTTATTGGTGAGCCATGACCAGTCGGTTTTGGATCAGTTTGATGTTTGCCGGGACCTCGCAGAGATCAATCACGCAGCCAAGGAGGTGGCAGCATGACTCTTTGGATGATTATCCGCAACAGCCTGCGTCAACACGCGCTCTCCACCGGTATTACTGCGGTGAGCATCGGGCTGGGCTGCGGCCTGTTGATGTCGGTATGGGTGGTGAATTTCCAAACGCAACGGGCCTTTAAGAATGTAACGGGCGGATTTGATGCCATCCTCGGCCCGCGCGGCTCGCAATTGCAACTAGTGCTCAACAGCCTGTTTCACATGGATTCCTCCCCCGGCCTGATTAAGGCGGAGGATTACCAAACCTTCCGTAAACGCGACCAACGTTATTATGAACGAGCCGTGCCGATCGCGGGCGGCGATAACTACAAGGGCTATCGCATTGTCGGCACCACCCATGACCTGTTTGAAGCGGAACATTCCCCCGGTCAA
>JAYQQG010000217.1:0-2256 GCA_038145765.1 Verrucomicrobiales bacterium
CGCGCGGGCGCCGGCAGCACGATGACGCGCATGAATTCTTCTGCCAACCAAACCCGCCGGCATTTCTTTCAGGAGTGCGGTTATGGCGTGGGGAAGATGGCTTTGGCGGGGTTGTTGACGAACTCCTTTGCCAAGCCGGCGGGCACGCATTTTGCCCCGAAGGCGAAGCGGGTGATTCATTTGTTTCAGGCCGGCGCACCGAGTCAGCTGGAGTTGTTCGACAACAAGCCCAAGCTCAAGGTGCTGGAGGGCAAGCCGTTGCCGCCTTCGGTGATCGGCGATCAGCGCTACGCCTTTATCCAGCGCGATGCGGCGGTGCTCGGGCCGCGTTTTCCTTTCGCGCGCCATGGCCAATGTGGCGCGGAGCTTTCCGACAAGCTGCCGCATCTGGCCAAGGTGGTGGACGACATCGCCATCATCCGATCGATGCACACCGATCAGTTTAATCACGCGCCCGGTCAGATTTTCCTGAACACGGGCTTCGCCCAACCCGGCCGGCCGTGCCTGGGATCGTGGCTCAGCTACGGGCTGGGTGCGGAGACGGATAATCTGCCGGCCTTCGTGGTGCTCTCCACCGGCGGCGGCATCAGCGGCGGCTCGGCCCTGTGGTCGGCCGGTTTCATGCCCGGCAAACATGCGGGCGTGCGCTTCCGCAACTCGGGGGATCCCATCCTCAACGTCAGCCGGCCTGCCGGGGTCGATGCCGAGTTGCAGCGTGATTCGCTCGACCTCATCGGCGCACTCAATCGCCGCCGCCTCGAGGTGGAACCGGATCCCGAAATCGCCACGCGCATTGAGAGCTACGAGATGGCTTACCGCCTGCAATCCAGCGCGCCGGAGTTGATGGATCTCAAGAGCGAAAGCCCCGCCACGTTGAAGCTGTACGGTGCTGATCCGGCCAAGCCGTCCTACGCCCGCGCCTGTCTGCTGGCCCGCCGCATGATCGAGCGCGGTGTGCGTTGTGTGAACATTTATCACTCCGGCTGGGACGCCCATTCCAACGTCGCCGGCAATGTCGCCAACAACACCCGCGCCACCGACCAGGCCAGCGCGGCGCTCGTGCAGGATCTCAAGCAACGCGGATTGCTCGACGACACGCTGGTCATTTGGGGCGGTGAATTCGGCCGCACGCCGATGGTCGAGAGCAACCCCACCCTCAACCGCACCGCGGGCCGCGATCATCATCCGCAGGCATTTAGTTTATGGATGGCCGGCGGCGGCGTGAAAGGCGGCACCACCCTCGGCGCCACCGACGAACTGGGCTTCCACATCGCCGACCGCCCCGTGCACATTCACGATCTGCAAGCCACGCTCCTGCACCTCCTCGGCCTCGACCACGAACGCCTCACCTTCCACCACGCCGGCCGGGACTATCGCCTCACCGATGTGCACGGCAAGGTGGTGCGGGAGGTAATCGAATAGACACGAATTTCACGGATTCACACGGAAATCAATTCGTGAAAATCTGTGCAATCCGTGTCATTTTTCCCTCGCATGAGCAACGATCTCTTTTCTTTAGACGGCAAAGTGGCACTGGTCACCGGCAGTTCCACCGGGTTGGGCAAGGTAATGGCGCGGGCGCTGGGGCGTGCGGGGGCCAAGGTGGCCATGAATTATTTTAATAACGAGGAACGCGCGGCACAGGCGTTTGCGGAGTTTCAGGAGACGGGCGCGGAAGGCGCGATGATTCGCGCGAATGTCACGGATGAAGCTGAGGTCAACCGGCTGGTGGCCGAGGCGACGGAGCAGCTCGGGCCGGTGGATATTGTGGTGCTGAACGCCACGCCGGATCAGCCGCAGAAACCGATCGAGGAATACGACTGGGAATTTTACCAGAGCATGCTCAATTTTTTCATCAAGAGCCCGTACCTCGTCACGCGCGCGGTGTTGCCGCACATGAAGGCGCAAAAGTGGGGGCGCATCATCAACATCGGCTCGGAGGTGTTTCATTTGGGTGTGAAGCCGTTCACGGCGTACGTGGCGGCGAAGGGCGGCCAGAATGGGTTCAACCGCAGCCTCGCGCATGAGCTGGCGGAGTGGAACATCACGGTGAACATGATCGCGCCCGGCTGGATCCCCGTGGAGCGGCACGAGAAGGATCCGCAGGAGCTCAAGGACGGTTACCTCGCCAGCATCCCCATGGGCCGCTGGGGTGTGCCGCAGGATCTCGACGGAACGGTAACCTATTTGGCCAGCGAGGCATCCAGCTTTGTCACCGGCCAAAACATCCACGTGAACGGCGGCACAACTGTGCAT
>JAYQQG010000218.1:0-2194 GCA_038145765.1 Verrucomicrobiales bacterium
GCGTAGAGCGTGTCGTAAGCGTCGAGGCCCTTGATTTGCTTGGGGTAACCGGGGCGCCATATTCCGAAGGGGCTAATGCCAAATTTTACATGGGGCTTAATTTTGTGAATCTCCGAATGGAGGCGTTTGATGAAGTTGTTGATGTGCATGCGGCGCCAGTCTTTGCGGTCCATATCGCCACGGAATTTTTTCCAGCTGGCATCATCGGGGAACGGGGCACGGTTGGCGGCGGGGTAGGGGTAGAAATAGTCGTCAATATGAATGCCATCCACATCATAACGTCGCACGACATCAAGCATGACTTTCAGGGAATGTGCCGCTGCGGCAGGCTCGGCGGGATCCAGCCATTGGTAGCCGTCATATTGTCGCACCAGTTGAGGCTGGGTGCGGCTAACATGATTCGCTGCGGTGGGGCCTCGGGCGGATTTGTATCGGGCGCGATAGGGATTAAACCATGCGTGCAATTCGATGCCCTGCCGGTGTGCCTCGCGAATGGCGTAGGCCAGCGGGTCCCAGAGCGGATTCGGGGCTTGGCCCATTTTGCCGGTGAGATATTCGCTCCACGGTTCCAGTACGGAAGGATATAGGGCGTCGCAGGCCGGTCTTACTTGAAAAATCAGACAGTTGAGCTTGAGACGGGCCGCCGAATGAATGAGTGCTGAGAGTTCGCGTTGCTGCTCGGCCACCGGTAGGCCCGGTTTGGAAGGCCAATCGATGTTATTGACTGTGGCGATCCAAGCGCCGCGAAATTCCCGTGGTAAGGCGGGGACCTTGGCTTGAGCCGGACGATAGATGACCTCTTCCGACCGAGTGAACAGGGTCGTACACAGAAGCAAAATAAGGATGGGCCACCTCCGGCGCATGCAGTGAGTAAAACGGCCCATTCGACGCCTGCACAAGCGCGATTTATCAAGGATTCCATTTGAATTGCGAAAAAACCCAAAATATGGCTAAGGTCTCCGCTCCCTTGGACTGGACGGATAAAACATTTTTTTGCTGCGCGGTGACGTTGTACGGCATCGCGATGGTGTATTCCGTGTTCCTGTGGCGGAAGGGGTTTCAGCGGGATGACTGGGTGGTGTATGGCGTGCTCGCCAGCGGGCTGGTGCTGCACACCATCGCCATGGCCAAGCGCGGGTTCAGCCTGAACGCTTGCCCCATTAACAATCTCTATGAAGCCACGGCGTTTATCATGTGGACGATGGTGGCGGGCTACCTCGTGGTGGGCGCGTGGCAGCGGTTCCGGTTCATCGGCGCGTTCGCCTCGCCGTTGTTGTTTGTGCTGGGGGTGTTCGCCCTGATTCCGGATATGGATCCAAAATTGGCCCAGGGTGAACACGAATTTTCCGGTGCCCTCAGCAGTTTGCACAAGGCGTTGCTGCTGCTGTCCTTCGGCGGTTTCGGTCTCAGCGCAGTGGGCGCGGTGATGTATCTCACGCAGGAAAAGGATCTCAAACTGCACAAGTTTCGCGCCATCCTCTCCAAACTGCCCTCGTTGGAACGAATCGAAGTGGCCATGACACGGCTGGTTTGGATTGCCTTTGGCCTGTTGACCGCCGGGCTAATCACGAGCAGCGCTTATCTGCATCAAGTTAAAAAAGTCTGGTTCAAGGCTGATCCCGAGATGCTTTGGGTCATCGGCGTGTGGCTCTTTTATCTGGTGCTGTTGGTGCTGCAAAAACGCCATGCCCAAAGCGGGCGCCGCTTTGCTTGGGGCACACTCGGCAGCTTTTTGTTTGTGCTGCTCACATTCTGGGGCGTGTACCTGTTGTCGCCGCTCCATCAACCGCCTGCCAACTAATGTCCATCGTTTGCCTAGGCCTCAATCATCGCACCGCGCCGGTCACCGTGCGCGAACGGTTCGCTTTGCCGGATGGCGAGTTGCCGGCGTTGCTCGAGGCATTGCGGGCCGAGACGGCGGCCACGGGCGCGGTCATTCTGTCCACCTGCAACCGCGTGGAACTTTACGCGGCAACCGACGCTGAGCCGCAGGCGTTGCTCAATGAATTGCGGGCTTTTCTCCTAAAGGGACGCGAGGTCGATGGGGAGTTGGACGAGATTTTTTATGAACACGCCGGCGAATCCGCCGTGCAACATCTCTTTAAGGTGGCCAGCGGATTGGATTCGATGGTGCTGGGCGAGACGGAGATCCTTGGCCAGCTCAAGGCGGCCTATCAACTGGCCCTTGAGCAAA
>JAYQQG010000219.1:0-2103 GCA_038145765.1 Verrucomicrobiales bacterium
CAAGAAAGCCGTCCATCATCTGAAGGTTTAGCCAACAATATCCCGTCCAACCCATCATGAATGTTGGCCTTTCATTTTTATTTGCCTTCATCCTTCCCCTTTTAACCCTGCCAGCCCAAGCCCTTTCCACCGGCGGACCGGGCGGGTGGTGGCCGAAGGATTGGCCGAAAGAATTGGAGCCGCTGCGGGCGCAGACGTGGACGTGGAGCCACGGGCGCATTCACGAGGGGAAGGCGCACAATAGTTTTGAAATTTCTTTCAAGAACCGCGAGCAGTTCGAGGCCATGTGGCCGCATGTGCTGAAGCTGCGGCCGAAGGATGTGCCGCTGACTTTCCGGGAAGGGCCGCTGGTGATGTTTTGGGATACGCGTCCGGCCAAGAATAAAACGGCCGGCATCCGAATTCTCACCTAGTCGCCCGCCCGCGCTGGCAAGCCGGTGAAACCCGTGAAGCCGGTGAAAACCAAATTCGCTAAGGCGCCCGGCTATTACATGACCCAATGCACTATCTACGCCATTGAGATCGTCGTCGATGGCAAGGTGTTGGACTTTAAAAAGATTCCGCTGCCGAGCGACGTAAAGGTGATTGATAAACGAAAGAATTGATCGTACGCGGTTCTCGGTGCCCGGTTCGCGGCTGAAACCAATTCCCTCTGTCGAATTCGCTCCCAGAGGGAGCGTCCGAGAATAGCCCAGCACTTAAGTGCTGGGACGCTGTGGTGACTCCGAAGGAAGTCCCGGAGGGACGGCTGAAAATCAGCAGGCCATCAGTCGTCCCTCCGGGACTTTTCCAAATCCCACGCCGAAACCCAGCGCTGAAGCACTGGGCTATTATCATTCAGCCCTCCGGCCAAAATGGCTGCAATAACGATGCTCGAGTTGTGCTTCAATTGAGAACCGAGAACCAATTAACTTAAAACCTCTTTAATCACATGCCCATGCACGTCGGTGAGCCGGCGTTGGATGCCGTTGTGGTAGAAGGTGAGCTTTTCGTGGCCCAGACCGAGGAGGTGGAGGATGGTGGCGTGGAAATCGTGCGGGGTGATGGGCTGGTCCGCTGCTTTGAATCCAAACTCGTCGGTGGCGCCGTAGCTCATGCCGCCTCGCACACCGGCTCCGGCGAGCCATGCGGTGAAGCCGTGCGGGTTGTGGTCGCGCCCGTAGGTGCCGGCCTGAAACATCGGCATGCGGCCGAATTCAGTAGCGAACACAACGAGCGTGTCCTCGAGCAGGCCGCGTTGTTTCAGGTCGCGCAAGAGGCCGGCGACGGGCTGGTCGAGGATGCGGCCGTGCACGTCGTATTGTTCTTTCAGCTTGAAATGGCCGTCCCAGTTGATGCGGCCGCCGGAGGCGTAGGCGCCGTTGAAGAGTTGCACAAACCGCACGCCGCGCTCGACTAGGCGCCGGGCCAGGATGCAGTTCTCGGCGAAGGCGGCCTGGTGCCGGTCGTCGCTGTCCGCACCGTACAGCTTGCGGATATGCGCCGGTTCAGCCTTGAGGTTGGCGGCCTCGGGCACGGTGAGTTGCATGCGCGCGGCGAGTTCGTAGCTGGCAATGCGCGCGGCCAGTTTGGCGTCTCCGGGAAAGGCCGACTGCGCCTCGGTCTCCAGCGCGCGCAGGGCCGACCGGGCGGCCGCGTCCTTCTCGGCGCTGATGTCCTTAGGGCGTTCAAGAAAACGGATCGGCTTGGTACTGCTGAAGGGCGTGCCTTGGAAGGCGGCGGGCAGGAAGCCGTTAGCCCAGTTGTTCGGTCCGCTCTGCGGCATGCCGCGCGGATCCTCAATGGCCACGAACGCCGGCAGGTTTTGGTTTTCGCTGCCGAGCGCGTAATTGATCCACGCGCCCATGCTTGGAAACCCATCGAACACAAAGCCGGTGTTCATGAAATTTTCCGCCGGCCCATGCGTGTTGGATCGGTTGGTGAGCGAATGAAAAAAACAGAGTTCATCGGACAGCTCGCCAATGTGCGGCACGAGATCGCTGATCTGTTTGCCACATTGACCGCGCGGCTTAAAGTCCCACAACGGCTTGGTGAGGTTGCCGTTCGGCCCCTGAAACGACACCAGCCGTTCATTGCCCGGCAGCGGCTGGCCGTGGCGCTTGA
>JAYQQG010000220.1:0-1716 GCA_038145765.1 Verrucomicrobiales bacterium
GGCCCGGACGGCGCGCTTTACTCCTCCTCGTACGCGAACGGCGTGTACCGGTTTGATCTGCCGAAGGAAGAACAACATCCGTTGCGCGGTGAAACCCAAACGATTCTTGCCAGCGACTCGGCCAAACAACCGATCGCCACGCTCGCCAAATGGCTGGACCACGCCGATCAACGCGTGCGCATGAAGGGCCAGTTCGAGCTGACTCGGCGCGGAGCGGACGGCATGGAGGCGTTGGTGGGCCAACTGCAACAGGGCACGGCACTGGGTAAACTGCATGCGGTTTGGGGCATCGGCATGATGGCACGGCGCGAACCGGCGCGGTTGATCGGCCTGTCCGCCGCCTGGCAGGAGGCCGATCCCGAAGTGCGCGCGCAGGCCGCCAAGGTGACGGGCGAACTGGGCACCCGCTCTAAGCTCTTTGATCGCGAACTGCTCCCCGGCCTCACGCATGAAGCGCCGCGCGTGCGATTCTTTTCCGCCATCGCGCTGGGCAATCGCAAGGCCTCGGCGGCCGGAACGGCTTTGGTGGAATTCATTGAGCGCGACGGGAGCGCTCCGTACCAGCGTCATGCAGGCATCATGGGTTTGGCCGGGGCAATGACGCCGAAGCAATTGGCCGCACTGCACACTCATGCCGACCGCAATGTGCGGCTGGCGGCCATCGTGGCGTTGCGCCGTTTGGAAGCGCCCGAGGTGCGGGCGTTCCTCGCGGACAAAGATGAATTGGTGGTGCTCGAGGCTGCGCGGGCGATTCATGATGATCTCTCCATCCCCGCCGCCCTGCCGGATCTCGCCGGTGTGCTGCGGCGTGCTGAACTGAAAAACGAAGCCCTTCTGCGGCGCGCCATCAACGCCGCTTTTCGCGTGGGCACCAGCGAGTCGCTGCAATGGCTCGCGCAATATCTCGAGCAGCAACCGGCCAGTGCCGCGCTGCGACGCACCGCGCTGGCATCCATCCTCTGGTGGGCCAAGCCGCCGGTGCTCTGTGCGGTGGAAGGACGTTTTCGCAAGTTGGCCCCGCGCGACATCGCGCCGGTGCATGCAGCCGTGAAACAATTGCGCCCGATCATCGCGCGCGATCCGGAATTGTTGGAAGTGTTGTTGAACGGCGCGGGACAACTGGGGCATGCGGTCTGGCTGGAAGACCTGGAGGCGGGCTTTGCCGGTTGGCCGGCTAAGGTGCAGAGCCGTTTTCTGGATGCACTGGGCCGCACGCAACATCCGCAATTGCGCGTGTACGTGGTGCACGGATTGGCCTCAGCCGACGCCAAGGTGCGAGCCGCGGCCCGGGCGCAGGCGGCCAAGGCGGGCGTGCCGGTGGTGGGGTTGTTGATGGCCTTGATTGAGGATGCCAAGGCGCCGGGACGGGGTGCGGCGGTGCGGCAACTGGCGGTGTCCAAGGAGCCGGGTGCGGCGGCGGAGTTTGGCCGGTTGGTCACGGCCTATCGCGCGGGCAAACTGGATGCGGCCTTGCGGCTGGATGTTTGGGAGGCCGCCAAGGGGTTGGGCGAATCGCTGCCGGAAACGGCTGACCGATTGATGCATGGGGGCGATGTGTTGCGCGGACGGGCGCTGGTGATGAATCACGCGGCAGCCCAGTGCATTCGGTGCCACCAGATCGGCAAGGTGGGCAGCAACCTCGGGCCGCCGCTGGATTTGATTGGGCGCATGGACGCGGCGTATTTGGTGCGGTCGATGCTCGAGCCGGCCAAGGAG
>JAYQQG010000221.1:0-1520 GCA_038145765.1 Verrucomicrobiales bacterium
TAGTTGATCCATGCGCCCATACTCGGGAACCCGTCGAACACAAAGCCGGTGTTCATGAAATTCTCCGCCGGCCCGTGCGTGTTGGATCGGTTGGTGAGCGAATGGAAAAAGCACAGTTCATCGGCCAGCTCGCCGATGTGCGGCACCAGTTCGCTGACTTGTTTGCCGCATTGGCCGCGCGGCTTAAAATCCCACAATGGCTTCGTCAGATTGCCGTTCGGGCCCTGGAACGACACGAGCCGTTCATTGCCGGGCAAGGGTTGGCCATGGCGTTTGATCAGCTCCGGCTTGTAATCAAACGTGTCCACATGACTCAAGGCGCCTGAGCAAAACACCTCGATCACTCGCTTCGCCTTCGGCGCAAAGTGCGTCGGCCGCGGGGCATACGGCCGGGTGGGATCAAAGTGCGGCGCGGTGCCATTGGCGTCCTGGGCCAACATCGCCGCCAGTGCCACACCGGAAAACCCGTGCATGGACTGCGTCAAAAATTGCCGCCGATGCATCATGGGGTAAATCGTGCTGCCGGCGCCCCGCCGGCAGGTCTTGGGTGAACAACATTCGTCAACCTTCTGCTGGCGAGGCGCCGGCAGCACGCAGGCGTGCATGATTTTCGTGAGTACATCATGGGATCATCAAAAATGCGCTGGTGTTGAACAACACACGGCAGGCCTGCTCGAGGCCGTGTTGTTGGGTGAGGGTGGTGAGGGCGGCCAATTCGCGGGGATTGGGATCGCGCGAGGTGGCGAGGCGAAAGGCGTGTTTCACTTGGGCACGGGGATCTTTATCCACCTCGCGCCGGACACGTTCAGCAAAGAAGCCGGCCTGCCGATTGGCGAATGGGCTGTTGAGCAGGCTGAGCGATTGCACGGGCGTGATGGAGCGGGTGCGGCGCGGTTTCATCTGACCGGCATCGGGGCAGTCGAACGCGCCAAAGATATCGATCGCCTGCATGCGTACCTTGTGAGCATAGATCATGCGCCGCCAGCCCTCGGCCTCAAAGGTTTCCTTGGGATGATAATCAGAGAGGCCGCCGCGTTGGTTGAAGAAATCAAAGCCGCGTCCGCCGGTTTTCAGGTTCAGTTTGCCGGCGACATAAAGCATCGAGTCACGAATGGCCTCGGCCTCCATGCGGCGCGGTGGGAATCGCCAAAGCAGGCGGGCATCGGCATCGATGCGGGCGGCCTTCTCGTTGGGCCGGTTGGCTTGCATGTAGGTGCGCGAGGCAACGATGAGGCGGTGCAGTTTCTTGATGGACCAGCCTTGCCGCACAAACTCGCTGGCGAGCCAATCAAGTAGTTGCGGGTGGGTCGGCGTGTTGCCCATTTTGCCAAAGTCCGATGGCGTATCCACGAGGCCGGCACCGAAGTGCTTTTGCCAGACACGATTGACCAACACGCGTGCGGTGAGCGGATGATTCGGGTGCGTGAGGTGCCGCGCCAAGGCAAGCCGCCGCGCGGGTTCGGTGGCGTCCTTGGGCTGCAGTTTGCCGAGTACGCCGGGAATGGACGGCGGCAATTCCT